>CANJMS010000051.1 GCA_947475825.1 Nitrosomonadales bacterium
CAATTCCTTTGCGATGCAGCCGCACGACCTGCTTGCGTCTCTCGTGCAACCGCTCCAATGTCTGAAATCTAGCATCTTCTTTGTCCATGCGTATCGGACTGAAATGCGCGACAAAAGTTCAAACTTCATCGTGCCGAGTCTATAGGTATGTAATTACTGCTAGAGTCAAAAATACACGCAGCAACGACTGCTCATGCTCATTTCCCTTGGCACGTGCCCGTTTAAAAAAATCAATTATCATTTTAATCGCCATGATATCGACGCTTTAGATAGGAAGGACATGGCGTTGGGTGGCCGTTTTTGAAGCAGCAATAGATCGCTATACGCATGATGTAAGGTCTTTTAAAAAAATCGCATAGAGAAAATAAAGGTAGACAGATATACCTTATCCTCATTTTATTGTCACTATTGGGTGAAAAGCGATACTTTTGATGGTTTGCTTAAAATTTTATGCAGGACTAACCTTTGGTTATAAGTAGCCAACCTAAAATTATTTGGTATCACTAAGCGGGTGCGCTAACATGCGCGCTGTTTTTGCGGGTGTATGCCGGATTTATAGTACTGGCTTATATGGTATCTACCCATTGGAAGAAGTGCATAAATCTCTGCAGGTAAAGTTGAGATAGGAGTTAAGGCTGTATGGAAAGTACAAAAGTATCATCCGGTTCGAGTCATGTCGTGGCATCCAACCCAACTTTGAAATTGGGCTTGGGTTTGCAATTTGAAAACCTGTACGAGCATGACGGATTGCGTCATCTGGACAAATTGTTTTTTGAGGATTTGATGCAGGCCGAGCCCAGCTTGGCACAAAGATTGTCTTTGGCGCGCACTGCCCCGGACAATTTGACGCATTTGCAAGAGTCGCAATTGATTATTGATATAGCACCTTATCTGGAAGAATTTATCGCTCGATTATTCGGCATTAACAATGAAGTGCAAGCGTTAGCTGCGCGGCATAATGACCTGGCGCCGCTACTGCATTGCAAGCGGCATTTTGTGCAGCGACGGGCGCTACAAAAATATAAGGCAGTCGAGGCTGGAAGTTTTGATGGCGAGGCACTGCAAAAAACACTGCTCAAATTTCTGAATGCCGGCGCGGCTACATTCAGCGAAATGGATTTTGTGCGTCATGTGAATGGTTGGTTGGAAGATGAGTTGGCGAACGCGGAAAGGCTGGATGTTGCCGAGCGTTATGCGGCATGGGCGGCACAGGCGGATGCAGGCAAGCTGCGCCATCGGCAGGGCGTGTTGTTCAAAGTGCCAGCCAAGCTGGACTTCAGGCACCTGGTACATGTTGTTCCAGTTGAGGGCTTGCATTACGCTGCCTACACCTTGTCTAAAAATCATATGCGCCAGCGTGAGGGGTTTGCTTTAACTGATCAAGGTACAGATTTGGCAGGTGCCCTGGGTGAGGCCAATTATTGTATTTGGTGTCACGAGCAAGGCAAGGATTCCTGCTCTACCGGTTTGCGCGAGAAGGCCGTTGCCCCGTTGGATAAAACAGTTGCGGGCGAAGCCCCCGCGTTTAAGAAAAATCATTTCGGTACGCCGCTGGCAGGTTGCCCGGTGGATGAAAAAATTTCTGAATTCCATAAAGTCAAAGCCTCCGGCCTGGCTATTGGTGCACTGGCGGTGATAGTGGTGGATAACCCGATGTGCGCTGCCACCGGACATCGCATTTGTAACGATTGCATGAAGTCATGTATTTATCAAAAGCAAGAGCCGGTAAACATTCCACAATCCGAAACGCGCTCGTTGAAAGATGTGTTGGAGCTGCCTTGGGGTTTTGAAATTTACAGCCTGCTGACGCGCTGGAATCCGCTCAATATCCGCCGCCCCCTGCCGCGTGCCCCCACTGGCAAACGGGTGCTGGTAGTGGGCATGGGGCCGGCGGGTTTTACTTTGGCTCATCATTTAATGAATGATGGCCACATTATCGCGGGCATTGATGGTTTAAAAATTGAGCCATTGCCGGGTGAGTTAAGCGGAGTCACTGTGCATGGCGAGCGTGTGCCATTTCAGCCGGTATATGATGCGAGTAGTTTGAGTGAGCCGCTGCAAGATAGAATTCAAGCGGGTTTTGGCGGCGTGGCCGAATATGGCATCACCGTGCGCTGGGATAAAAATTTCCTGAAGATTATTCGCCTGCTGCTGGAGCGGCGTAGTCAATTTGCGCTGTTCGGCGGTGTGCGTTTTGGTGGCACGATCACTGCAGATAGCGCATTTGCACAGGGCTTTGATCACGTCGCGCTGGCTGCAGGTGCAGGACGGCCTACGCTGTTGGAGATTCCGAATGGCATGGCTAATGGTGTGCGTACCGCGTCTGATTTTTTGATGGCCTTGCAATTAACAGGCGCAGCCAAATCGGATTCCATCGCTAACATGCAGGTGCGCCTGCCCGTGGTGGTCATCGGTGGCGGACTGACTGCTGTTGATACCGCAACGGAATCGCTGGCTTATTATCCGGGGCAAGTGGAAAAATTTCTGCGGCGCTATGAAATGCTGTCAGCAGAAAAAAGTGAAGCAGCATTGCGCTCAACCTGGACAAAAGAGGAAGCCATCGTTGCGGATGAGTTTTTGAGTCATGCCCGCGCTATCCGCGCCGAGCGGGTCGCGGCGGCGAATGCAAAACGCGAGCCGGATTTAATTAAATTAATGCAATCCTGGGGTGGCGTGACCGTGGTGTATCGCAAGCGTTTACTGGATAGCCCGGCATATACGCTCAATCATGAGGAAGTTGAAAAAGCCCTGGAAGAAGGTATTTATTTTGCCGAAGGTTTGACTCCACTGCGCGTGGAGATCGATGCCAATCAAGATGCTTACGCCATGGTGGTCAAACAGCAAGTGATGGATGCCGATGGTATCTGGCAGAGTTTGGGCGAGTTATCCATTCCTGCGCGCACCATTCTGGTAGCGGCGGGCACGCAGCCCAACACAGTTTTATCGCGCGAATTTCCAGAGCAATTCAAGCTGGATGGAAAATATTTTCAAGCCTGTAATGAGCATGGTGAAGTGGTGAAACCGGAGCGCGGCAACACTAAACCGGGCAAGGCGCAGGTGTTGCAGGTTCGGCATTACGATGGTCGCTTCGTCAGTTTTTTTGGCGATTTGCATCCTTCTTATTTTGGCAATGTGGTGAAAGCCATGGGCAGTGCCAAGCAGGGTTACCCGGTGGTGAGTAAAGTGTTGGCACAGGTTGCAGCCGCATCTAAAATGAGTGACCGCCAATTCTTCACGCAATTAAATAACGATCTGCGCGCAACCGTGCATCAAGTCGTGCGCCTCACACCAAATATTGTTGAAGTGGTGGTGAAAGCACCTGCGGCCGCACGCGCATTTTTGCCGGGACAGTTTTATCGTTTACAAAATTACGAAACAACCGCTACGCAAATTAAGGGTACGCGCATGGTGATGGAAGGCTTGGCGCTAACTGGCGCGTGGGTCGATATTGAGCAGGGTTTGTTGTCTACCATTGTGTTGGAAATGGGTGGTTCGTCGCAATTATGCGATCAGCTTGTCCCCGGCGAAGCGGTAGTGTTAATGGGGCCTACCGGCACGCCGACTGAAATCGCAGCGGGCGAAACAGTGCTGCTGGTGGGCGGTGGATTGGGCAATGCGGTGTTATTTTCTATTGGCCGTGCTTTCCGTGCAGCGGGTTCAAAAGTGCTGTATTTCGCGGGCTATAAAAAACTTATGGATCGCTACAAAGTAGCCGATATTGAAGCGGCTGCCGATGTGGTGGTGTGGGGCTGTGATGAAGCACCGGGTTTTGCACCGACACGCGAGCAAGATCGTACCTTTGTTGGCAACATCGTGCAGGCGATTAAAGCGTATGCCAGCGGCGAATTAGGTGAACCTGCCATTGCTGTGAAAAATGTTGATCGCCTCATCGTCATCGGTTCGGATCGCATGATGGCGGCAGTGGCGGCAGCGCGGCATAATGAATTAAAAGCATATATGAAGGCTGGACATCACGCCTATGCGTCGATCAATTCGCCCATGCAATGCATGATGAAAGAGATTTGTGGCCAGTGTATTCAAGAGCACATCGACCCAATTAGCGGGAAAAAACATTATGTATTTTCCTGTTTCAATCAAGATCAGCCATTAGATGATGTGAGCTTTGCCGGATTAAATGCGCGACTCAAACAAAATACCTTGCCGGAGAAATTAACCGCGCAGTGGATTGCAAGCTGTTTAGCGCAGAATCAATCCATCACAAAATAAATTTGGCGCAGAATAAAATCGTATAATCACAAAAATTTACTGGAGGAAAATTAATGCGTATCGGTATTCCAATGGAAACGCGTGCAGGGGAAACGCGTGTTGCGGCAACGCCGGAAACCGTTAAAAAAATGCTGGCAGCCGGTCATGCCGTGCTTGTGCAGAGCGGAGCGGGAGCGGGCGCAAGCATCTTGGATGCGGATTATCAGGCAGCGGGTGCTACATTGGTCAATGCAAAAGATTTATATGCTCAAGCGGAGATCGTGTTGAAGGTCAAAGCGCCCGCTGCCGATGAATTGATGCAGATGCCTGCCAACAGTGTGTTGATAGGCTTGTTATCACCATATCAGGCGGATCTGGTTGCGGCCTACGCCAGGCAAGGCATCACCGCTTTTGCCATGGAAAAATTGCCGCGGACCTCACGCGCCCAGGCGATGGACGTGTTGTCATCGCAAGCCAATATCGCAGGTTATAAAGCGGTACTGGTCGCGGCGAATTTATACAAACGTTTTATGCCGATGTTGATGACAGCGGCGGGCACGGTCAAAGCAGCGCGTGTGGTGATTCTTGGTGTGGGTGTGGCAGGGCTGCAAGCCATTGCCACGGCCAAGCGTATGGGTGCGGTGATTGAAGCATCGGACGTGCGCCCGGCGGTAAAAGAGCAAGTGGAATCATTGGGTGCAAAATTTATTGATGTGCCGTTTGAAACTGATGAAGAACGTGATGCTGCACAGGGTGTGGGTGGCTATGCACGCCCTATGCCCGCCAGTTGGATGGAGCGGCAAAAGATTGAAGTAGCCAAGCGCGTGGCGCAAGCGGATATTGTGATTACCACCGCACTGATTCCGGGACGTGCCGCACCCGTGCTGGTGACGGAAGATATGGTCAAGGCCATGAAGCCTGGCTCGGTGATTGTCGATATGGCGGTGGAGGCGGGCGGCAATTGCCCCTTGTCTGAAATGGGTAAAACTGTTGTCAAACATGGTGTCACGCTGTGCGGCGAGGATAACTTGCCCGCCTTGGTAGCAGCCGATGCCAGCGCTTTATATGCACGCAATTTGCTCAATTTTTTAAATTTATTATGTGATCCAAAAAATGGCGGCAAGATGAATGTTAACCGCGAGGATGACATTATTGCGGGATCGTTGTTGTGTAGTAATGGCGAAATTGAAACCAAAAAGACTGCGTAGAAATTAATAATCTGCATAGCAGGAATTTTCCGGGGAGAAAGAAAATGGGTGTTGATCCAATTGTGACCAATTTAACGGTATTCGTTTTAGCCATCGTGGTGGGTTATCACGTGGTGTGGAACGTAACCCCCGCACTGCACACGCCCTTGATGGCCGTCACCAACGCTGTGTCCGGCATCATCATTGTAGGCGCGATGTTAGCCGCAGGACCCGTGCAAATAGACGTGGGTACAGTGTTGGGATTGCTGGCAGTGATGCTGGCGGCGGTGAATGTGTTCGGTGGCTTTCTCGTCACGCAACGCATGTTGGGTATGTTCCGTAAAAAAAATAAATAACAGAAAAACTTGGAGTTATAAAAAATATGTCGGCCAATTTTGTTGCACTCGCTTATCTACTCGCTGCGGTTTTATTTATTCTGGCGTTGAAGGGACTAAGCTCGCCTGTGTCCGCGCAACGCGGAAATTTGTTTGGCATGATAGGCATGGCCATCGCGGTGCTGACCACGCTGACCATCACGCAAAACATTACCTACATTATCTTGGCTATTGCAGTGGGCGGGGTGATAGGCGCGGTGGTGGCCAAGCGGATAGAAATGACAGCCATGCCGGAATTGGTTGCAGCGATGCACTCGCTGGTGGGACTAGCCGCTGTGTTGATCGCCATCTCAGCATTTTATAATCCAGTTGCATATGGCATTGCACAGCCTGGCTTCTTTAGTCAAGCTATCCCCCCCTTGCATCTTAGCAGCCGCATCGAGTTGTTCATCGGCGCGTTTATCGGCGCGATCACATTCACAGGTTCCATTATTGCCTTCGGTAAATTATCCGGCAAGCTGGGCAACAAACCCCTGCGCTTTGGTGGGCAGCATTGGGTGAATCTGCTGCTGGGCGTGGCGATGATAGGGTTTGGCATTGCATTTTGCATTACGCCAGCGTGGACTCCATTTTTGATTATGCTGGCACTGGCTTTGTTGTTGGGCGTGCTGCTGATTATGCCGATAGGTGGCGCGGATATGCCGGTAGTGGTGTCCATGCTCAACGCTTATTCCGGTTTTGCTGCGGCAGGAATTGGTTTCACTTTGAATAACAATATGCTGATTATTGCGGGCGCACTGGTTGGCAGTTCAGGCACGATCCTGTCATACATCATGTGTCGCGCTATGAATCGCTCCATTATCAACGTGATTTTTGGTGGTTTTGGCGAGGGTGTTGCGGCTGAGGACGTTGGTGCGGCAGTACAAAAAATCTATCGCAGCGGCAGTGCGGAAGATGCGGCATTTATGATGAGCAATGCCGATAGTGTCATCATTGTGCCGGGCTATGGTTTAGCCGTGGCACGTGCGCAACATGCGATCAATGAAATGTCGACCTTGCTTATGCAGCAGGGCGTGAAAGTGCGATACGCCATTCATCCAGTGGCAGGGCGTATGCCGGGGCACATGAATGTCTTGCTGGCAGAAGCAGAAGTGCCATACGAACAGGTTGAAGAAATGGACGAGATTAATAATGAATTTGCCGACACTGATGTGGTACTGGTTATCGGCGCTAATGACGTGGTTAACCCTGCTGCGAAGACTGATCCAGCCAGTCCCATTTATGGTATGCCGATTCTGGAAGCACATAAGGCGCGCACCATTCTGGTGGTAAAACGCAGCATGGCAACGGGCTATGCCGGGTTGGACAATGAATTATTTTATTTAGATAAAAGTATGATGATATTCGGCGATGCGAAAAAAGTAGTGGAGGATGTGATAAAGTCTTTACAGCATTAGGACAGCACTATTTTATTCAGTATCCTAAATTATTCAGATTTTAATATCGCCTTATAAAAAATTGTCCTGGCAGAACGATGGCCGTGTACTTCAAGATGGTTATCTAATGGCTGCAACTGATACCGCCGGATGCCAATACCGCGCATGTTTTTTTCGATGTGAGTCAAGATTAAATTTTTCGCCTGACATTATTACCTCAATCGCACCATCCTCATCTGAACGTAACACCACACTATCCAGCGCAAGATAGCGTTTAATGACTTCCGGTTTAGGATGTCCGTAGCTATTTCGATAGCCCGCTGTGACCACTGCATATTGCGGGTGTACCGCAGTAACAAAATCAGCGGTGGATGAAGTTTTGCTACCATGGTGCGGCACGACCAACAATGTGCTGGGTAGCTGGTGCGCATAATGCTGCAATAATTGTTGCTCCGCTTCGCGCTCTATATCGGCAGTCAGTAAAACACTGTGCGCGCCCGTGCTTATTTTCAGCACGCAGCTACGATTATTATCGCTAATTTTTGGTGCGGCGTAGCTGGCTAAATCCGGGTGCAATATTTCAAACTGCACGCCATCCCAATTCCACTGTTGCCCCGCCGCACAATGACTGCCGTGCTGGGATAACTGCATCAACTCGTGCTCACTGGTAAGCGATGAAGAAAGCCAGTCTACGGGTAACGTCTGTAAAATAGAACGTGCCCCACCTGTGTGGTCGCTATCGTTGTGCGTCAGCAATAAACCATCCAGCCGCGTGATGCCCATGCCGCGTAGCGCCGGGATCAAAATGCGATTGCCGCTGTTTGCTTCACTGCTAAAGTCCGGGCCTGTGTCATATAACAAAGCGTGATTGCGCGTTTGTGCCGCCACCGCCAACCCTTGCCCCACATCAAAAATTAGCAGCCGCAATGATCCTTCTGGCAGAGCGGCGGGGGTGATTAAAAACATCGGCAGCAATGCAAACAATCCCCACCAGCGCGCGGGGAAGCCGCGTGGCAGCAGCGTCCACAGCACACCCGCCATGCCCACTATAACTGTCCAGGTTGGCGGCGCGTGCTGCACCCACACACCAGCAGGCAAGCTGGTTAAGCCTGCCACACACACGCGCATAACTTCATGTGCCCACCACAGCGGCCATTCAAATGGCAGTAGCGCGCCTGCCAGGGTTAACGGAACGACCACCAGACTGACCAGTGGAATAGCAAAAGCGTTGGCGATGGGGGAGGCAATTGATACCTGTTGAAACATGGCCAGCAAAGGGGGAATTAAGCCGATGCTCATTGCCCATTGGATGCGGCCATAGATCAGCAGGCTGCGAAAGGGGCGTGCTGCACGGAGTAGGTAGGGCAGGTCAGGCTCAGACTTCTCTGTGGGACATTGTCCCCTTGTGGGATGTTTATCGATTGGTTTGCCGCGCGCGTAACCGAGCCGATGTGACGTGACATAAAATATCAGTGCCACTGCGCCGAATGATAACCAGAAACCGGGAGCCAGCACCGCCCACGGGTCGATCAACAAAACAATCAGTAATGCAGCGGTCAAAATTTGTGAGGGTGTACTGGTGCGTGAGAACCACAACAGCGCGGTGATTGTAGCCAACATATAAATTGTGCGCTGTGCGGGCACGCCGAATCCAGCCAGCAGCGCGTAGCTGATCGCTACCAGCAAGGCAATGCAGGATGCTGCTTTGCGGGCAGGCAGGGCAAGCGTCAAGCGCGTGCTGCGTCGCCACAAGGCATAGCTTAAAGCAAACGCCAGACCCGATAGCATGGTGATGTGCAAACCCGAAATGCTCATCAAGTGGTTTACACCCGTGTCAGTAAATATCTGCCATTGCGACTGCGGGATGCTCGCTTGGTCGCCAATCGCCAGAGCAATCAGCACGCCTGCATAAGGGGCATTGCCCAGCGTTTGAGTAAATGCGTCACGCAAATTTTCGCGCATTCGTTGAATAAGATAGTCGGGATTTTTGACTAATTCATCCAGCCGAATATTGTTTCCTTTGTGATGGATGTAACCTTGCGCGCGCAATTTGCGCTCAAGCATCCACATTTCAAAATCGAAGTTGTGTGGATTGCTTGTGCCATGTGGTTGCTTCAAGCGCACGGTCAGTTGCCAGCGTTCACCTGCGCGTAGCGTTAATTTTTTAAAAGGCTCGCGTTGGGTTTTGTTCGGGGATCGATTGGTAGATGAATTTTTAAATTTGCCGAGCGGTTCATCATAGGTGGAAAGTATAATGTGCTGTGGCACACTGGCATGGGGAGTCAATACCTGTTCTACATCCAAAGTCAGACGCAGTCCGCGCTCATGCTGCTTGGGCAAGTCAGCTACGACCCCGATGATTTCAATATCCTTGCCTTCCCATTCAACAGGCAAACTTTCGCTGAGCCGCTGCTGCGCAAAAAATGCGGCATAGAAAAATCCCAGCGCGAGGCAGAGACCAGAAAATAATGCAAAGCGGATCCCGCGCTGCCAAAGCGGGAGAGTAGAAGGGAGTAAGATTAGACCTACAAGCGCGGGAGCGAATCCCACCCAGAAAAGAATCACCCAGTTGGCTTCTGGAAGTGCAGCCTGCTGTTGTAGTAGCCAAATGCCAGTGGCGAAAAATAATATGTAATAGGGCATGCGGCAGTTGAATTAAATCAAGCACGAATAAATAGTTAGAGACCCACTATGCGAAAATTTTTACGGCGCTATTTGCCCAGTCACGAATCAATTACACGCAATCGCTGGACGGGCTATTTAAGTGTATATCTAACACACCATAATTTATGGCATCTTAATCGCCGTTCGGTGGCGGGTGGTGTCGCGGTGGGTTTGTTTGCGGGCTTGGTTCCCGGGCCAGTGCAGATATTGAGTTCGATTTTTCTTTCAATATTATTTCGCGTAAATTTACCAGTCGCCGCATTCACCACGCTATACACCAACCCGTTCACTATCGTGCCATTGTACGCATTAGCTTATAAGCTGGGTACGTTAGTCATCGGTCTGAATCATCAACCCAATCCTGACGAATTGACTAAGTTAGCTTTGCCCGAAATGAATTGGGATAACTGGTATGTCGCAATGTTTGAATGGATGGTTTCTTTGGGTAAGCCGCTGGCGGTTGGGCTGCCGTTGCTGGCGATAAGCCTGGCGATAGTTGGCTATTTTGTGGTGCGAATTATGTGGCGTGTGTTCGTGATTTTGGCGTGGCGCAAACGAATGGTAAAAAACAAAAGAGACCGATAACTTTTTTTGTTCTAAATCAGAAATTAGAATGATGCATCACAAGGTGGATGGGCAATGGAAATTGTACAACTTCCATTGCCCATCCACCTTGGATTTATCCCACCTTGGATTTATCCCACGGTGGAATGTTTGGGTATATTTTAGTTTTTATACTGGCCTCAACGACAGATAGGGATTAATAATTCCATTGCAACTGTACACGAAGCGTATCGGCATCAACCTGTCTGTAACCATTCAACGCTGTCACGAACGTGTTCACGTTAGTCCTATCCATTTTGGCATAAGCTACAGTCAACTCCAGTTCAGGCCGAGGTATCCATTCCACACCAATTTCTTTTTCCCGCACGATAGAGCGAGGTGCGTTGACCGTAAATTTTTCGGAGCCGTCGTAGCGCTGCCACTTCGCATAGGGAATCCAGCTACCAAGATTGGTATCCAGCTTATACATGGCTTGTATATGTCCACCTTTAAGTTTGGCGGCCTCGATTTTTGTGTGGCTAGCGTTCAACTCGGGTGAACGACCCCAATTCCATTCAGATTGCAAACCAAAGGGTTGGGGATACAGCACAGCATGCACGCCCGCACGATCGTCCTGCACGCCTTGGCCATTAAATGTGGGGGTGATAGCGGTAGGGGCTGAAATAGAAGTGGCTCTTGGAACATATTTGCCACTCAATGCTGATGCGCCAACCTCAAAAAACTGACCATTGTCGAATTTGAAAGGGTAGCTCAAGCGGGCGACTTTATGGAGGTTATTATTGAGCTCACCGCGGTTGAGCCCCTGGCCGTTATATACACCCAAGCCTATCACGCCATAATCGCCCGTGCCCTTGAGACCACTACGCACCAATTCTTTGAAGCGATCACGAATGTGCGCAGGTGCCCAATAGAACATCATGCCTGTATCACGTTCGTCGCGAGATGCAATGTTACCGGCATCAGCACGATCTATAGAAATCCGGTTCTGGCTTGACTGTAGTATCTCAAAGCCGTAAGGAACCTTGCTTATACCAGTACGAATGCGATATTCCTTTTTATCGTCGAGGTAGATATCAGCATAAGCATCGCGAACCGCCAGAAGTCCGCCTGTAACTCCTCCCGTGTCTGGTCCAGTAGCTAGGTCATGTTGCAAATAGACAGATAGACGATCGCTTACATCACCCGAGATGACAATTCTAGCGCGCCTAACTCCGAAGTTTTGATTGTCCGAGATAAATTTGTCGCTTGGGTTGGACAGATTAATGCTGTCTCCAGATATGGTTTTGTTGGAACGAAATTGCGTGTACCCGCGCACGCTGAGTACGTCAGACCAACTTTTTTTCTCGGTCTTCGGATTGACTTCCTTGAACTCACTGAGCTTGACTCTATTTTCACCCGGTGAGGTAAATACTTGTTGTGTCTGCGTGTCCATAAACAATTCGGTAGCCTGTGCTGATAGCGTGACGCCTCCCAAGAGTGCTAGCAGGGCTGTGGATAATGTGGCTGATTTGAATCTTTCCCCAAGGCTCGGCTTAATATTTGTAAATTCATGCATTTTTCAATCTCCCTAAAATTAAAAATTTTACTAATTCAAGGTTATTCTTGAATTTGTACCGGAATTCTAAGCGACAAATATTACAGAGTTGTGACAGATCAAAATTTGTTCAGTGCTTCCGTAGAAGCTGGGGAGGAATGAAGTAAATGTGCAGGGTGAGACTACATAATTCTAATTTCTGATAAACAGGAGCACAAGGCGGCAAGGATGAAGCGACGAAGACAGTACATTTGAGTACGGCTAGGAGCCGAAAACGAAGTCAACACTGTGATCGTTTTTATCAGAAATTGGAATAAGTACGGCAGGCATGGTTACCGCTCACGTAACATGTGTTGGTCGAGTGTAATCCGCCCAATTATTCGGTGTTTCATAAATTCGCACGCGCTGCAGTTGCAGGTGATTACCGTAGCTGCTGTGGTACGCATCTTTAAGCAGGTTAAAGGCAATCATGGCTAAATTTTCCGCTGTGGGCGGCACATCCAGTACCACTGTTTTATGTTCTGGTAGGGAATTCAAAAACTGTAATACAACGTTATCATTACGATACACTAAAAATGCATGATCCCAGGCGTCGACTAATTGTTCTTTGGCGATGCGTTTCACTTCGGAATAATCCATGACCATGCCATGCTCTGAGACATCCTCGGTGGTAATGATGTCGCCAGATAAGGTAATTTCAATAGCGTAGCGATGTCCGTGCAGATGGCGGCATTGGCTGTTGTGGGTGGGAATGCGGTGACCTGCATCAAATTCTAATCTTCGGGTAATTTGCATGGTCTTGCGGGGTAAGCCGAGTAATTGAGTAGAATTATATCTTGAATGAAGTCACCGCGTGCCGCAAGGCTCGAATTGCTGCGCTGTTTGCCTCACCACCATAGCGCACGCCAAGATAAAGATTGGTGATGTGAGTAACGGCGGCGGTCAGTTGCGGGCTAGCTTTGATCGCGCGTGCGGCAAAATCCTTTGCGCCTTCGTGTTCGGCGCGCACGAG
Source organism: Nitrosomonadales bacterium (assembly GCA_947475825.1). Taxonomy (GTDB): domain Bacteria; phylum Pseudomonadota; class Gammaproteobacteria; order Burkholderiales; family Gallionellaceae; genus Nitrotoga. The sequence goes on from CANJMS010000051.1 coordinate 12,939, forward strand.
ATTAATTTTTACCAGCTTGTGGCAAAATTTCAAATACAGACGTTGTGCCATGTCAACGTTGCGTCCTTTCAAATGACGCAGCATCAGCAGCGCGAAAATTCCAATCAATGCGGCTAGCCCGATTATCAAACTGATCACCATGTTTTGCCAGGTGATGGATTGCATACCGAGGCGGGTGAGAAAGGCGAATTGCTGCTCGGTGTTGTAACCCAGCACCCATTGGTTCCATTGGTTGGTGAGCGAGTCTAAATTGAGGCGCAGATTACGTAACAGCGGTGATTGCGTGCGCGCCATAAATGGCAGAATGACACTATCCGGCAGGGATGCAGCGAGGCCGCTTTGCACGCGCGACGGTGCTATGGCGGCAGTGGGATCGATGCGTATCCAGCCGCGCCCCGCTATCCAGACTTCTGCCCAAGCGTGGGCATCTGATTGGCGCACGATGTAGTAATTGCCGAGTTCGTTGTATTCCGCGCCTTGGTAGCCAGTCACCACACGTGCTGGTATGCCCGCAGCCCGCATTAAAAAAACAAAGCTGGAAGCATAGTGTTCGCAAAATCCTTTGCGTGTGTTAAATATAAAGTCATCGACTGTATGTAGACCGGGCAGGGGAGGGGGTTCGAGCGTGTACTCAAATTTTTCGCGATTGAAATAAGTGAATGCAGCACGCACGATGGCTTCACTATTATTTAAGGTGGATCGCCATTCAGCAGCCAGCTGGCGGGCGCGAGGGTTGAGCGTGGCGGGCAGTGTTAACGCCCGTTGTAACTGTTGCTCGGTCTCTTCGGCATTAGCGCGAAAGCCGAGATGGGATTGCGCGGTGTAGCGCACGCGGGCGATGATATTGTTGGGCAGCAATATTTGAAAGTCATCTGTCACACGTGAGGGGATCGAAATTTTTGTCGGCATTTCCAGCGCGAACAACCATTTTTTATTATGAGGTTCCAGCGTGATGGTGTAATCCTGACTATTTTGCAGCGTGTCCAATGTAGCGGGTTTACTAGCCGGTGCAGTGCCTGCTGTCCAGGTTCTGCCGTCAAATGCCCACAACACCGGGCCGCGCCAATACATTTGCTCGCGCATCGGTGGCGCAGCGGCAAATTGTGCGCGAAAGGCGACCGCTTCGGACAATGATAATTTGCTCAAGCTGCCGGGCGACATAGTGTCGTCCAGCCCGCTGGTCGAGTAAGCGTCATGTGGCAATCCCCATAACGGTCCCGGCACGCGCGGGAATAATAAAAATAAAATGATAGTCAGCGGAATGGCTTGCGCTAAGAGGATGAGCGCCATGCGTAGTCTCGGGCGAAAGCCCAAATCGCCCGTTTGCAGATGCAGCCAGGTGGTTAAAATTGCCACCAGAGTGAACAGCATAAACAGCGCGGTTGGCATACTTTGCGAATAGAAAAAATTAGTGATGATGATGAAGCATGCCAGATAAATGGTAACGATCGCATCGCGCTGCGTGCGTAGCTCCAACAGCTTGAGTGTGGTTAGCAGTATGAGCAAGGTCACGCCGACTTCACGACTAAATAGAGTACGGAATGTAAGAAATATGCTGACCACACAGGCTAGGGTAATCAGTGTAAGCAGCCAGCGTTTGGGCAGCAGCAGGTTTTTGTAAGCAAGATAAATACGCCAGCCCATTAGCGTTGCAGCTAAGACACTCACCCATGGCGGCAGATGCTCTGCATGCGGTGCGATCACTAGAAAAATGCAGGCAATCAAACCATAAATTGCGGCCAAGGATAAATGCCTGGTCGCCAAATTACATTGTCCCCTTGTGGGATTGGGTGATAAATTACCTGGTGATAAATTACTCGTGGGCTTGTTCATGCTGTGGATGTTGATTGCTGGGGCAGGTCGAACAATGCCAGTGCTTTTAGACATTCTGCGCGATGACCGTCGCCATGGCTGGGGAAAATTTCAATCTTAGGTAAGCGCAATCCGTAGCGCATTTTTTGTTCATTTGCAGTGAGCACCCAGCGGGTTAGCACCGCCAACTTTGCCTCGGTGACGAGATGGGGGAGGTGATGCCAATCCAGCCATATTTGTTGGCCGACCTGATCGCTAAATTGTTTAACTTGCAAACCCTGCTCGCGCGCCAGAGCTTTCCACGCAATGTGGGTCAATGCATCGCCTGTGACGTAATCGCGTACCCCGGAAAAATCTTCGTCCCCTTTAATTTGCGTAAGACCCAGTCCATCTTTGTCGTGTTGAATAGGTAAGGGCAGTGGTGCGGCAGGGTGGGGATAAACCAGACATGACGTATCAAATTGCAAATATGACCAAGCATGAAAAAGCCCTAACGGAAACTCGGTATATAGTGTGAGCCTGCCGCTACTCAACCAGCCGCGCGTGGAGGTGGGTAACGGAAATTTCACCGTTAAATTTTGCTGAGCAGCCAAGTCAAAAATGACATTGTCCCCTTGTGGGACCTCGTTGGAAAAATTTATTTTTGCAGAACTGACTTGTTTGCGAAAAGAAAATTTCTTTTTGGTAATATTTTTTGGCTGAGGAGTCGCGTCAGGGTTGTTGCGGTTTTTTAGGGTTAATTGGTAGCGCGGTAAATTGCTGTTGTTATAAAAATGAAAAACGAATTGCGCCATTTCACCTGCAAATACCGCTTCGCAATGTCCTGCCTGAACTTGCAAATTAGCCAGGTTGCGAAAGGCGTACAGCATAGACATGACCGCCATCGTGGCGAGCAAAAAGGTCATCACATAACCCAAACTCAAGCCGTAATTAATATCCCCCACCAACATCAGCAGCAACAGCACGCCGAAACCCACGCCGCGACGAGTAGGTAAAATAAAAATGCGCCGCTGAGTAAGCGTGACAGTGCCGCGCTCAATTTTTTGGCGGAATAGCCATTTGCGGAATGCTTGTTTGAGTGCGTCAAACACGGGCGCGCTGCGTTGGGAATAAAAATTTGCCATTATTTATCACGGATAATTGCGACATAGCCATCAAATAGCCTGCAATACCTTTACCAACTCTGCCGCTGGAACGACATCGACATTCGCTGCAAGCGGATAGCCATTTTCTACCGGGGCGACGATGTAGGTATGGTCGAGCTTCAAGTCTGATATTGCCAACCAGAAACCTTTGCTGGGCGAGGGTGCGCTAGAAAATTTAATTTCGAAGCCAATTTTTCTCTTGCCTCGCTCGGCGACAACATCCATTTCGGCACCGCTCGCTGTGCGGTAGAACGATAGTTGCCATTGTGATTCGATCAGTTGGGCGATCTGCTCTAATACCCATCCTTCCCACGAAGCGCCCACGATCGGATGACCAGCCAATTCGTCGAGGCTGGCAATGTCTAGCAGGGCGTGCAATATGCCGCTGTCACGCACATAGACTTTGGGTGATTTTACCAGGCGTTTTCCAAGGTTTGCCTGAAGCGATGGAAGCCTGCGCAGCATATAGGTCGCTTCCAGTATGTCCAGATAGTGCTGAACAGTTGGAGCCGACACACCGAATCCTGCCGCGAGTCGGGATGCATTCCACAATTGTCCGTGCAGGTGAGCAAGCATTTGCCAGAAACGACGCAATGTCGTGCCCGGAACGCGTATGCCGAAGGATGGGATGTCGCGCTCCAGGTGCGTGGCAATGAAGGACTCACGCCATGCGAAGGAGGATTTATCCGACTGTGCGAGCCAGCTCAACGGATACCCGCCGCGTAGCCAGAAATTTTGTAATTCGGAAAGGCTAGGCTGGATTTCGCTTATGTCAAAAGGGGCAAGTTCATGAAAAGAGATTCTTCCAGCCAACGATTCCGATGCCTGACGCAATAGTTGCGGCGAGGCCGACCCCAGCAACAGGAATCGTCCCGGGGTGCGCTTTTCATCGATCAGCGAGCGCAATGCGGCGAATAGTTCAGGCTGGCGTTGAATTTCATCCAGCACGATAAGTTGATCGGCATGCCGCGATAAAAAAAACTCGGAGTCGGTGAGCTTGGCCAAATCGGATGGACGTTCAAGGTCAAGATATAGACTGTTTGGATGCTTGTTGGCAGCGATTCGTGCCAGCGTGGTTTTGCCAGTCTGCCGGGGGCCGAGAAGTGCAACCGCCGGAAATTCGGTTAGCGAATGTTCGATTGAAGATAGAAGTCTTCGATTAATCATCATTGCATATTAAAAGATTGTCTTTCAATATGCAAGGATAAAACTTGGGCAGAGATTGTGAAAGGTTGCCGCATCTTGTCAGGAAGTGACCGCCAGTGTGAAAGTAATAGAAGCCCGTAATTGAGAGGCTGAACCTAAAAGTAGTAAAAATGCTTTGCCATATTCCGTTTTATAACCAAGTAGGTTGTCAACGCTAATTAGAAATATCAGGTTTCCTGCAAAGTAGCGTGGCAATTTGCACGCACAAAAAAACCCCGCCAGAAGAGCGGGGTTCGAAGCGCATCCGTTTAACCGGACCAGCAGTTTGCCGTTGCGCCATGTGCGATATATATTGGTCTGCTCGAAGATATATGAAGAGATGAAAAAAGTAATGATCATCAGTACCATGTAATAACCAGTGAAGGTTTCGTCATACGCCCACGCAATTAGAACCAGCAAACCCCAAATTATAAAAGGATCTAGCAAGCGTTTGAAAAAGGCTATTACGGGAATGTCATTAACGGTCATAAAAAAATGTTTCTAAAGTCTTAACTTGTTATTGGTTAGCGTAGTAACCAGGTTCGTGCTGCAAATCGCACCAGAGAAACACTCCGCTTCCTGAATGTAGCATAGTTAAATACGGTGCAACGGAAGACTCGAATAGCGTGGATTCAAGTTAGAAGTGCAGCAACCAGTGGTTGTTTGGTTTAGCGTATTACCGCCACTTAAGGATACCTCATGCGGGGTTCTAAACCCAAGTACTTTTCGAGGTCGTGGTTGACCTGCTATACCGCCTCCTGCACTTGTTCCGCAGTGATGCTGGTTCAGATCCATGCTCTTGGGGACGTACTGATAAAACAACTAGCCATTCGGCTAAGCCGATAAACAACATCGGCAAGCCGCTGGTTTTGCCTCAATAGCCCGTTACTGTTTTTGTTTAACTCCCGCTCCTAGCTTTGATCTGTATCAAGGTCTTCAGTTTCGCTTGATCACCATGCATCGCACAATGATCGACTCAGAAAATCAACCTCAGACTCATACATGGACGCCCACTTTTGCCAAGTTTTCAATCGATGATTTTGAGAAGGTAAAGATTGCAGCCATACATCCGGATTTTTGTTGAAGCTTTCGCCTCTATCCCTGATGGAATTCGCTGAGAA
>CANJMS010000052.1 GCA_947475825.1 Nitrosomonadales bacterium
CCGCACGACCTGCTTGCGTCTCTCGTGCAACCGCTCCAATGTCTGAAATCTAGCATCTTCTTTGTCCATGCGTATCGGACTGAAATGCGCGACAAAAGTTCAAACTTCATCGTGCCGAGTCTATAGTATATTACTTAAGCACGATCAACTATTTCCTCAGCATAATCCAGATCAACCAGGTGACATGCCATTTAAGGTATTCTCAGCAGCAAAAAAAATAGTTCCACGACCAGCACAGCGAGGTATAGACCTTATCTTTGTGGTTAAAGTGCTGGCAGGGTTGGTGATAGTATTAATTGTGATTAAAGAGGTATTACGGATAGCACGATAGCTTGGGCTGAATGCAATGAAGCCCAACAATCGAGGGCGTAGCACTAATCAGGATGCGTCATCTTTCCAGCCTGCACCCACTGCTCAAATTCAGCTTCGGTGACATAGCCCAACGCTACTGCTGCTTGTTTGAGGGTGCTACCTTGCTGGTGCGCGTTCTTGGCGATTTTGGCGGCTTTATCGTAACCGATATGCGGGGTAAGGGCGGTGACTAGCATCAGCGATTGGTTGAGCAATTCGCTGATACGCGCGCGATTCGGCTGAATGCCTTGCACGCAATGTTCGTTAAAACTTTCCATACCATCCGCCAGCAATCGCACGCTTTGCAGGTAATTATGAATGATGAGCGGCTTGAAAACATTCAATTCAAAATTACCAGACGCGCCGCCAATATTGATTGCCACATCGTTGCCCATTACCTGGCAACAGAGCATGGTCAAGGCTTCGCACTGAGTTGGGTTCACTTTGCCAGGCATGATGGAGCTACCAGGTTCGTTTTCTGGAATGCTGATTTCTCCTAAGCCGGAGCGCGGACCAGAGGCCAGCCAGCGAAGGTCGTTGGCGATTTTCATGAGTGATGCAGCCAATGATTTGAGTATACCGTGGCTGGATAGCAATGCGTCGTGCGAGGCCAGCGCGGCAAATTTATTATCCGCGCTCTTGTAGGGTAGCTCGCAGGTGAGTGCTAAGGAATGTGCAACACGCGCACCAAATTCGTGATGGGTGTTCAAGCCAGTGCCAACAGCGGTGCCGCCCACGGCTAATTCATAAATTGGCGGGAGCGTGGCGGTAATCATAGCTTCGGCGTGCTCCAATTGCGCGACATATGCGGAGAATTCTTGACCTAGAGTAATGGGCGTAGCATCTTGCAAATGCGTGCGGCCAATTTTTATGATGTCATTAAAGTTGCTTGATTTTTCCGCAAGCGATTCACGCAAGGCTTCCAATGCAGGCAGCAAATCTTCGGTGATGGCAAGGCTGGCTGCGACATGCATGGCGGTCGGGAAAATATCATTGGACGATTGACCCATATTCACTTCGTCATTCGGATGCACCAATCTTTCCACGCCACGTTTGCCGCCCAGTAATTCTGAAGCGCGATTTGCCAGCACCTCATTCAAATTCATATTGGTTTGTGTGCCGGAACCTGTTTGCCAAATCGATAGGGGAAACTCATGCACATGCTGACCTGCTAAAATTTCATCAGTGGCAGTGGCAATGGCGGTGGCCTTTTCAGCACTTAACAAACCTAAATCACGACTGACCAATGCACAGGCACGCTTGATAACGGCCAGCGCATAGATTAGTTGAGTGGGCATTTTCTCATTGGAAATATTGAAAAATTCCAGCGAACGTTGTGTTTGTGCGCCCCATAAGCGACCTACGGGCACTTCGATATTGCCGAAGGAATCGCGTTCTGTTCTGTGCTGACCAGTATTTTTGGTCATTATTTTCTCGCAATCAATTGGCGTAGAACATACGGCAAAATCCCACCGTGGCGGTAATAATCCACCTCGATTGGTGTGTCGATACGCGCCAGCAATGTCACTTTTTGAGTGCTGCCATCGGCGCGTTTAATGGTGAGCGTTACGTCCTGCTGCGGTTTGAGGTCATCGTTGATGCCGCTGATGTCGAAGGTCTCGTCGCCTTTAAGTTGCAAGGAGCTGACGCTGTCGCTGTCGCTGTCTTTAAATTGCAATGGCATCACGCCCATCATCACTAAATTGCTGCGATGAATTCTTTCATAGCTGCGCGCCACTACAGCTTTCACACCCAATAGCTGGGTGCCTTTGGCAGCCCAGTCGCGGGAAGAGCCCGTGCCGTATTCTTCGCCTGCGAAAATCACGGTATCCGTGCCATCGGCCATGTGCTGCATCGCGGCATCATAGATCGACATCTGTTTGCCGTTATAAAGTGTGTAGCCGCCTTCTGTTCTTTTACCTGCCGCATCTGGTGGCAGCATGAGATTTTTAATACGCACATTGGCAAACGTGCCACGTATCATTACTTCATGATTGCCGCGCCGCGCACCATAGCTATTAAAATCTTTCGCTTCCACGCCTTTGCTCTGTAAATATTGCCCCGCCGGGCTGCTGGCATTGAAGCTGCCTGCCGGGCTGATATGGTCGGTGGTGACTGAGTCACCAAAAATTCCCAAGGGCTTGGCATTTTTAATTGCCTTAATTTTTCCCGGTGTCATGTGGAAGCCATTAAATAACGGTGGTGGAGCAATGTAGGTCGAGTCGTCCCACTGATATTGATTGCCGACTGGCGCAGTGATGCCATTCCATAGCGGTAAATCTTTCGTCAGATTGCTATACAGGCTCTGATAAACCTGTGGGTTGGCCGCGAATTTCATGAGCGCAGCAATTTCCTCGTTGCTGGGCCAGATGTCTTTTAGATAAATCGGGCGGTCGTTTTTCCCGATACCCAATGGTTCGCTCTCTAAATTAATATTAACTTTGCCTGCCAGTGCAAATGCGACCACCAGTGGTGGGCTGGCTAGAAAATTGGCTTTGATATTGGCATGGATGCGCGCTTCAAAGTTACGATTGCCCGACAATACCGCTGCGGCGATGAGTTCATTTTTGACGATAACCTCTTCGATTCCTGTATTCAATGGGCCGGAGTTTCCAATACAGGTGGTGCAACCATATCCCACCAGTCGAAAGCCCAGCGTCTCCAGATAAGGCATCAAGCCGGATTGATTTAGATAAGCAGTGACCACTCGCGAGCCTGGGGCCAGCGATGTTTTAATATGAGGCTGTACGCGCAAACCTGCTTCCACAGCCTTTTTCGCCAGCAAGCCTGCCGCCAACATGACGCTGGGATTAGAGGTGTTGGTGCAAGATGTGATCGCTGCGATGAGCACATCACCATGCCCGATTTGTATTTGAGAAGCGCTGGGTAGATTGTTCGCATCATGCGCGGCAGCCGTGGGATGACTGTCCATCATTTCAATTTCACTGGCGCTGCTGCTGCGACTACCCAATTTTAGTTTGCCCGAAGGCGCGCTGTTGTCATTTAGCAAGCCTCCACTGAGCTTAGAGGCACGAGTACTATCATTGTTTATAGGTCGCGTAATTGGAAAGCGTTGTGCTAAATTTGCAGGTGGTTGGTTGAAACCATTTTCGTTGACTGGTTTGCTGAATAACGTATCAAAAACCTCTTTCATTTTTGGCAACGGCACTCGATCCTGTGGTCGTTTGGGACCAGCCAGCGAGGGCTGTACGTTGCTTAAATTTAATTCGACGACTTGGCTGTAATCAATAGCATCCGCCATAGGTATACCATACAGACCTTGTGCCTTGTAGTAAGACTGGCAGGCATTTATTTCATCATCGCTGCGTCCGGTGTTGCGTAGATAATTTATCGTGACATCGTCCACCGGGAAGAAGCCCATAGTTGCGCCATATTCTGGGGCCATGTTGGCAATAGTGGCGCGATCCGGCAAGGTGAGTGCGGCAGCACCTGCACCAAAAAATTCAACAAACTTACCCACTACTTTTTGATTGCGTAGCAGTTCAGTGACAGTCAATACTAAATCTGTTGCTGTAACTCCCTCACGCAATTTGCCTGTGAGATGAACGCCCACCACATCCGGCGTTAAAAAATAAACCGGCTGTCCCAACATGCCCGCTTCCGCTTCTATGCCGCCCACACCCCAACCCACCACGCCCAGTCCGTTAATCATGGTGGTGTGGCTGTCTGTGCCAACGAGTGTATCTGGGTAATACACGCGCCCCTCTGCGCTGTCCTTGCTCAATACGCCGCGGGCAAGATGTTCTAGATTAACCTGATGCACGATACCCACACCAGGCGGCACAGCTTTGAAAGTATTGAATGCCTGCATACCCCATTTGATAAATTTATAACGCTCATTGTTGCGCTCAAATTCAATGCCCATATTGAGTTTCAGCGCGTCGGGACGATTGTAATAATCTACTTGCACGGAATGATCTACCACCAAATGCACTGGAACTAAAGGTTCAATGATGCTGGGATCGCGCCCCATTTTTGCTGCTGCATCGCGCATCGCGGCGAGGTCTGCCAAGAGCGGCACGCCAGTAAAATCTTGCAAGACTATGCGTGCCACCAGGAATGGAATTTCTTCAGTACGCGTAGCATTGGGCTGCCATCCGGCTAATTGGCGAACGTGATCTTCATTGATTCTCTTACCATCGTAGTTGCGTAGTACGGATTCCAGCACGATACGAATTGAAACGGGCAAACGTGAAATTTTCCCCAGTCCAGCTGTCTCAAGTGCTTGCAGTGAGTACAGCATGCCTGTTTTGCCATGAGTTAGTGTAAATGCAGTACGGGAGTCGAATAAGTTGTGCGACATAGCAAGGGTTCCCAAGAGAGATCGATGTAAGCCCCAATTATAAACAGGGCGCACTTAATAACCAAGTACGATACTGAACCGGTACAGCTATAAATTTAAGAACGAGGGGCTTAAACGTCAAAAAGCTAAAGGTTCAAGCGCTGAATGATATGCAATGTTACAGCGAAATAATTTTAATCAGTGATGTTGCCAACGCAGATGATGACTATTCGAATGATGACTACTCAGGGTAGCCATGAAGACGGAAATGTAATAAACATCATGATATTAAATAATACGACCGCGCCCACAATAAATAACAGAAACAGCGAGGCCAAGGCCAACATGCTGCGGCAGACATTTATAAACATTTCATACCAGCTTTCTTGAAATTTTCCGATGTTATCCTACCTCCCAAGGGTTGACCTTGCTTAATGCTCGACCCCCCCTGGGATGTATGCAATCGCCAAAGAACTATAATTTAAAATGGTTCGCGTGGTCTTGCCCGATACTGGTAGCTATATGGCTGTGATGACATGTCGCTACCAATTTAGTTCTAATGAACTCCACCCCCGCCGCCCGCGCCTGTTGCCCCGGTTGGCCCTCCAAGCCCTACAGAAAACGGAAATTGAATAATATTCATTAAATAAAATGCCAAAATGAAGAAGGCTACAACAATCACAAATGCGCCAAAAAACCACAGCACGCTCCGCTTTTTGCTGCTGATTTCATCTTCTAGGCTGACATCGTCTTTCTCATGCATATTTTTCACTTTGGATTCTTTCATGATACTCGCCTCCCCCAATAATTCTTAGAAATTCTGTAAGATGCGCATTATCCCTTAAATCAACCAGCTACATAATTACTTTGTAGCAACTAGCACTGCTATCATCCCCCTAAATAAGGTAAATGTAAAGGTGTAATTGGAGTGTTAAATTACCCAAAAATTTGAACTTATTTGGCTATTTGTTTCTCACGAATTTCGTCTAATGTTTTGCAATCTATACATAGGGTTGCAGTTGGTCTGGCGGCTAATCTATCTAATCCAATTTCAATGCCGCAGTTATCGCAGTAGCCGTACTCGCTGTTATCAATTTTGGTGAGCATCTCATCAATTTTTTTGATGAGCTTTCTTTCACGATCACGATTGCGTAACTCTAGTGCCATGTCTGATTCTTGGGTGGCGCGATCATTGGGGTCAGCAAATACCGTAGCTTCATCTTGCATTGTATGCACTGTGCGATCTATATCTGCACCTAATTCAAGCTTGATGTTATTCAATATATTACGGAAGTAATCGAGCTGCTTGGCATTCATATACGCCTCTCCCTTTTTAGCTTTATAGGGAGTGGCTGATTTTTGGGGTTGTGCTGACATGAAATATCTCCAGAAACAAAAACGATACAGTGTGGGTAAAAATTTGAACCGCGCTTTAATATCAGAAATGTGGTTGAATCGCAACTAATTTACTTAGCCTTGATTTCTTGTACTTACGTTTCAAGTGGGGGTGTTGTACATTAAGTTATTGAAACCACCACTATAAAAGTTGCACGCCCATTTTATTCAGCATACTAACCAAGACAATGAGCGGGAGTCCAATGAGGGCATTAGGATCATCTCCCCGCACGCGTTCAATGAGCACGATGCCCAAACTCTCAAACTTCGCACTGCCCGCACAGTGATAGGGCTGTTCTCTGTGTAAATATGATTCAATGTCCTGACTGCTAAGCTTGCGGAACTGCACTTGGTTTTCTGCAACCTCGGTCAACATGGCGTTCGAACGCGCATTCAACAAAGTGAGCGCAGTATGAAAAGTAACGATTTGCCCGCTCATGGCTTGTAACTGGCGTTGGGCGTTCTTATGGGTAAGCGGCTTGCCAAGCTGCTGTGCGCCTAGCATGGCAACTTGATCGGAACCAATAATCAGCGCATCGGGATGAGTGGCAACAGCTGCACGCGCTTTGGCTTGAGATAGCCGCCAAGCTGTCTGCGGCGCACCTTCGCCAATAAGTGCGGTCTCATTAATATCTGGCGTAAAGGTTTGAAAAGGGACACCCAAGCGCTTCAACAGATTGTTACGATAAACAGAGGAAGAGGCCAGAATAAGGGGCTGAGGAAGCAGGGACGGAGTGTTCAATGTTATTTCCAAAGTCTTCTTTTGACAGAAATAGGTGAACTCGCTATTATGCGCGCCTCATGGTTTCACGGCAACCGTCACTTGGATTCATTGCAGCCTATCAATAGCTTGGATTTTGCCCGCAGCAAAAAAGAATTATGTGGCGCAGTATCATGGACGAAGATGCCCCGTTTAAAAGATGTACTGGCAGATTCTGAATATAATAACACGAGCAAACTTGATTTTATTGTGCGCGGGTATCTGGATAAAGCTGGCAGACCAACATTGGCGCTGACTTTAAGTGGGGCATGTCATTTGTGTTGTCAGCGGTGCTTGCAGAATGTTTTGCACCCGGTCAATCTGACAAAAAGGTTATTACTGGTGGCAGCCAGCGAATTAAATAATTTGGCTATTGTGGATGAGCCTACCGAAGTAGACTACATCCCAATCAATGCACATTTGGATGTGTTGGATTTGCTGGAAGAAGAATTTTTACTCAGCTTACCCTTTGCACCCAAGCATGACATAGGTGCTTGCGATATATCAGTAGTTGATAAGAAAACAAATTTTGGTGAGAGAAAACCATTCGCAATGCTCGCCAGTTTGAAATTGAAATAATTAATTGAAGTTTAGTAAGGAGTTATTATGGCCGTTCAGCAAAACAAAAAATCCCCATCCAAGCGTGGCATGCACCGTGCACACGATTTCCTCAAAGCCCCAACTTTGGCAATAGAGCCATCTACTGGTGAAGCGCACTTGCGCCACCATATCAGCCCGACTGGTTACTATCGCGGCAAAAAAGTTGTTAAAGCCAAAGGCGAGTAACCTCGCCAAATTGATTTATCCGTTAGCAGATTATCATGCTCAACTGGCTAGCCGCTGGTTGAGCATGATTGCCCTGTCCTTTCCACTTTTTGACTATCGTGTTGGAGGGTTTCCGATTGGATGTCACAATAGCCATTGATGCAATGGGCGGGGATCATGGAGCGCAAGTTACAGTTCCTGCCGCGTTGGAGTATTTGCAGAAGCATCCGAAAGACACCATTTTATTGGTTGGACTGCCTGAGGCTATAGAGGCCGAACTGCGCGCTGCTAATGTATCGGTTGGGTCACGATTACGCATTCATACGGCAAGTGAAATCGTGGGCATGGACGAATCTCCGCAGCTTGCGCTACGGAATAAAAAAGATTCCTCCATGCGCGTTGCTATCAACATGGTCAAAAGCGGCGAAGCAATGGCCTGTGTGAGCGCGGGCAATACTGGTGCATTAATGGCTACAGCACGATATGTATTGAAGATGTTGCCCGGAATAGATCGCCCAGCCATCGCATCATTTTTACCCACTCATAAAGGCCAAGTTTGCATGTTGGATCTGGGTGCCAATGTCGATTGCAATGCGAAACATTTGTTACAATTTGCCCTGATGGGCACAGCTTTGGTCAGCGCAATCGAACATAAGGATAAGCCAACTGTCGGCTTGTTGAATATTGGTAGTGAGGATATTAAGGGGACCGAAGTAGTCAAGCAGGCCGCTGAATTATTGCGCCTGAGCAACCTGAATTTTTACGGTAATGTTGAAGGAAATGATATTTTCAAAGGCGTGACTGACATCGTCATATGTGATGGCTTTGTTGGAAATGTTGCGCTTAAAACAACTGAAGGTTTAGCGCAAATGTTAGGTGGGTTTTTGCGTGAAGAATTTAGCCGCAATATCCTCACTAAAATTGCTGGGTTAGTTGCAATGCCCGTACTTAAAAAATTTAAACGCCGTGTCGATCATCGTCGCTACAATGGAGCGAGCTTGCTGGGGCTGCGAGGTATTGTTTTGAAAAGCCATGGCTCCGCTGATGTGCTTGCTTTTCTATGTGCGATTGAACGTGCAGCTGAAGCAGCGCGCGGCGGAATGTTGCATCAAATCAGCGCGCATATTGAAGCGTGGCACGCACTACAAAACATTCCTGAATTACACAATATTTCTGGAGAGAGCACCTGATGTACTCAAAAATCACAGGCACGGGTGGATACCTTCCAGCTAAAGTTTTAACCAACTTTGATCTTGAAAAAATAGTGGATACCTCGCACGACTGGATACTTAGTCGCAGCGGAATTATGCAGCGACACATTGCGGATGACAGTGAAGCAGCCAGTGATTTAGCACTCCATGCCAGCCGCCGCGCACTAGAAGCGGCCGGAATCAACGCGCAGGACATTGATCTCATCATTGTTGCGACCACTACACCCGATCAAATTTTCCCCAGCACGGCCTGTATTCTGCAAGATAAATTAGGTAATAAAAGCGCAGCAGCATTTGATGTGCAGGCAGTTTGCAGCGGCTTTATCTACGCGCTTAATACGGCTGATTTGTTTATTCGTAGCGGACAAGTACGCAACGCATTGGTTGTGGGCACTGAGGTGTTATCCAGAATTCTCGATTGGACAGATCGCACCACGTGTGTGTTATTTGGCGATGGTGCGGGCGCGGTCGTAGTGCAGCGCAGTGACACGCCGGGAATTTTAGCGGCCAAATTACATGCAGATGGTAGCCAGCGTGGAATGCTTGCCGCCAAAGGCAGTATACGTAGTGGCTCGATTCAGGATAACCCATTTATCTCTATGGATGGGCAAGGCGTATTTAAATTTGCGGTAAAAGTGTTAAGCGAAGTGGTGGAAGAATTGTTGGCGGAAAATAAAATGACCCATGCGGATATAGATTGGCTGGTTCCGCATCAAGCTAACCTTCGCATCATGGAAGCTACTGCAAAAAAATTAAACTTGAGTTTGGATAAAGTGGTTATTACCGTTGCTAAACATGGCAACACCTCAGCAGCCTCCATTCCTTTGGCACTGGACACAGCGGTGCGCGATGGGCGCATCAAGGCTGGGCAGCATGTGTTATGTGAAGCGGTGGGCGGAGGATTTACCTGGGGTGCGATATTATTGAAATGGTAAGTTTCGATACACCCAATTTTCGATATTTATTTTTGAATCGCTATGCATAAATTTGCTTTCGTTTTTCCGGGTCAGGGATCGCAGTCACGCGGCATGATGGGTGGCTTTAGCGATTTCCCAGTGGTGCATGATACTTTCATCGAAGCGTCCGACATTTTAAAACAAGACCTGTGGCAACTCGCCGCAGAAGGCACGGATGCTGATCTGAACGCTACTATTAATACCCAGCCTCTTATGTTGACTGCCGGGGTTGCGGTCTATCGAGCTTGGCAAAGTTTGCAGGCTCCCAAGCCATTGATGTTGGCTGGACATAGCTTAGGCGAATACAGTGCGCTGGTTGCCAGTGGTGCTTTGCGCTTTGCAGATGCCTTACCTTTAGTTCGATACCGTGCCCAATGTATGCAACAGGCGGTGCCGGAAGGTGTGGGCGGTATCGCCGCCATCCTTGGTATGGAAGATGATGAAGTGCGCGCTGTGTGCAAGGAAGCCGCGCAGCACGAGGTATTGGAAGCCGTTAACTTTAATTCGCCTGGGCAAGTTGTCATAGCCGGAAATCGTGCGGCAGTTGAGCGCGGCATGGCATTGGCAAAATCGAAAGGTGCAAAACGCGCAGTGATGCTGCCGATGAGCGTGCCGTCGCATTGCAGTTTGTTGCGTGGAGCTGCAGAAAAATTGCGACTCTATTTGCAAGATGTATCCATTCAATCCCCTGTCATCCCCGTGATACATAATGCCGATGTAAAAAGTTATGTCGATCCCGCAGCGATTAAAGATGCGTTGGTTCGTCAGCTATATTCGCCGGTACGCTGGGTGGAAACCATACAACATTTTGGTCAACTCGGTCTTACCCATAATGTTGAATGCGCGCCGGGCAGAGTACTGGCTGGATTAAACAAACGTATTGATACCAATCAACAAGTGTTGGCACTTAATGATGGTGCATCGTTGCAAACAGTTTTGGCAGCATTAACCTGATAAATAAACCTGAAATCGGGAGAAGATAATGAGCTTGCAAGGACAAATTGCTCTCGTGACTGGAGCCAGTCGCGGCATAGGGCGGGGCATCGCGACTGAGTTAGGTAAACAAGGCGCGATTGTTGTTGGCACGGCTACGACGCAAAAAGGTGCGGATGCAATCAGCGAATACATGAACGCATCGGATATTAAAGGTTGCGGTCTAGCTTTGAATGTACTGGACGCAACTCAAATTGAGCAGACGCTCAGTGTCATAAAGAGCAAATACGGTGAGGTTTCTATCCTGGTAAATAATGCTGGCATCACGCGTGACAATTTACTGGTTCGCATGAGCGAAGAAGAATGGGACGATGTGCTGGCAACTAATTTAAAATCTGTTTTTCGATTGAGTCGTGCTGTGTTGCGACCCATGATGAAAGCGCGTCAGGGGCGCATTATCAACATTTCTTCGGTGATTGGCAGCACGGGCAATCCGGGGCAGGCGAACTATGCGGCATCTAAAGCCGGGCTGATAGGTTTTAGTAAATCGCTTGCCCGCGAAATTGGCAGCCGTAATATCACGGTTAACTGTATTGCGCCGGGATTTATCGAAACTGATATGACTGAGGCAATGTCTGCCGAACAGCGCGAGAAATTATTGCAAGATGTGCCGCTGCAAAGACTGGGACAGGTGTCAGATATTGCCGCAGCAGTGGTATTTTTAGCGGGGGCAAGCGCCGCCTATATCACTGGGGCAACTTTGCACGTTAATGGTGGCTTGCATATGGAATAACGGTTAAATTCTAGCTCATTTCTGTTAACCAGCAATAAAATTCTTTGTTGTAATGTTTCATTGTTTTTAGCATTATGTCTACTATTCGCCTGTTGGGAATTTGTAGCAAGTTTGGTAGAATGTCGCAGCTTTTTGAACTTTAATCTGAGTAGGGAGAGTTTCATGTCGAATATCGAACAACGTGTCAAAAAAATTGTTGCTGAACAATTGGGCGTAAATGAATCAGAAGTAAAAAATGAATCTTCATTTGTAAATGATTTGGGTGCGGACTCACTGGACACCGTTGAGTTGGTAATGGCATTGGAAGAGGAATTTGAATGTGAAATTCCCGATGAGGCCGCAGAAAAAATCACTACCGTGCAGCAGGCTATTGATTACGTCAATGCCAATCCGAAGTAACTTTATTTCCCTTTCATATTTGTGAGTTCTAATACAACTAAACGCAGAGTTGTCGTTACAGGTATGGGCATTGTTTCGCCCATCGGCATCGGCGTGGCTCAAGCTTGGCAAAGCATTGTTGATGGCAAATCGGGTATTGCTCGCGTTACTCGATTTGATGCCAGCCCTATTGCTTCGCAGATAGCAGGCGAGGTGAAAAACTTCGACGTAACTCAATATTTGTCGGCTAAAGAGGCGCGTCGTATGGATATTTTCATCCATTACGGCTTGGTGGCTGGGATGGAGGCGGTGAAGGATGCTGGATTAGCTGTAACTGAGCAAAACGCCGAGCGTATCGGCGTAAATATCGGCTCTGGGATCGGTGGTTTGCCGATGATTGAGGATACGCATAACGATTATCTGGCAGGCGGCGCACGCAAAATCTCGCCTTTTTTTATTCCAGGTACGATTATCAATATGATCGCAGGAAATTTGTCGATTATGTATGGATTCAAAGGGCCAAACCTAGCGATGGTGACAGCATGTACCACCGCCGCTCACTGTATTGGCGAATCTGCCCGCATCATCGAGTATGGAGATGCGGATGTAATGGTTGCGGGGGGGTCTGAGTCCTGTATATCTGTTTTAGCAATGGGCGGTTTTTCCTCTGCACGCGCACTTTCTACACGCAATGATGATCCCGCTACCGCCAGCCGTCCGTGGGACAAGGGTCGCGATGGATTTGTTATGGGCGAAGGTGCTGGTGTAGTCGTGTTAGAAGAATACGAACACGCTAAAGCGCGTGGCGCAAAAATTTATGCGGAGGTGGCGGGATATGGTATGAGTGCCGATGCTTATCATATGACAGCGCCCAGTGAAAACGGTGAGGGCGCGGCTAGGTGTATGCGCAATGCACTTCGCAATGCTGGCTTGAACGCTGATCAAGTGGATTACATTAACGCGCATGGCACATCCACCCCGCTGGGTGACTTGGCTGAAACTATGGCCATGAAACTTTGCCTAGGCGAGCACGCTAAACAGGTAAAAGTCAGCTCAACCAAATCAATGACTGGGCACTTGTTAGGCGCGGCAGGGGGGGTTGAAGCGATATTTTCAATATTGGGCATCCACCATCAAGTTGCCCCACCTACCATCAATTTACATGAGCCCAGTGAAGGTTGTGATCTGGATTATGTTGCCAATACTGCGCGCAACATGAAAATTGAGGTAGCCATGTCTAATTCCTTTGGCTTTGGCGGCACGAACGGAACATTGGTTTTTCGTAAAATTTGACATAGAGGCATGGAGTTCACCATGCAAATCAATACAAAAGTCAATGGGAACCCGTCTAACCAGGTCAGCGCTCATGACCGAGGTTTACTGTACGGCGATGGTGTGTTTCGCACCATGCGGGTGTCATCTGGGCGGGTGCTTTGTTGGCAACTACATTATCAAAAATTACAACATGATTGCGCAGCCTTGGGCATAGTCTGCCCAGATTCAACATTATTAGCGCAAGAATTACAGTCCCTTCTGCAGCAGCATCCAGACGGCATTGCCAAAATCATTATTACCCGAGGTTTGCAATCTGAACGCGGTTATCGCCCCTTATCGGCTAGCTTGCCGACTCGAATCATCAGCATTTCTCCACCGCCTCAGTTCCCAGACAAGTTTGGAGTGGAAGGCGTTAAGATCAGGGTTTGTCAAACTCGATTAGCCCATCAGCCACACCTGGCAGGACTTAAGCATTTGAATAGGCTGGAAAATATTATAGCAGCGGCGGAATGGGATGATGCTCAGGTTGCTGAAGGTGTCATGCTGGATTTAGCGGGTAATGTAATCGAAGGTACGCGCTGCAACATTTTTGCCGTGCGTGCCGGGCGAATACACACACCCGATTTAACCCATTGCGGCGTGGCGGGTGTACAACGCGATAGGGTAATTGATTGGGCTGCAAAAAATAACGTGCCGTGCAAAATAGAGCTTTTCAACTTGACTGAGCTAATAGCCGCAGATGAAATATTTTTGATCAATAGTGTTGTTGGTTTGTGGCCAGTATGCGAGTTCATAGATCAAAACGGGCAAAATGAAATGTGGAGCCAATTTCCAATGAGCAAGCAAATCCAGAAATGGTTGAACCATGCGGATACTTAAACGCATCATACTAATTTTATTGCTATTTACTATATTTTTAAGTAGTGCAATAGGTTATTTTGCAATGCGCCCATTGAACATAAGCACACTGCCCGCAACATTTACCTTGGCAAAAGGTATCAGCCTAGGCGGGGCTACCCAATATTTACAGAAAATTGGCATTCTAGGTGACAGCATGGACGGGCGGATATTTGCTTGGGTTGGACGCATATTGGGTATGTCCACGCAGATCAAGGCAGGTAATTATCAATTGCAGATTTCGCCCTCTATATTAGAGTTGCTTAATTTAGTCAGTAAAGGTCAGGCCATTCAATCACAAATTAGCATCATAGAAGGATGGACATTCAATCAATTAAGGGATTCATTTAATGTAAATCCTGATATTCGTCATGACACACTCGGGCTATCCGACGAAGATATTTTGCAACAGCTTGGATTGTCAGGCAAACATGCAGAGGGTCTTTTCTTTCCAGACACCTATTATTTTACTAGCGGCACGAGCGACTTGGTTTTGTTGCAACAAGCACAGCAAACCATGCAAAAACATTTGAAAGCAAATTGGGCAACGCGCTCCCTTAATTTACCTTTAAGCACACCCTATCAGGCATTAATTTTAGCCTCCATTGTGGAAAAGGAAACCGGGCAGGCGGATGATCGCGATATGATCGCCGGAGTTTTTATTAACCGATTGAAAATAGGGATGAAATTACAGACGGATCCCACCGTTATTTACGGTATGGGCAAAACATTCAATGGAAATTTACGCCGGCGAGATTTACTGCAAGATACCCCTTACAATACCTACACTCGATATGGCTTACCGCCCAGTCCGATAGCCTTACCAGGGCTGGCTTCACTGCAAGCGGTAATGCATCCTGCAAAGACTAAAGCCTTGTATTTTGTGTCGCGCGGGGACGGAAGCTCTGAATTTTCCAGCACATTACGCAATCATAACAATGCTGTAAATCGCCACCAGAAATGCTGCAAAAAATGACCGGGTCAAAATTTATTACTTTTGAGGGTATAGATGGTGCAGGCAAAAGCACGCATATCGCTTGGTTTGTAGACACGCTACGCCAGAAAGGTGAAGTGCTGCTGACTAGAGAACCAGGCGGCACGCCATTAGGCGAAAATTTACGGGAAATGCTGCTGAATTATCCTATGCACCCTGAAACTGAGGCGATGCTTATGTTCGCTACTCGTTTAGAGCATGTAGAAAAAGTAATTAAGCCTGCCTTGCAGCAAGGAATTCGAGTTGTTTCAGATCGATTTAGCGATGCCAGCTTTGCGTACCAAGGTGGGGGCAGGGGGGTGAATATGGATAAATTGGAACAGCTTGAGCATTGGGTGCACGGAGACTTGCAACCTGATTTAACCTTATTGTTTGACTTGCCGGTTGAAATTGCCCGGCAACGCTTATCAAATAATTTAACGCTGGATCGGTTTGAGCAGGAAAAAAGTAATTTTTTTGAGCGCGTAAGGCAAGCCTATTTAAAACGTAGCCAGCAATTCCCACAGCGGTTTGTTTTAATTGACGCAACCAAGACTCCTGATAAAGTTAAAGAAAAACTTGAGGAAATTATTTTAACTCATTGTTAATAAAATAAAATGAATGAACTTTACCCTTGGCAAGATGAACTATGGCAACGATGGATAACCTTGCGTGTTCGTATGCCACAAGCACTATTACTTAAAGGTGCGGAGGGAATAGGTAAGTTAAATTTTGCTTTAAATATGGCTCAATCACTGCTATGTGGGCAGCCCCTGAATAGCACCGCAGCTTGTCAAATTTGTCCTGCCTGCCATTGGTTTACCCAGCAATCTCATCCCGACTTTAAACTCATACAACCAGCAGCCATGACTGTGGCGGAGGGTGAAAAAGAGAAAGAGGGCGATAAAAAGCCCGCACGGCAGATCACCATTGAACAAATTCGTAGCCTAACTGACTTTGCAAGTCTTTCCTCTCATCAAAATGGTTATAGGGTCGTTATTATTCATCCGGCTGAAGCAATGAATAACAATGCGGCTAACGCGCTCCTCAAAATTCTAGAAGAACCCCCCAAGCAGACGTTGATTATGTTAATCAGTCATAGGCCGCAGCGCTTATTGCCCACCATTCGTAGTCGTTGCTTGGCTTTTCCGATGCCGCTTCCATCTTTAGAAATGGCGGTTAGTTGGCTGCAGCAGCAGAAATTGGCAACACCTATGGATTTTCTTGCTCAAACAGGATTTTCTCCGTTATTAGCTATGCAGCTGGCTGAAAACTCTCAAGTTCATGAGCAATATTATCATGTTATACGAGAAATATCACAGCCTGAAAAAGTTGATGTGTATGCCTTGTCTGATTACTTAAAAAACACTGAACCCGTTAAAATGATCCATTGGCTACAACAATGGTGTTATGACTTAATGGGATGCAAACTCACTGGCAAGACGCGATACTTCCATGAACAGACTGATTTGATTAATA
The DNA here is from genome assembly GCA_947475825.1 of Nitrosomonadales bacterium. GTDB lineage: Bacteria > Pseudomonadota > Gammaproteobacteria > Burkholderiales > Gallionellaceae > Nitrotoga. Next base: position 16,470 of record CANJMS010000052.1, read on the forward strand.
AATTAACCGCCAAGGTGGATGTTCATAGAATATTACAATATCAATCCAAATTAACCATCGCCAAGCGCGAGGCCTTGCATCCGCTCAATCCAAAGTTACTATATGAATCTATTTTATTGGCGTATCAGCAAGCCATGCAGAGCACAACCTGATGTTTGTTGATTCACACTGCCATATTAACTTTCCTGAGCTTGCCGGGCGCATGAACGAGGTATTGGAAAATATGCGCCAAAACCAAGTCACTGCTGCGTTGTGTGTTTCGGTTAACCTTGAGAAATTTAATGAGATACAAGAACTTGTCGATAAATATGAACATATCTATGGCTCAATTGGAGTACATCCTGATCATGAATCTGATACCGAGCCAACAATTGAAGCTTTGGTTAAATTAGCTCAGCATCCTAAGATTGTTGCTATTGGCGAAACAGGATTGGATTATTTTCGTTTAAAAGGCGACTTGGAATGGCAACGTGAACGGTTTCGCACCCATATTCGTGCCGCCAAAAAGTGTCATAAACCATTGATAGTACATACACGAGAGTCTGCTGCTGACACGCTCAAGATAATGTCCGAAGAAGGTGCAGCCAAAGTTGGCGGCGTTATGCACTGCTTTACAGAAACACTAGAGGTGGCGCTGGCAGCAATTGAAATGAATTTCTACATTTCATTTTCCGGTATTGTGACTTTTAAGAATGCAACCCTAATTAAAGAAGTGGCGCAGCATATTCCACTAGAGCGGATGCTGATCGAAACGGATTCCCCATATCTTGCACCGATACCGTTTCGTGGCAAATTAAATCAACCTGCTTATGTTCGGCATGTGGCAGAAGAGATTGCTAAACTTCGTGGAATATCGCTGGAACAAGTTGGTCAAGTTACCTCGGATAACTTCAACACTTTGTTTAAGCTAAACTAAGTGACTGTATTTAATTTATGCATGGTTATTATTCGCAAACAACTTCAGGTGGCGGTGTAATCTATTGTCAAGGCTAGATTCAAATGTCCGGTTGTCGGCTAAGTTGAAATGTCCGGTTTGTGGGTTTGGACTTAGGTGTAACCGTTGATCGTTTTGGCTGAGTTAGTTTGATCGCCAAAACGAGGTCATCGGCATTCAATTTGCGCGGCGTTTTCTTATTTGGTGCCGCTTTGACGTGCGCCGATGGTTTGCCCTGATTCGTGCGCGCCGGGGCTTTGAGTCCACGTCGGCTATCGCGCTGTTCCTGTAGGTGCTGCGCCACTTGCAACACATGCCCAAGCCGCTTGTTCTCTACCACCGCCCCTCGGTCGATTTCCGGCAACCGGTCATAGGTGATGTAGGGCAGGGCGGCACCATTGGCGCGTACCTCAATACGTCCATCCGGATACTCATAGACCTCAATGTACTTGCCCTTCACCGCGCGGGTTTGCGGCGTATCGGTCAGCAAATACAGCATTTTGTCCTACTGCAGCGTTAGGCTGTTCGAGACCCGGCGTGCGTCGCGCACCGTGAAAATCAAATCCATGTCTTCGTCGGCGCGCAGCGAGCGATGGGCGTTGAAATTATTGCGCGGCGGCTTCTCAAAACGCCGGTTGAACCGAGATTTTCCATTAGCGCCAACTCCTAATGGAAACCATTAGAGCAACTCATTGATTGTGATGTTTTTTAGGGTATGCTTTTGTCAAGATCAGCCATCGCGATTTCAGTGCAAGGAATTTATGGAATTTAACCTGCGTTTTAGCGA
>CANJMS010000053.1 GCA_947475825.1 Nitrosomonadales bacterium
CAGCATGGAAAAATTATGCGGGGAGGTTGCCGCTTGGCAAGCGCGCCGCGACCAGATTCACGCCAAGGTGAACTGGCAATTCACGAAGGAGAATGCGCGCATCAAACTCAAGCGTCTCTATCCGACATTTGATACGTGACATGACGCTAGGCTTTAGGTAACCGCACCCCAACCAGCCGCCTTGAGCGCATGGTCAATATATTTAGCACGGGTTTCGGCTTCATTCATCGTTCAGGCTGATCTGCGTCAGAAGGTTGAACAGGGGGCGGTTAATATAAAAATTCGTGCGCCCAATTTTTTTCTTTTCCACGAAGCCGTTTTCCACCAGCGTATCCAGATGCTTGGCCGCCGTAATTCGCGAAACCCCCAAGTCCTTTTCAACGAGCTCGATCTTGGTATAGGGATAGCGAAACAAATTATTCAGCAACTCCTGGCTGTATATCCTAGGCAATTTACTGCGCAACCGGTGCTTGGTGGCCTGCATCAATTCACGCAGGTTCTTGATTAGCCGGATCTCGCTCCTGGCGGTAATCGCCACCCCCTTCACGATATAAACGCACCAGTCCGCCCAGTCGTGCGTCTCGCGTGTAGATTGCAGCAAGCGGTAATACTGATCCTTGGTCGCGGTGATATAGCGGCTCAGATACAACACCGGCAAATCCATCAAGCCATCGCGTTGCAGCATCAGCAAATTCAGGATGCGTCCGGTGCGGCCATTGCCGTCGTAGAACGGATGGATGCTCTCGAACTGGTGATGTGCAATCGCCATGCGCAGCAATGGATCAAGCTCATCATCCGCATGGATAAACGCCACCAGTTGCGCCATCAGCTTTTCGACGAGCACCGCATCTTGCGGCGGCTCATAGACCACTGCACCTGTCGCCTGATTCTTCAGCACCGTGCCCGGCACTTTCCTGAACCCGGCATTGTTCTGCTCGACCTCCTCCTGCACCCGCAAGATCGTATTCATGCGGATTAGCCCAGAATTCACCACGTCGGTAAATCCCACCTTCAAGGCGGCGATGTAGTTCTGCACCTCCTTGGCCGCAGGCGAGGCCGAGCTGCTCTGGTCGTAAGCGTACAGCTCGTCATGCGTGGTAATGATGTTTTCGATCTCGGAGCTGTCCTTCGCCTCCTGAATGGCAAGCGTATCCAGCAGGATGGCGCGGTTCGGCAGCGACTCGCACAAACCCTTCAGCTCGGCCAGATGGCGGTGCGCCTCGGTCAGGCTCTGCCACACTGCCTTGATCTCAAGGCTGGCGGGGTTTGGAATATCCAGTTCAGTCATACCTCTCCCTGCTGGAACGTGATAAGAAAAATGCGATTAGCTTAACACATCAATCGTAACGTGTATAAAAAAACGAATTTTCTTATCACATCGTGGTGTCTGTGTTCAAATTTCGCGCATTTCTAGATATATGGCCTATCTGTCGCTTCATACCTGCTAATCGGGTTTGCATTAAAGCACTTAACATGTTGTTTTTAAGAATTATAAGCAATTTTGGCCGCCCCATGCAGTTTTGCGTTAAAGCACTCCGGCGGCGGGTCATCTCACAACGCCCCGCTGAACGCCTGATGCAGCAGCGACTTCTTCAGGTCGTCGAGGGCGGCGAGCTTGCGCTGGTAGAGGGATTCCAGGCGTTGGGTTTCTTCGCTTAGGTCTTTAAGCGTTGCCACGATGGCACGCTGCTCTGAAATTGAAGTAGGAAATGAAACCACGACCACGCCAATCTTCGTTGGCGATGTGTGCCGCACCTTCACCCCCGAGGCGCTATCGTGAATTTCCTTGCGCACAGCTTGTGTGTTGGAGACACGAAAGAAGAACTCATTAGTCCACGGCACATCAGGCTTCTTTGTAACAAGACCCAATCTTTGACACATCAATTGATCGCGATAAAGCGCGGTTGACAGTTTGTTGACACTTTAGAGCAGATGAAGAGTTTGACATAAATGTAACTCTTTGTTTTCTTGGTAGGTCGTGCCAGATTCGAACTGGCGACCAACGGATTAAAAGTCCGCTGCTCTACCGACTGAGCTAACGACCCATATCCCACTAGGGCTCGTGTCCCGTAGAGAAGCGCGCATTATACTGATTTAGCCCGCCCTGTCAACGCAACTACACCATCTTCATGCTTGCGGTAACGCGTCACATCGGCCATTCCGGCTTGTGCAAAGCCAACCTTGCGTAATCGGCACGAATCACATTCTGCACAAGCTTGCCCTTCCAAATCTGCTTGGTAACATGACACTGTCTGACTGAAATCAACCCCTAAATTGATTCCTGCCTTAATAATTTCTGCCTTGGACATTTGTTGTAAGGGGGCATGTATCGTCAAAAATTGACCCTCAACTGCCGACTTGGTGGCGAGATTGGCCATTTTTTCAAACGCAGCAATATACTCCGGGCGACAGTCAGGGTAGCCTGAATAATCCACTGCATTTACCCCGACGAATATGTCTGTGGACTGCAACACTTCGGCCCATGCTAACGCGAGCGATAACATGATGGTATTGCGCGCTGGCACGTAGGTTAGGGGGATACCTGTTGCCATTTTGGTAGGCACAGCGATATTTTTATCGGTGAGGGCTGAGCCACCCAATCCGGTTAAATCTACTTGCATAGTGCGCTGTTCAACTGCCCCCAAAGTTTGGGCGACCAGCCGAGCGGCATTTAATTCAGCATGATGACGCTGACCATAATCAACACTCAAGGCATAACATGCATAACCCTGTTGCCGCGCCATTGCCAGAACTGTGGCCGAATCCAGCCCACCGGACAATAATATGACGGCTTTTTTCATTGCGCCCTTGTGGTACATTTAGCTTTTCTTACTTTCCCGGCTGCGCGCCCCACAGCAGTTTGTGTAATTGTATTTGCATCCGCACGGGCAGGTTATCGCGCAATATCCAATCAGCCAAGGTGGTGGGTGATAACTGGTTATGTGCGGATGAAAAAAGAACCGGGCATATTTTTGTCAATGCGCGATTATGCAATACACGCTTGGCCCACGCGTAGTCTTCTTCATCGCACAGCACAAATTTTATTTCGTCATGAATTTTTAGCGCAGCAAGATTACTCCACAAGTTCTTTTCAATCTCATTTGACGCAGGCGTTTTAATGTCCAGTATTTTCATTACGCGCTGATCCACTTCGGTCACATCCATCGCACCACTCGTTTCCAACGATACTTGATAACCCGCATCGCATAACGCGCTCAAAAACAGCAGGCAATTTTTCTGTGCGAGTGGCTCGCCGCCAGTCACGGTTACATAAGGTGTGGAATAACGCGCAACCTCAGCGAGAATGGCGGCTAAGTCCATATTCTGCCCACCTGTAAACGCATATGCAGTATCACAATAAGTGCAGCGTAAGGGGCAGCCAGTCAAACGCACAAAAACGGTGGGCAGGCCTACGCGGCTGGTTTCGCCTTGTAGCGAATAGAATATTTCGGAGATGCGCAGTGTGTCGCTGGCAGGGTGTGATGGTGTGACTGTCACTATTTAAGACTTGCCAAGCGTTTCCTGGCTTTTTCAGCGGCAACTGTGCCCGGATAATTTGAGATAATTTTCTTTAGCGTACCCTTGGCCGCATCGCGGTCTTTAAGTTCAATCTGACAATCCGCAATACGAAACATCGCGTCGATTACCCTTGGGGTCTGAGAAGAGCTACTCGCTACATGCCGATAACTGACCAGTGATTTTTTGTAATCTTCGGCTTGAAAATATGCCTCACCGAGATCGTAGTGGGCATTAAGAACATGCACTGATTGGGGATACTGCTTAATAAACTCTTGTAAGGCAGAAATGGCTCCAGTGTGATTGTTAGTGGCAAGCAAGCTGCGCGCTTCCTCATAAGCACGATTTTCAGCGTTGAGGGCATCTTTTTGAGCCTGCGCTTCTTTTTTAGCTGGCACTTCAATTGCTGCTGTCGTTTCAAAAGTCCGTAGACGCGCATCAAGATCAACATAAAAATCTTTTTGCCGTTGCTTGGCTTCTTGTAAGTCATGGGCTAACTCTTCATTTTGCCCGTGCAAAACTCGTGTATCTGCGATATGAGCTTCAATCTGTGCTTGTAAATTCAGTATGGCACGCGCCTGTTGCTTATTGGTTTCATCCGATAGCTTTCTGGCTTCCTCTTTAGTCTGCACTTCAATTGCTGCTGTCGTTTCAAAAGTCCGCAGACGCGCATCGAGATCAACATAAAAATCTTTTTGCCGTTGCTTGGCTTCTTGTAAGTCATGAGCGAACTCTTCATTATGTCCGCGCAAAACTCGTGTATCTGCGATTTGAGCTTCAATTTGTGATTGTAAATCCAGCATGGCGCGGGCCTGTTGCTTGTTGACTTCCTCCAGTTTCCTGTTGGCTTCCTCCAATTTCTTGTTCGCCACTTCCAACTTTAAAACTTTCGCTTCAAGTTGTTGAATTTTTTTAGGCAGCTCTTCATTTGTAAACAGCCCTGCGAATGCAGGGCTGACAATGACGATCCATCCAAGGAACAACAAGCCTTGCGATTTTATTTTGACCGGCGATTTCATCTTAAAAATAATCCTGCCAAACTAAAATTGAAGAAATTAATCGAAGAAAATCACTTCGCTCTGTAGACAATATCGGTGCGACGATTTTGTGACCAGGCTGATTCATTATGCGCGGTAGCTTTAGGTTTTTCTTCGCCAAAGCTAATTGCTTCAACCTGATTTGCCTTCGCTCCACCCAGTATTAGCATTTTCTTGATGGCAGTTGCACGACGCTGTCCCAATGCTAAATTATATTCACTGCTGCCACGCTCATCTGTATTGCCTTCTAAACGAACTTTGCGCCCTGGGTTGTCGGCTAGATATTTGGCATGTGCCTGAATAATCGCACTATTTTCACCTAGTACCGCATCCGAATTAAACGAATGAAACACACTGCGCTTAGCTAGCAAACTGCTCGTATCACTTAAAGAATCAACCAACACGGTAGCCGGGGGAGTTGGCTCAAAAAGACTCGCAGTTGCAGGCTCAGTTACTGATTCGGCTGGCTTCTCAGAAATCCCCTCAGAAGCTCTTTCAGGAGCTTTCTCAGGAACCTGCTCAGGGGCTACTTCTACAACGGCTGCACTTTCATCAACAGCGGCGGTTGCTTCTTCAGTGGGTAGTTGGTCACTGGCACAGGCAGCCAGAAGACTCAAAAGAAAAACGCCAGTCACTATTCTTTTCATTGTACATATCCTTTACGTAGTTATTTTATTAAAAAAGGCCCCCAAATCGGCTCGCGTATGTCCCCACTCTGCGGGAACATCCTCTGTTTCACTCTACCGTCGCTGGAAACTGTAGCCAATATACCATGAAGCTTTGCTTCTGAGGAATACAGAACTGACTTCCCATTAGGTGAAAAACTAGGTTTTTTTTCCCATCCTCCTTCAGTTAGCAATTGAATTTGTCTGCTTTCAAAGTCATACACGGCAACATAGAAGCGCCCGCCTAACTCGTGGGAAAAGACGAAGCTTTTGCCATCAGGGCTATATCGTGGCGAAAAATTACTGCTGCCTTCGAAAGTCAGTCGCTGGGCTGATCCGCCATCAGTCGACATCCTATATACCTGCGCACTACCACCGCGATCTGAGGTAAACAGTAAATGCTGCCCATCGGGTGAAAAATTTGGTTCGGTGTCAATGCTGCCACCAAATGTCAGGCGATGCAACTCGCTACCATTCGAGCGGACCAGATAAATTTGTGAACTGCCATCGCTTGTCAGCACCAGTGCCAAATGCTTACCATCTGGCGACCAGGCTGGCGCGCTATTGCTGCCGGGAAAATTAGCTAGCACAATGCGCTGGTTAGTATATAAAGACTGCGCATACACCACCGCATGACCCGTCTCCAAGGTAACGTAGGCCAAATGACTGCCATCAGGTGACCAGGCAGGTGACAAGATAGGCTGACTAATCTCTAAAACTGCCTGCTCCCCAAAACCATCACTGTCTGCCACCACCAGTCGATTCTTCTGACCTTGCCGATTAATATATGCAATGCGTGTCCCAAATATACCTGCATCTCCTGTTAATTTTTCATAAATTAAATCCGCAACACGATGACTGATCGCGCGCAACTGATCTTTTCTAGCAGAAACCGCATGCGCTACCAGCTCACTTTTCTTATTCATATCCAACAGCCGTACTTTAACTTCAACGCGACCATTCGACAGTGCTTGTACGCTACCTATCACCAGATTATTTACACCTGGCCAGTCAGCGTAGACTACTTCCTTCGGTTCTTTGGGGGCTTTGCCAGCCGGGTCAATTAACTGAAACAAGCCACTGCGTTGCAGATCTGTCGCGACCACTTTACTCACATCCTTCGCCAAAACGGCATCGCCCGCAAATGGCACCACGGCGATTGGGATTTGATTTTCGCCCGAACCAACAATTTCAATTGTTAAAATAGCCTGCGCCGGGAATGCAGTGCCCAGCAAAATAAGCAAAGCCCAACTGCGTCCCACAAGGGGACAATGTATTAAATTATTGATCGAAAATCTTATGCTTACCATCACTCACTCCGTGGGACTAAATTTGAGTTGTATTGTACGAAAAAATTGACGGAACAGCTCCTGATCGGGTGGCAGCGGCAGCGGCTGAGCTAATTCAATAGCTAATTTAGTCTGCCGATCATAGGCCGGATTTCCACTGGATGTTACCAGCTTACTTTCCAACACCGAGCCATCCGGCAATAAGGTCACCTCATACACAGCAGTGATGCGCCCCTCTTCCGGCCAGTTTATTTTGCGCTTGATTCTATCCAGAATTTTGGTTTTATAGACATTCACTATACTATTACTCGCTGCCAATTTTTCTGATTGCACACGCGCCTGCTCCACCTGCTCGGCTTCTTGCAGCTTGCGAGCTTTTGCAGCCTCTTGTGCGGCCTCTTGCAGCTTGAGCGCTTTTGCAGCTTCTTCTGCGGCCTCTTGCAATTTAAGCGCTTTCATCGCTTCTTGCTCGGTTTTTTTCTTGCGCTGTGCTTCTTTTTCCTCTTCCTTTTCTATTTTCTTTTTCTTCTCTGCCAGCTCAATTTCAGCTTTGCTGGGCAATATCGGCTCAACTGTTTTGACAGGTGAAGGCCGTGTTGGGGTAGGCACTTTAGCCGGCTCTGGTATCTCTTTGGGCGGAGTGGCGAGCGGTGGCTCCACTGAAAGCGGCGCGATATCCATTTCTGGCAAACTCTCCCAAATATCCACCACCATTGGTGGCTGAGGTGCTACGCGCCAACTTACTCCGAAAATTATAAACGCAAAAAATAAGCCATTCACTAATATCGCCAATATTCCGGCGGGAAGTTTATAGCGCTCTACATAAACAAATTCGCTCATGGACTTTGAATATGCGCCAACAATCCAATTTTCTTTATTTGCTGTTGTTGCAACATGTCCATCACGTTCACCACCGCTTCATAGCGAACCTCTCGGTCTGCCGAAATAACCACTGGTTGATTGGCATTTTGCGCTTGCTTCTGCTTGAGAATTTCGATTAGCTTCTTGCTGGTAACAGCGATCTCCTTGTCACTGTTGCTCCGATCCCGTAAAGCCAGCGTCGTATCCCGTCTGATAATTACCTCCAAGGGAGCCATTGGCGGCGCGGCTGATTTGCCGATGGTGGGCAGTTCAATTTGACCAACATTCATCAGTGGTGCGGTAATCATGAAAATAATCAACAGCACCAGCATGACATCAATATAAGGCACCACATTGATGTCGCGCATGGGTTGCATGACGTTGCGCAAGGAAGAGCGGCGAGAAATCATGACTGACGTTGTAATACGTTGGAGAATTCTTCCATAAAACTTTCGAAGCTCGAAGACAACCGCGCCACATCATGGGCATAACGATTGTAGGCAACCACAGCAGGAATGGCGGCAAACAACCCCATTGCCGTCGCCACCAATGCCTCGGCAATACCTGGAGCAACGTGTGCCAGCGTAGCCTGCCCGACATTAGATAAACCCCGAAACGCATTCATAATTCCCCACACCGTGCCAAATAAACCCACATAAGGGCTGACTGAACCGATCGTGGCCAGAAATGACAGATGCGATTCCAGCGTATCCATTTCGCGCTGATAAGTGGCACGCATAGCCCGGCGCGTACCGTCCATAACGGCACTGACATCAAAGCCAGGGCGCTTTTTAAGCTTGACAAACTCAGTAAAGCCCGCTGCAAAAATTCGATCCATTGCGCCCGTGTCATCGGCATTAACCACTTCCTGATACAGTTTATTCAAATCAGAATTTTCCCAAAATGCGTGCTCAAATTCAGCACTCAATTTGAATTCTCTGCGTATCGCAAACATCTTCAAAAAAATGTACCACCACGATAGCAGTGAAACCAGCAACAACAATCCCATGACCAATTGCACCAACACACTGGCGCTTTGAATCATGTGCACGAAAGACAAATCCTGCGTTACATTCATTACTTCCCTTTCATTGTCCCCTTGTGGGGCATTGTCCCCTTGTGGGGCATTTCTTACGAAACTCATCCTGCATTTTTTTACGCAGCACATCTGGTACAGCCACAGGTTTAAAGTTCTTCATCGACACGCACACCAGATGAATTTCCGCATCGACCATCAAATCTTCGCCGCGCCATATAAAGTGATTTAAAGAAATACGGCTATTCCCCATGCTCTCCATCTGCACACCCACACTCAGCATATCGTCCAGCAGCGCGGGCTTCATGTAGTTCAACTTGAGCGAACGCACCACAAATGCAGATTCAAAATCTTGAATGAATCCAGCATTGGTATAACCATAGCACTCGCGCATCCACTCGGTGCGCGCCCGTTCTAAAAAATTAACGTAGCTGCCGTGATACACCACGCCGCCCGCGTCCGTATCTTGAAAATACACGCGGACAGGAAGTGTGAAAATCTCGTCTGGCACAGGATGGGGCATAGATATTTTAATTGCGTTGATTTGCTTTCACATATGGCAGTGATATTTGGAGTCACTGTCTTGAATAAGTATTTAATAATACAATAAACACACCTAGTGCGCCTCCTCCCGCAACCGCAACACCCGTCTTAACCACCAGCCCAGTGCTAACAATGCAGCACCACTCAACGCCAGCGGCCACCATTTTGGCTTGTTCCAGCTACTACGCAAGTCATCGCGTTGCGCAGCATCAATGCGCAGATATTTCATATTGTTGTTAGCCATTTTATTCGGCTTGCTGTTATACAGCCAGGCATGGCGCAGCGCATAATCCTTGGGATGATGTCCCCATAACCACGGTGAATCGCGACGCAATATCTCCAGCATATTGTCGATAATTTTTTGCCGTTGCGGATTGCTTTCCATATTTTTCATCTGCTCAAACAAACGATCAAATTCAGGGTTGCTATAGTTCGCAGCATTCTCTCCGCCGGTCTTTACCTTGCTTTGCGCGCCATGCAGCAGAAACAAAAAATTCTCTGGATCGGGGTAGTCTGCATTCCAGCCGAAATAAAACATCTGCGTGTCACCTTTGCGTATCTTGTCCTGAAAGCGGTTGTAATCGGTGCTGCGCGCCACGAGTTGCAGATTTATTTTCTCCAACTGCTTGCGTAGCCAATCCAGCCGCGCTTTGCTCCCCACACCCGTGGCAGTGGTGTCCAGATAAATCACCAAAGGCTGTTTGGTTTTTTCATCCAGACCATTAGGATAACCCGCTTCTGCCAACAGCTTTTTTGCTGTTTCAATTGATCGTCGTTGAGGTGCGCCATCAGTGCCATTGGGTCCGTCGACCCAGTCATACACATAGTGGTTGATACCCGCCGCACCCTCACGATAACCAAAAATCCCCGGTGGGATAGGCGATTGCGCCGCGATGCCGCGACCGTTGGCAAAGATGGAAATAAATTCTTCCATATCAACCGCAATGGCAATGGCGCGCCGCAGATTGGTGGCACGAGCACTACTGCCACCCACCACAGGATCCAGCCAATTAAATCCCATATACATCGTAGAGGTTGCCACCGAGGTAGACAAGGTTATCCCCTGCTCGCGCATTTCATCCGTGACATTGGCCTCGCCGCCCACCCCCACCTGCACAGCTTGATCGAAACTATCGGAGCTAATGCCTGCCGCATCGTAATATCCTTGCAGAAACTTATTCCAGTATGGAATGGTTTCTTTTTCCAGACTAAATACCACTTGCTCGATTAGCGGCAGTGGTTTGCCTGCATCGCGCAACAAGCCTGAGTGTGCATCCTCCACCTCGCCCTCAGTCGGATAAAATTCACCCGAAAAATTTGGATTGCGCGACAACACCATACGCAGGTTGGGATCATTCTCGGACAAATAATACGGCCCGCTACCAATCGGCCACCAGTCCAAGGTGAGATTGCGTTCCTGCAATCCCGGTTGTGCGTAAAATATCTCGGCTTCCACTGGCATCGGCGAAAAAAACGGCATCGCTAACCAATAGGCAAATTGCGGATACTTGCCATAAACTTTTATGCGATATGTAGTGTCATCCACTATTTGCACCCCTTCCAGCGGGTATTCGCGCAAATCCAGAAAGGGGGGCTTTTGAGAATCCAGCTTGCTTTGCGCTTGCTGTAAAGTCGCCGCATAGCCTTTCAGGCCGACAATATAATCATTCATTAATCCTGCAATCGGCGAGTGAATTGCCGGATGTGCCAGTCGCTTTATTTGATACACATAATCCGCCGCGGTCACTGCGCGCGTGCCGCTATGCGGGAAATCATTCATTGCATATTTGTTCCGCATGATGTCATGGTTCAACGCATGATATTCAAACTTTCCCTCCGCGTCCCGTGCAAAAGCCGGATGCGGCTGATAGCGTAAATCGTGTCGCAGCTTAATTTCATACACACTGAATGCCACCTTCGCAGCAGGGGCATCCGCAGCCAGGGGCCGGTTGTTTTTATCCAGATAAGTCACCTGCGGCATGCTGCTCGCTGCCTGAGGAATGAGCGTATAGGGGCGTTTTAAATAATGATATTGCAGGGGGGGCTGATAAATTTGCGCCAGAAATACATACTCATTTTCGCTGTAGGCGCGAGCAGGGTCGAGGTGCTTGGGACGTTCGGCGAAAGCGGTATAGAAAATTGACTTGTTCTTATCCGCAGCAGGATAGGGATTATTCCACAGCCCGCCATCGCAAGCGGTGAGCAAAAATAATAGGGCGGCAAAATTCAGCAATTTCATGCATGCCAGTTTATCTCAAAAATTGCTCGTACCGCAGCCGAAATGTTTGCCTTTAACCTTATCGCTGTGCCAATAGATTATCCAAAACACGCGCATTCGCTGTAAGATTGCGCGCACACAAACATCTATTCATTATTGATATAAAAGGTATCGCATGAACCCAGCCTGGCAAACATTTTTACAGCAACAAGGTGCGCTTGTTCAGAGCAACATCGTGCAGCATTTTGGCGATCTGCCTCTTGGCAATTTGTCAGACGAACTGGCCACCACGCAAACCCAAACCGTGCTGTGCGACTTAAGCCAGTTTGGCACACTCAAAGTGAGCGGTGCAGATGCCCAATCTTTTCTGCAAAATCTACTCAGCAGCGATGTCAGCGCAGTGAATGTACAACACGCTCAATTGAGCAGCCTGAATAGTCCCAAGGGGCGGATGATAGCCAGTTTTTTAATCTGGCAAAACGGCGCAGATTATTACCTGCAATTACCCGCCAATTTATGTGCTGCCATACAAAAAAAATTATCAATGTACATCCTGCGCGCCAAGGTCAAAATTGAAGACGCCAGCGCTCAGATAGTTAGCCTAGGCATGGCTGGTGAGCACGCCGCAATTTTATTGCAACAGCACTTTGGTGACCTTCCGCCAAGTGATTTTGGCGCGCAGCAGCTCGATCATGGCCATATTATTCGCCTCGGCGCACAGAGCTTTCAAATCAATATCGCTGCCACTCGTGCTATTGAATTGTGGCAGAAATTATCCGCCAAATCTCAATCTGTAAGCGCGCAAACTGTAGGCTCGCCGTACTGGGATTGGTTGCAAATTCGCGCAGGCATTCCGGTTATTTTGCCAGCCACACAAGAACAATTCGTGGCGCAAATGGTTAATTTGGAATTGATCGGCGGCGTGAGCTTTAAGAAGGGTTGTTACCCGGGACAAGAAATTGTGGCGCGTATGCAGTATCTCGGCAAACTCAAGCGGCGTATGTATTTAGCACACATTAAAATAACTGATCACCCCACCCCACAAGCCGGAGATGAACTATTCAGTTCAGAGATGGAGGAACAATCCTGCGGCATGATCGTCAACGCTGCTGCTGCGCCAGGTGGCGGTTATGATGTGCTAGCCGTGGTGCAAATCAGCAGCCAAGAATCGCAGACCATACACTGGCAATCCTTGCAGGGTGCAACATTACAATTTATGCCCCTGCCTTATCTGCTTCCAAAATCAGTTGATTCGAATAAGGGTAATACTTAAGAACACTGAACAAATTCTTTGACTGACTTAGGACAAGCGCCCAATATTTAATTCCGTTCATGGTGAGCTGGTCGAACCCTGAGTAGAACTAACTCCTTCAATACCTTTAAGTCACAGTAAAATTAAGTCACAGTCAAACGCATCATGATGTGCGGTATCCCTGCATCCATAAAAACCTCGCCCACTGTAACGAAGCCATGGCGCACGTAAAACCCGGTTACTTGTGTTTGCGCGGCCAATTCAATGTGCACTAATTCACGACCATGCACAGCACTCAACAACGCTTCCAGCACTGCACTGCCCACCTGTTTGCCGCGCCACTCGGGCAATACCGCCATGCGACCAATTTTCCCCTGCGCAGTGATTCGGCCACAAGCGATGGCCTGACCTTTTTTGTTAATGGCCAACACATGTTGACAGGCTTCGTCCAAACCATCCCATTCCAACTCGGCACCGACCCCTTGCTCGCGCATAAAAACCGCCTCGCGCACCTGTCGCAGCAAAGTTTCACCATCACACCAGGCCAAGGTATGTGCGGTAAATGAATCATCCATTTCATTCCCCCGCTTTGAATTAACCCAGCAAATTGACCTCAGTCCCCACTGCTATTAAATCAAATAATTCCAGCAAATCTGCATTGCGCAACCGTACGCAACCCTTGGAGCCTGGCTTGCCCATCACCGTGCTGTCCGGCGTACCGTGCAAATAAATATAGCGGCGCATGGTGTCACGATTACCGAGCCGATTAAACTCAGGCTCGCATCCTGACAGCCACAGTATGCGCGTTAAAATCCAATCGCGTCCAGGAAATGCCGCGCCCAGTTCAGGCGTGTAAATTTCGCCTGTGGGACGACGTTTTACAAACACCGTATTCACTGGCTGCCCTGCCCCAATCTTGGCACGAATAATATGCCGACCACGCGGCGTGCAATAGCTGCCACTCTCCTCACCCGCGCCATTGGCTGCGGTAGAGACCGCATAGCGCTTGAGCAACGCGCCACCATCATCGAGCAACTCCAGCGTTTGGGTAGGTATATTAATATTCACTTGCATTGCGATATTCCAATTCCTGATAAGAACGATCACCGTGTTGGCTTCGTTTTCGGCTCCTAGCCGTACTCAAATGTACTGTCTTCGTCGCCTCATCCTTGCCGCCTTGTGCTCCTGTTTATCAGAAATTGGAATTACTCATCTTCTTTATTGCGCTGCTGTGCGCGGCGTGCAGCAAAAAAATCACTCAGTATCTGCCCGCATTCTACTGCCAGCACACCGCTCACAATCTCTGCATGATGATTTAAACGCGGCTCAGAAAACACATTCAACACGCTACCACATGCCCCGGTTTTGTAATCATTCGCGCCATAAATCACCCGCGCAACACGCGCATGCATAATCGCGCCAGCGCACATCAAACAAGGTTCCAGCGTCACATATAATTCACAACTTGGCAATCGATAATTATCCACATGCAGTGCCGCATCGCGTAGCGCCAACATCTCGGCATGGGCTGACGGATCATGCCGTGAAATGGGCGCATTAAAACCGCGCCCAATAATCACCCCATTCAACACCACCACCGCGCCAACGGGCACTTCACCTGCATCTTGCGCCTGCTGAGCAAGTGCTAGTGCAGCGCGCATAAATGCAACATCCCCCTCGCCCTCATGTAAAGTGGCTAAGGGTGAGGGAGCAGTCCGGTCTTTATTCATAGAAAAAATATTGCAGGCAATGAGTATTAATAAGCAAACATTATTTGCAAGGCAGACAGTGCTTCATCCACTTCCACCGTGCCAATGCGCCCAACTAATCTGGATTTATCCACCGTGCGAATTTGATCCAGCATCATCTGCGCTGGCTTGCCGCTTAGTTGCATATCAACGCGAGTAGGCCAAGGCTTGCTGCTGCTGGTTATGGGCGCGACAATCACCACCGCTAAACTCCGATTCATCTCGTTGGGCGACACCACCACCGCAGGCCGGCGTTTTTTCACTTCTTTGCCGACAGTGGGATCAAGATTAACCCAATAAACATCCCCGCGTTGCACGGGTATGTTCATTTCTCAGCAGCCAGATCAGCGTGCAACCAAGCGCGATCCTCATCGCTCAAAGCCGCCGAATCCTCAGCAAAGCTTGCCTCCCAGCCCGCCCGCAAATCTTTAACTGGCTTGAGAATAATGCTATGTCCGCGCGCCTCAATCTCGATACGCTCAGTCATGCCTGTTTGTATCAACAAGGCTTTAGGTAAACGCACCCCCTTAGAATTGCCGATTTTGACCAACTTAGCTTCCATCGTTAGCTCCATAAATGTAATTACGAAGTGAGTATATTCTCATAGAATGAGTTGTCAATTTTGTTTGCCCACCCGAATAAAATCACACATCCAGCGGGCTTACCACCCCGCGCCCACCCTTGTTCAACACATGCGTATAAATCATCGTGGTGGAAACATCCGAGTGGCCTAGCAGCTCCTGCACCGTTCTGATGTCATAGCCGGACTGTAATAAATGCGTGGCAAAAGAATGTCGGAATGTGTGCGGCGTGGCGAGCTTGACGATACCCGAGGCATTCACCGCCCGCTTGACTGCACGTTGCAACAGCTTCTCATCGATATGATGGCGGCGCTGACGGCCACTGCGCGGATCGACTGAATAACTACCAGATGGAAACACATATTGCCAAGCCCAATCTGTTGAGGCATTGGGATACTTGCGCGCAAGCGCATCCGGCAAAAAAACCTCCGTCATCCCCTTCGCCAGATCATCCTCAAACAGCAAGCGACGTCTCGCCAAATGCTCCTGCAACGGCAGAATCAACACATCCGGCAACATCGTCACCCTGTCTTTGGCACCCTTGCCATCGCGAATCAAAATCTCGCGCTGCGCGAAATCAACCTCTTTAACACGCAAACGCACACACTCCATCAAACGCATGCCTGTGCCGTACAGCAGACGCGCCATCAAACCGTAACCACCCTCCATGCGCTCAAACACCAGCGCCACTTCAGCACGCGTCAACACCACTGGCAACCGCTGGGGATTCTTCGCGCGCACCATCGTATCCATCCACGGCAGATCAATACTCAGCACCTCGCGGTAAAGAAACAGCAGCGCGGATAGTGCCTGGTTCTGCGTTGATGCCGATACACTGCCCTCAACCGCAAGATGTGTCAGAAAAGACTCCACTTCATTCGCACCCATATCCTGAGGATGACGCTTACCGTGAAACAGGATAAACCGCTTGATCCATTGAAGATATTGCGTTTCCGTGCGAATGCTGTAATGCTTAACCCTGATCTTGTCGCGAACTTGATCAAGCAGCTTGGGAGGGTTTGTTTCAACAGGTGTGTTTTCAGTGCCCATAACATAACTTATTAATATACTATTTAATATAAACAACAAGTTGACTTACATAATGCGCCAGATTATACACCGATATTTAATAGAATATACACCGTTTCAGGTGTATATTTCACGTTAGAGGTAAGGATGCAATTCAAAGGAATAGTTGGTTTATTTTTGTTAGCCACCTTGCTTGTCGCATCGTCAATTGTGTTTGCGAAAGAAGATATGGAAGATAAAGGTAAAAAACTTAGCCCTCTGGGGGAGTTTGCATTGGCAGAAAGTGTTTTTCTCGTTAGTGCGGGCATTGCAGCATCATATCCAAAAGGGTACGGTACTGTTTTGGCAGTCTCTTCACCACTCATTGCTATTACTGATAAAGACCTAAGTATGTCTGGGTATGCTATCAACTTGATGGC
The DNA here is from genome assembly GCA_947475825.1 of Nitrosomonadales bacterium. Lineage (GTDB taxonomy): Bacteria > Pseudomonadota > Gammaproteobacteria > Burkholderiales > Gallionellaceae > Nitrotoga. Next base: position 16,195 of record CANJMS010000053.1, read on the forward strand.
CCTAGAATCTTTAGCAATCTATAACATATCAGTCCTAGATAAGGACAAATATAGTAAGAGTGAAAAATTTCGACAGAATGTAATCGGATTTCATATTGTCGGCGCGATCCTTCTTGCAACTAAATATTTTTTCAAAGACATAAGGATTAATTCTAAGTTTTCGTATTCCGTCTTTCCCGCGACTGACGGTGGGTTTGCTCAAGTTAGTTATCGTTTTTGAAAATATACACGCAATAATCTACCCCATAAGATGCTAATAATGTGGTCATAATATCTGATCAGGTGGGCAGGATGCGGTAGCATCCATGCCTTTTTGACCAGCCAGTCGAAATTGCAAAAATGAACTACCTATGCTGTTTCAGCAGTACAAGTACAAGTTGCGTCAGTAAGCTGGCAACTTGTCAGCGTCGAGGCATAAATGTAGTGTTGCTAAAAATATGCGGGTGCTTGAGGTGTTAAAATTGCAGTTGATAGTTGCCCTAAGTCATGCAGACTGAAGCGATTCACATAAATAAAGGTGGCTTGTATCGGGCAATCAATTACGAGGGGAAATTAATATGAAACCAGTTTTATTTGCGGATGGAATAGTCAACATTACTGTAGCCGGAAATTTAGTCCGAATTGATCTTGGTGTTATGGAATTAGGTACAGCAAATGCCGAAGGCAAGCAGGATGTCAGGTTGGTACAGTCCCAGCAGATCGTGATGCCGCTGGATGGGTTTGTTCGTGCGGTGAGCATTCAGGATCAAATAGCGAAACGGTTGATCAAAGATGGGGCGGTAAAAATTCAAACAGGCGAAAAAATCGCAGAAACTTCCTCTGCGGCAAGCACGTTAAATTGATTGCCGGATTCCAGCATCAGTTCGACCGTCACCAACACAGCTTTCAGTCCATGTGCAGGAATAGTGGTGATGTTAAACAGCGCGGTGTATTTTCCACTTTTTGCGAATTACAGTAACGGTGGAAACAACTCTCAAGTTCTTATAGCTCGTGGATTCTTTGAAAGACCACTGGCAAATCGGGTGTAAAGTATTGGATGCTGATTAACACATATTGATTGAATGTTGTTGTTTTGCTGTGTGTAGTGTTACAATGCACGGCTTACAGAAGGTCTTTTAATCCGTTGGTCGCCAGTTCGAATCTGGCACGACCTACCAAGTTTAGGGATAGATTCTTGGTTAATCATTTGGCAGCTCGTCATTTTTAAGTCAACATCTGCTGTAAAATTTTGTGATTTATCGCCGCTTTAGCTCAGTTGGTAGAGCAACCGCCTTGTAAGCGGTAGGTCATCAGTTCGAATCCGATAAGCGGCACCAACACCCATAAGGCTTGTAGCGATGCAACCATTTTTCACTTCAAGCGGATTTTTCTTCATGTCACCAATATGTCACCACGCTTTTCCAATCAAGGCAATTTTCTCGGCATCTTTCACCAATAAAAAACCGCTGGGCTATCTCTAGCGGCAGCGGGGCGAATCAGCACGAAAAAGAGCAGAGTGTCACAAATAGCACTTTGCTCGGTAAAGAGCAGGAGGTTACTAATAACCTTCTGCTCGATAATCAGTCAGGCCATTTTTGGGGTGCCACTTTCACCAATATTGAAGAATTGCTGAACCCAATAGACAAGGGGTTTTCCGCATTTAACTTTGATAAATAATACATTTATTAATTAAAACAATCCAAACGGAAATTAATTGCCTGAATGGGCATAGGTGAGGTCTAGTCCTGCTGTTTCCCCAAAGATTTGAACCGCCCTATGTGTCAATCAGCGTCCCATTCTTTCCACCCGTCAGCGTGCATATTTATTGCCAATGGTCTTTCAAAGAATTCACGTACTACAAGAACTTGTTAGTTAGTTCCCATCCAGAAACATAACAAATTGATTTTATTTAACAAAAGCTGATTATTTGAGTGGAAAAGCCTAGCGGAAATGCGTATGATTGCAGTCAAACCATTGATTACAAACAAACAACACAA
>CANJMS010000054.1 GCA_947475825.1 Nitrosomonadales bacterium
GTTCAGCAGAATCAGCGCGTTGATCACCTTCTGAGATTGGTGGGAGCCTTTATGTGTAATGGCTTCCAGCTCACCCCTTTCATCCGCCAGCAACGTCACTTTGTATAGCTTCATTGGAAAACCATCGCCGTCTTGAAAAAGATGGCGAAAGTCTAGCACAGTTTATGCGACATATTATTCGTGACGTGACACTAGTAGGCGATGCCTTGGTCGCGTAAATATTCTTCATACGTACCGTGGTAGTCAGTTACACCTTTTTCGTTGATTTCCATAATGCGAGTTGCGAGTGACGAAACAAATTCGCGGTCATGGCTTACAAAAATTAACGTACCTTTATATTCCAGCAATGCTGTATTGAGTGATTCAATAGACTCCATGTCCATGTGATTAGTAGGTTCATCCATTAACAAAACGTTAGGTTTCTGCAACATCAGTTTGCCAAATAACATGCGGCCTTTTTCACCACCGGAAAGAATTTTTACATTTTTCTTTACATCATCTCCCGAAAATAACAAACGCCCCAATGTGCCACGCACAACTTGATCATCGTCATTAGGGCCGCGCCAGTAAGTCATCCAGTCAGTTAAATTCTGGTCCTTGGAAAATTCGTGAGCATGATCCTGCGCGTAGTAACCTAACTTGGCTTTATCAGTCCATTTAATCGTACCCGTGTCTGATACCAGATCGCCTGCTAGGCAACGGAGCAAGGTTGTTTTGCCAATACCGTTTGAGCCGATAATGGCGACTCTTTCGCCCGCATCAAAACGAAAATTGACGTTGGAGAACAGGTTGCGATCAAATCCTTTAGACATTTTTTGTACTTCAACTGCAGTGCGATGTAGCTTTTCGCGCTCGTCGTATTCAAAGCGTATAAATGGATATTGGCGGCTAGACGGCTTAATATCCTCTACCTTAATTTTCTCGATTTGTCGTGCGCGTGAGGTGGCCTGCTTGGCTTTGGAAGCGTTGGCAGAGAAGCGGGCGACGAAGGCTTTTAATTCAGCAATTTTCTCTTTAGCTTTGACGTTGTCAGATTGCTGCTGGGCACGGGCTTGTGTCGAAGCAAACATGTAGTCGTCGTAGGTGCCCGGGTAAACGGTGATCCTTCCAAAATCCAGATCGGCCATGTGGGTGCAGACGCTGTTTAGAAAATGGCGATCGTGCGAGATGATAACCATTGTTGAGTTGCGTGCATTGAGCAGGTTTTCCAGCCATCGAATAGAGTTGATGTCCAAATTGTTAGTGGGTTCGTCCAGTAGCAGAATGTCAGGATCAGAAAACAGGGATTGTGCCAGGAGCACACGCAGCTTAAATCCTGGAGCTACTTCGCGCATGAGTCCCTGATGTAATTCTATAGGAATACCCACGCCCGCCAATAATTCCCCTGCACGTGCTTCGGCTGTGTAACCATCATATTCGGCCACCGTTGCTTCTAAATTCGCAGCGCGCATGTAATCTTCTTCAGAGGCATCGGGGTTGGCATAAATTGCATCACGTTCAGACAATACTGCCCACAATTCAGTGTGCCCCATCATAACGACGTCGAGGACGCGCATGTCTTCGAAGGCAAACTGATCCTGACGTAACTTACCCAGACGCTCGCCCCTATCCAGCATGACTTCGCCGGAGCTTTGTTCGAGATCCTTACCCAGAATTTTTATGAAGGTCGATTTGCCGCAACCATTGGCACCAATTAAGCCATACCGGTTTCCGTCGCCAAATTTGACGGAGACATTTTCGAACAGCGGCTTGGCGCCAAATTGCATAGTAATATTTGCAGTGGAAAGCATGGAATGACTAGGAAGACATGAAAAATGAAGGCGCACATTCTAACACTGTGCACGACGAGGACGTGAAATTGATGGCGTATGGTTTAAATTCCGCTTTAAATTTGCACGTGTTGATTGTGCTTGGAGAGACCAAACTTTATTACGGAATTATTTGTGATAATTGCAATTTCTGAGGTTGCACAGAATTTTAGAAACCTCTAATAATTACTCATACGTCAGATATTGCGTATGGTTTCCTTGGTCTTTACGATCATGAGGATGCCCACCTTTTTCATGAGCGATTGGGGTTTGCGTGATGGCATTGGGTTCAATAATTGTAGACTTTATTTCTGACTGGTGAGTAATTTACCAAGATTGTCCATTAGAGAAATTTTAGGGAGCAATGTGAGGGGCAATTTTCAGTGGAATTCCTAATGGATGCCATTAGAGAACTTTACTTAAAACCAGTGTGTTAACCTGATTTTCTTAGGGGTATTTGTGAGTTCACAAGGTGATTTTGAAGTCCATTTCACTGACCGCGAGATCACGGCATGGGGCGGTATGGTGCTGATACAAAGAATGCTCAAGAGCATCCGGTTTTCTGAGGCCACAGCGAATTCTCGTGATGTGCCATACCAGTCACTTATCAAAGTGTGGCTGCAAGAAAAGTTGCACAAAGCAGCAAACCGCCGCGCGGTAAACCACCCGTTGCACCAACCGAAGGCGTAAGGGATAGCGACCAGATCAATCGCACCGACGAAGAATCGCGCATCATGAAAGTGGCGGGGGGGTGGGTTTGACCAATGCTACAACGGTCAGATTGCAGTGGATATGGACAGCATGCTGATCGTTGCGACCCACACCGTGCAGGCGTGCAACGACAAGCAGCAAGTCGAGCCGATACTCCGGCAGCTCAATGCATTGCCGGTTGAACTGGGCAAGCCGGTTTACGTGGTAGCGGACACGGGCTACTTCTCTGCGGCCAACATCAAAGCCTGCGTTGAACAGGAAATCACCCCGTTGATTGCGGTGAAGCGTGAAGAGCATCACCCTGATCCGCTGGCGCGATTCACCGAACCCCCGCCACTGAGGGAGGATGCCAGTGAGGTGGGGCAGATGAAACATTTGCTGCTGACGATGACTGGTCGGGCGCTCTATGCGAGACGCAAATGCACGGTGGAGCCGGTGTTTGGTATGATCAAGGCAATACTGGGATTCCGGCAATTCTCGCTACGGGGATTGGAGAACGTCAAAGGCGAGTTTAATCTGGTCGTGATGGCGTGGAATTTGAAGCGAATGTTTGTGTTGGCAGGGTAGTGTGAAGGGGCAATGGCGTGATTTACGATTTACGACGGTTATGACCGTTTGTGAACGGCCGAAAAGCTATTTGATGAAAAACTGAAAATACAATTTACGTCGAAGAGGTTCTTGTGCCCTTTGGGTATGAAATCACGATCAAATCCGCTCGACAAGTCCGAGTTGTTGGCAGCTTTAACGGCTAGACCGATAGGCTGCTAGGATTTTTTTTCCGCCACTTCTAAACAGTAGTCTGCCCGAACTTTGATTTGATGTCTCGCGGCTTGCGCGAGACATCAAATTTAAAGGTTTAAAACTTCATTTCACCCCATACCCAAAATTTATTGGTGTCAAAATTCCAAGGTTGGGTTGTGTTTGGTGTCGTAGCGCCTGTTTTGAAGCTGGCATACTTGACTGCAACCATGTAATTTTTATCAAAGTTTTTTAGGGCTTGAAAATTCCACTCAGTTCCATATTTTGCACCGCCCGTATCCGCACGATAATCACGATACACCGCCATAAAATTAACATCAGCTAAGTTTGTGGTCGCTGTAAAAAATGTATCCTTTAAACCTGATGCCGGGATGGTTACAAATTTATCAACCCAGCCATTAACGTTATGCAGAGAGGCTAACGGGGTGGAGAATGCGTTAGCACCATCACCACCCAGCACTTCATGACTTAATTTAAATTCAGCAATTTTGATATCAACTCCACCTTCGGCAAATATATATTTATTGGTATAGGTCGCTGGATTATCCTTGAAACTTGATTGTGTCGCATACTCTGCTGTATACAATAAATTATTCGAATCCATCGGCGTACTGCCTTTAAATCTCAGGCCAAATGTTTTGGTTGAATCAAACTGACTTCTATTGGCAAAAGCTGCATTGGCAGGCAAATCAAAGTCCAGCATATAGCCATACGCGACCACTTCACCTGCAGCCAAGCCTTTGTATTTCACATTAAGAATTGGGGAAGAATTCATTTTAAAATTACCCGCTTGACCGCCAAAAGAGGCTTTAGCGGCATCGGTATTTGGACGGTTAAGATTGGTTAAAAGTCCAGCTGTAATTGTGGTGTCCGGCAAGTAATTATTGACCAACATAAAAGAATCGTAAGTTTGCTCATTCTGCCGCCAGGATCTCGTACCTATAAATCTGGAGTTATCCAAATTGATACGTTGCCGTCCCCATTTGATATCAGTTTTAGATTCAAGCTCGTTGTATCTAAGGATCGCCTGGTTCATTTCTGTTCCCTCTGGATCGACAACAACCGAATATTGGGTCTTGCCATTTACGGTGCTATTGTAGTTCTCTGCGCCAAATGCATGCACGGTTTCAGCCTCATACATTACAGAAAAATCTTTGAAGGGTGCAGTTTCATAGCCAAAGCGCAAGCGTGAAGTTATTCCATCCGCTTTTTTAACAACTTGTCCAGGATTACGGACACTTTCAGAAAAAAGCCGGAGGCTGCCTGAACTTTTTCCACTGGTGATAGCTTCAGTAATTGTATCAGCCGCGCCTGCCTGTGTTATTGCTGTCAAACATGCGATACCAGTTATGAGTGTGAAAATTTTCTGTATTAAAGTATTACGACACCGATCCATAAAATACTCCCTCAAATAGTTTAGTGAGATTGAAAGAAAATTGTAGGTAATGAGGGTTAATGTAACTAACCAAAATAGACTACATAGTAACAATTAAAAAATTGTCCGGCAATAATTGTAGCAGTTCTATTATTCCAAATAAAAAATAAACACCTTACAATCTACATGCAATATGCATGTCAGCACAATTGTACAGAAAGTATCTTTTAATTCCAATTGTCTGTCACTCGCATCAGAGCAATTTGGCTCATTTCTGAGCTGGGGGTAAGATATGAGAGGTACGCTTACCAGTGGTCGCGGTGTGGGAATGTGGTTGATTACCTTTTTGAAGACGTTGTTCGCCTGGGTAATCAGTTGAAAGTGGGCGCTCATAGCATCATAAAAATCAAGCTCATTATCCAGCGAGAGATGATGTATAACAAAGTACACGGCCTTTTTTTAAAATATTGCGCTCCTCTGTAATGCGCTTGAGCCCAGCTTTCATGAGCATCAGCTTTTGCTTGAGGCTAACAATATCCTAGGATTTTGGCGATGCCTGCTCACGGTTTTGTTTGAGCCACAAATAAAAGCTATTATCCGATACACCCACATCCAAAACGCCGTGACCACGTTCAGTGATCTGCTTGATCGTATCTGTTTTAATTTCATCGGTACAACATACACTTTTCATCTGATATGCTCCATTCTATTTTCGACATTATCAAATGTCTACTAAAGTCGGGGAATTCCAATTGTCTCAGCCGCAAAGGAAATTGTTGGGAGTGCGAAGCCTACCCTTCAGAGTGCAATGCCATGAGGGAACGTTTTTTCTTGAACCTGAAGATGAAGCAGGTGTGGCAACGCGGCTATGCGAGCCAGATGGAAACGAAAAAGATGTGACGGACTATATCGTGGGCTTTTACAATTGCGTGAGACAACACTCGGCGTTAGGCAATATCGCTCCAATTATTTATGAGCAGCAAGTAGCAAAATGTCCTATATCGGTGTCCAAAATTGCTTGACCACTACAAAATAAAAAGCCCGTAAGCGACATGCTTACGGGCTTAGGTACATCAAGTTTAATTAATTATCGCCTGGTCCTTGATCAGCCGTTCCATCGTCATTGGCACCGCCAGCACCTACACCAGCACCAGGAGTTCCAGGTGCATCACCTGGCCCTTGATCAGGCGTTCCATCGTCATTGGCTCCAGTACCAGGCTGATCGTCCGCACCACGACCATGTCGAATATGACCAGGCATATCGTCCGCACCACGGCCATGTCGAATATGATCTAATGAATCATCAGCACCACGACCATGCCGATGACCAGCCTCTGACACATCAGCGGCGTTATCTGCACCCCTTGGACCCTCAGAAGCCTCTCTTGCATTTGCACTTGTTGCTGCCATGAGTGCAGCAGCCAAAATTACCATCGTTACTGAATTTTTATTAAACATGTTTAGTCTCCAGAATTAAATTGCGCCTTCGCTTAAAAAGCAGTGATTTGTCTACTTAATCCCTGCCAACTGAAATACGTGTAAATAACTCCCACGTGGACGCATAGTACGTGGGAATTATTCACACGTCAAGATATATTTTGCTACGGCATATTTGAGAGTTATTTATGGATAATTATTTAGATAATTTAACGCCTGACTTTAGGCTGTCAATTGCCGAAAGTAGGTTCAATGTTCAGGGAAGCTTTCCAGCTTTGACCATGCGGTTAAATAGCACGGGGCGAGATAACCAGACGGCAATGTCATCAAAAGTAGTACTAGGCACATCGCTTTGATATGTTTCGTTGTAGCTAGCGTTCTGACCATCAGCCACCAAATTTTTCCCTAAGGAATAAACAATGGCGATGGGTCTTTCAGTAAACGAAGTGAGGGCGGTGCCAGCGTTATTTTGAACGATCAAATTATCAGTAAAGCCAGTTGTTAGCTTAAAGGTCTTGCTGAAATTTTGATCTGCGCGATAGCGCCATACCTGTTGCCAGGCATCCTGTTCGGTTACTCCCAGCGATTTCCACGGCAACAACCCCTCTGCTGTTGCTGCGGTCGTGCAGGGTGAATTCTCTTCACCGTCCGCATTGGTGTCGGCACAGGGCAGCCGTCCATTAGCAATCACAAATCCGGTCAGTGCCTGTTTAATTTCTTCAAGCTGCTTGCGAGTTTCATTAATACGTTGCTGTTCTACCTGACTGGAGATGGTGGGTATCAAGCCTCCCAATAGCAGTCCGACAATGAGTAATACTATCGCCAGCTCTATCAGCGAAAATCCCGCTTGCTGTTTCTTAAAAGTGGCTGAGTGGAACATCATAAACAATTAACTTTGCCATCGACGCATAGCACAAGATCATTAATAGATTGATAGGTGTCATCCGATAATTGATAAGTCATATAGGGCTAGGCAGAATTGTTGCTGGGCAATAGATTGATCGCTTCCAAATAGTCACCAGCCGCAGTGACGGTGCGTGTTGCAGTTAGTTTCTCACCAGCCACGATAACCACAGCATGATAAGTGCCTGAACCCGCGTTGCTGTGCCCGCTTCCTTGCACACTTAAGCAATTGCCGCCACATGTAGAGGGCGTACCACTGCCGGGCTTGAAGCCATTGGCTATCTGGTAAAACACCAAATTTTTCCAATCGTTCCAATAAGCAGAGGTGAAAAGGGTGCAGTTGGGCCACGGGTTGGGTACTAAATTGTTAAAATCATTAATCTTGGTGGTGAGAGCCTGTTGTGCGGCACTGATATTGGCAGCGCTGGCAGTAATAGCTAGATCGGAAATATCCTTCGCAGCATCTGCCATTGCCTTGGCAGCATCTCTTGCCGGGTTGCTACTGTCGTAGTAACTATATACGGCATCTGCGCTACTCTCTGCCTGGTTGGCGGCATTCACCATGGCGGTATAGTCGGTTGAAGAGTGTGAGGCAGCAAAATTATTTATGGCAACTTGCAGCAGCTCAAACTTTATTCGCATATTATCAACCTGAGCGGGAGTAAGCGTAGCAAAGCGTCCGAACAAAGTATCTTTATTGCCCTGACTTTGCTGGAGTGATGTTGGTGCAGGGCTGACGGGTACGGCCCATGGGTATTTGTTGCCGTTGGCAACAGCGTAACCGTCCAGACAAACTTTCGCTTCGCGCCCAATGCGCTTTTCGATGGTTGAAAAGAGCTGCTGCTTGGTGATGAAAATAAGCTGGTCGTTAAACGTGCTGCTGGCAAGGTTAGCCAGGTAATTGGGATTGGGGTTGACACCAGCAACCGGGCTGGCTTCGGTGCTTTTATTGGCATTGCTGCCTTCCAGATAATTACTGGCACAGTGGCTTGCAACAATGGTCGTGCCTGTTGTAGTGCACAGCGCGTTTTGGCTGGTTGAGCGGTTTTGGCCAGCGAGTGTATCTCCAGGCGCAAATACAATCGCGTATAAATTATTAGCTGCGTAATTACCAGTAATGTTGAGTGTGCCTGGCGTTTCACTATTGAGCGGGCGGACAGATGCATAACGGCGAACATTGCGCGACAAGGTATACCACAGCCATACATTTATTTCTGAATGTTTATACCTTTCGAAGCGGAGGAATAATCCGGTGATACCAAATTACTAGATTTTTTATGTTTTAAATTAGGGCTTGGCCGGCTCGGTGATAAAGCCCATTTTTTTTATTCCTGCTTTCTGCGCCAAACCCATGACCTCTGCCACTTTTTGATAACGGGTTTCTTTATCTGCTCGCAAATGGAGTTCAGGCTGCGTTTTTTTTACAGCAGCTTCAAGCAGTTTTGCAGGCAACTTGGCATCACTTATAGCAAGGTCATTCCAATGCAAAGTACCTTGTGCATTGATAGCAATCACAACGGTTTCCGGTATTTCTATATGAGTTTGTGCGGTCACTTGAGGCAGGTCTATCTTGATTGATTGGGTCAATAGTGGCGCAGTGATTATAAAAACAACCAACAGTACCAACATGACATCAATGAGCGGAATCATGTTAATTTCCGCTAGCGGTTGCTGCTCGTAAGTGTCGTTACCAAAAGTCATGAAGTCGTACCTGCTTGTTTAACAGGTAAAGACTCGACTTTTTTGCGGGCAGCAAAATGCTGTGTATTTATTCGTGCCCCCGTGGTGAGGTAGGCATGTAAGTCGTATGCCAGCGAGTCCAGATGAAACAGTGCTACGCGATTGCTGCGCACGAGTGCGTTGTATCCCAGTACTGCAGGAATGGCGACCACCAAACCTGCTGCGGTCATTATCAGTGCCTCACCCAGAGGGCCGGCCACCGCATCTATGGTGTTCTGTCCACTCGCCCCGATGTTGATGAGCGCGTGATAAATTCCCCAAACTGTGCCAAATAATCCGACAAATGGTGCTGTTCCAGCAATGGAGGCCAGCATGGTCAATCCAGATTCAAGCCGTGCTGTTTCAAGCGCAATGGCACGTCGTAGTGCGCGAGTAACAAACTCACTCAAGGTTACCCCCTCGTCTGGCTTGTCTGATTGCTCGCTTGGTACATATTCACGGTAATGGGCAGTGGCATCTATGCCTTGTCGAGCCATGCGCGTAAATGAATCTACTCCCGTGTGCTGTTCCAGGCTGAGTGATGCCGCCGACAAGGAAGATGCGTCCCAAAAAATATCTGAAGATTGTGCAATCAACCTATTGGCTTGCCGCCGCTGAATAAATCTGGTTAATATCAAATACCAAGTTATGACGGACATGAGTAGGAGCAGTAGTATCACTACAAAAGAGACCGCATCAGCCTGCTGAATAAATATGAATAACCCAGAAGATTCGCCTGTTTGCATTACATTAACCTTTTAAATGAAAATTGATAGGCACGATGGCCCATGAATTAATTGATTGATTGCCCTGCCGTGCAGGAATAAATCGCCATTGTTTAACTGCATCAATACCAGCTTTATCCAACCGTGAATAACCGCTGCTATTCTTAACTACAACGTGCATCGCATAGCCATCTGCATGTACCTGTACGTGTAGATAAACAGTGCCTTCTTCGCGCAAGCGAGATGACATCATTGGATACTGGGGAGCCGGATTATGTAGATAATCTGCATCAAAACGCGCTGCGACCACTTCCACAGGACTAGGCGCTTGAGCAGTGATCGGCTCTTTAGCAGTACTCGGTTCTTGAACAGTGCTCGGCTCTTGAACAGCGACCTGCTCTTGAACAGCACTCGGTTCTTGGGACGAAGTTGGTGCTACAGGTGGCTGGACAGTCTCAGTGCTGGCAGGCAAATCGTTGGAAGTTAAATCGGTAACTTCCGGTTGAACTGCTGTTTTCGGTGTATCTGATTTAGGTAAGGGACTAAATTTTTTTGTGGGGAAATCCCTTTCATTAAATTTAGTTTTATTTGCCGGCTTTTCATTTTTTTCATTCGGTAAAGTTAGTAAGCTCATCGAAATTGGATTGGATGCTGTATAGAGTGGGATAACAGACCTCTCTCGCTGCGTCACCCACCCGAGCACGCTTGCATGGGTGGCAACAACTATGAACAGTACAAAAATTTGAGTGCGGAATAGAAGGTTCATGATTAAATTAAATTTCGCGAAATGAAAATAAATTTTATTTGACAATCAGCTTACGCGAGCGATTAGCCCATTTCATGCCGATACCAATGCTGATCAGCGTAGTTATATAAAACACCATCTGCATCCCAGTCGGGCGTGAGTTATAACCAATTAGGTTGTGCAATAACATGCCTAGCAAACTCTTTTCTGAAAGTATCGCTGAAGTGTCCCACAGCGGTGCAACCAGGCTGGGTAGCAAATCGGCCTGAATCAAGAAATGTGCAGTCTGGGAGGCCATACCAGCAGCCAGTAACAACACCAATATTCCCGTTGCAGTAAAAAACCAGCGCATCGGAATACGTAACAGCCCCGCATAAATCGTGTAGCCCACGGCAATGCCACTCAGCACCCCGACCAAACCACCAAGCAACATCGAAAATTGTCCTCCATTATCAGAGGCAGCTATACCGTGAAGAAACAAAACGGTTTCAGAGCCTTCTCTGAGAACCGCAAGGCCTACGATAATTAGCAAAATAGAACATTCATTACTGCCATCGGTAATTTTTTTACCAATGGATTTTGCACTCGCAGCCAATGCCGCGCCATGTGACGACATCCAGATGTTATGCCACGCCAGCATCAACACCGCGACACCTAATACGGCAGCATTGAAAATTTCCTGACCCATACCACTCGCCAATGACCCAATTACATCTGTAAACATCGCCACGATGCCCGAGCCAACCAGCCCGATCAACACACCGGCAGCCAACCAGCTTCGGCTATTGGGAACAGTGCGAGTTGCGGCGGCGAGTATGCCAATGATGAGAGAGGCTTCCAGCACCTCTCGAAAAACAATGACAGCGGTTCCAAACATGTGCGACTTCTCCTATCAGACGCCTTTATTTAACAATGATGACGCCTTGGGCGGTGGCTTCGTTAAACTCCCCAAAAAATGGGTAACGTCCAGGGGTAAGTGGTCCAATAAAAATTCTGGCTTTGCTGTTTCCAGCAATTATTTTTTCACGATTTAACTCGTGGCTTTCAAATTCTTCAGGCGTGGCATCCTGGTTATCGACAATCAGTTCCATTTTTTTCCCTGCCGGAATAGTAATCTCAGCCGGTTGAAACTTGTGATTTTTGATAATAATCACGACATAATCCTCCGCAAACGCGCCAAGCGGTTGCAGCAACACGATAAGCAAAAATAATCTCATTTCAGTTCCCTTCTAAATTAATGACCGCATGCAAATGATAACTGTTCTTGTTTGCAATTGCAACAAGTTTGATTTGACACAAGCTTGATTTGACGGACACGAAAGTAGCTAGCGCTGAAGCGCATTTTGAGCGCATTTTGATTGCGGCAAGACCCATTCTGGTTTATCCTGCGCGCCCTTCGGAGAGGTGGATGAGCGGTTTAAGTCGCACGCCTGGAAAGCGTGTTTAGGTTAATCCCTAACGCGGGTTCGAATCCCGCCCTCTCCGCCAAGATGTAAGATAAAGCGCCATTTGCGGGGCGTTTTTCTTTTCTACCCCCGTTTCAACCCACGTTTGAAAAGTTGCTTGACGTAAAAAACCCGTCACTTGGACGGGTCGGTTTGATTCTGTGACTTGTCACGACCATGCAGCAAAAGGCGAAGGGGTGACGAAACACCAGCCCCGTTTTGCTGCCCCTCACTGAAAGTGATGGATGTTGACTTTGACTTGTGTGGCGGCATTTACCCGATCAGGGCGCAAGACATAACGGCCTCTTATGCGAACCCGCTGTTCTTACCGCGTTACATCGCTTGACGTAAAAAAACCCGACCCTACCTCAACAAGCATGACAAACCGGCGCAGCCGACAACGCCTTAACGGCACGGCGCTCTGTTCGATGCCAGCACCGTGCCGTCAGCTTTGATTGCTACGGTATGACTTTGAGCCGCCGCCAAACGAGGGCGGTCAAGATAGCCGATAGCTCGCGGCCAAACCTGTTTTCCTAACCTCTACAGGCCGCATCTGCTGCCGCCAATGCCCGCTGATAATCGACCAGTGTGGAGTATAGATTAGGATCAACAAACGCCGGGATGCAGGCTGTGAATGTCCATGTGTAGTTGCCGGACATTTGGTTTCCGGCTGCATCTTTAACCCCGGTAGTGATGGTGACGATGTATGTTGTGCCGGCTGTCAGTTCGCTGGACGGGGTGAAGGTGGCGGTCGTGCCGGAATAATTGACCGTTCCCGTTGCTCCGCCAACGGTGAATGTCGCCGGGGTGATGCTTGAGGACAGCATGGGCTCATTAAATGTGGTGCTGATCGCCGCACTCCACAGAACGCCGGTGGCACTGTGGACTGGGCTAACGGATGAAACTGTTGGCGGAGTAGTATCAGGCGTTGTGGTGTCTGGCGTTGTGGTAATCGGCGTTGTGGTGTCTGGCGTTGTGCCTCCGCCTCCCCCACCTCCGCATGACGCAATGGCAATGCTGAAAAGAATAGCTAAAATAAATTTAATTGCTCTCACTTTTTATCTCCCTCGATCAAACGGATAGTAACCCGACTTGTGGCTAGTGCAACAGGGTTGCGAGCGAAGCGACGTGCATTTTACTGTAACACACAAATCAATATTATCTAGGCAATGCCGTAAAGCCGGGGAACAAGTCTTCTGACCGGCGGATTGCGATTATTGTAACTTCGCGGCCATGGCGTTCGGCCTGGGCAATCAGTGCGGCTTGCGCTTCGGTCGGTCGGCTTTCCTGTTCGGCGTGTAGAAAAATAACCAGTGCGGGGCGGGTGCGGCGTTGGGTCAATTCCAGTGTGTGTAATCTGCTCGTGATAGTTGCCATGGTGTCGCCCTCTCCGCCATCATATTGAGCATTCATGCGGGTTACAGCGATGATTTGCTGTGTCGTTCTTACCGCTGTTCTTACCGCGTTACATCGCTTGACTGTAAGGTTAAGCGCTTTTTGTATCTCGTAAAAGCCTAGCTTTTATTAAACGCTCTGCAAGATTTTTTGGAAGTGCACCAGGGGATTTTGATTGTCCTTCAAGACGCTCAAGAATTGCAACCTCATCCTCGTATCGTTTTTGTTTGCGATAAATGACCGCCAGCTTCTCGTAGTACCAAAAGGCAACGCCATGACCATCTTTTTTTGCTTCCTTCTCCGTGGCGTCTACTAATGTGAGAAGCAACTTAATGGCATCTTCGTATTTCTTTTCCTGAACAAGCTGCTCAACCCTGTCTGTGAAGTCACTGTAATGGTTGCCTTTGGGGACGCTCGATTGTCGAAACTCGTACTTCTTTCCCTTCGGTCCGATAACCTGAAACAGAATCTCCACAAAACCTCGATCACCAACATAGGTCTTTAGCAATCGTGGGTGAATCTGGCCTAAATAGCCTCCCTCCACGATAGCCTGAGAGACTTCTTTCGGTATATTCTGTTGAAAAACTCTTTTTTTCAGGGTGCTAAAATAATTTAAACCTCTTAGGCAAGTTGCGTTTCGAAGGACGTAGGGGGAGTCCTATTTTGTCTGATCGTTCGTTGTGGAACCTCTGATTCGCCTATACGATGAAAATCAATTACGTTTTCCAATGTAACGGCTTTTGGCAGGATTTCAGCGTATCGAAAAAATAGAGTTTTTCAACAGAATAGGTACATAGCCGATAAAGCGGCGCTTGGTGCCAAAGAAACCCTTGTTGCATCCGATTACCTTGATTGCGTTCCGGTCGTGTTTGTTTCCGAGGTCTCGTTCGAGTTCAAGCCACCCGTCTGTAGCAGATGCAAAAGCTGCCGCATCTTCTTTTCGAAAACTTACTCCCGCCACTTCAAGGCGCTCCTCAAATATCTGGAACCCGTCTGGGATTTCTTGCTCACCTAGATGATAGCTGCGTGTGCTCATTCTCGATTCCTTTCACCTAGCGCCTAACGTTCAAAATCACCGGCATGCGCGGCTTTTCGCGCAGGTCCGGTGGATTGCAGGGTTAGCTATCTTTTTTTGCATACCTTGTATTTTAGCCACGCCAGAATTTTCGGGTCAGTAATAGCCTTTGACTTTATGTCATTCAGAGTTAGATACCCGTAAAACCCACCAACCTCATCAACGAGAACCGGTGGATTCGAGGCGATGTCATTGCATGGACTGTATTGGGATATGTCTGATCCATACTGGCCGATGTCATTAAATATGCTCGTTGACGAAATATCAGACCCATACTTCCCAATATCGTTATGTATTGAATCCGAGGCGATATCAGAGCAATTAAAACAGCCCAAATAGACATCGTGATTGGGGCCGCCAAACAACATGATTTTCTTTTCGGCATAAGCTGCAGATGAAAACATCACCAATGCGGATATCAGGAGTACTTTCTTGATGTTCATACCTCTCATTTGATAGCTAACGTAGAGCTAACCGGCGCTGCGCGGCTTTATCGCGCAGCGTCCAGCGACCGAAGGGAGCGAGGTTGAGCGCCGGGTTAGAACTCATGGGGGGCAACATTATTCGTTCCTATCCTTCAATTAAGCGTGCGATCTCTTTGCGAATCGAGGAGAGATCAATTGCTTTGTCAAAGATATCTTCCCGATCCCACTCGATGCGCGAAACCCAGTAGTCTGCCTTGTCGCTGAATCGACCCACACAGTGTTGATTTAGCACTTTGACCCTGATTGCTGCCTCCCTCCACAGGCTTGCAAGACTTAGCTCTGCAGCGCGATCAAAGCCCTTCACACCTTTGCTCAGTTCGATGTATTGATCGGTTGCGGTGAGCGCTGCATTCATTGCAAGTAGAGCTACCTGCTCGGTTTCGTGGCGCCGATGTCGGTCTTTTTGGAAATAACTGAGAAGACCATCTAAGGATCGCAGGAAGATTGAAGCCTCTACAGACACGGCATGTTCTCCATCTAATGATTTCTAACGTAAACTAGACACCAAATATGTCTGATAATCTGTCGTTCATTGTTGCATAATCTTGGCGGACAATGTCGGCAAGTCTGGGATTGTTTCAGCGCATGTTAGCACGTCAAAACTTTCGCCATTGCCCAAACAGTGACTGGCTTTTGCCATCAGTACGTCTTTCACTGCCTTGGCATAAGCTACGCCCGCTTTGTGAGCAGTTTGGTTAATTGCTCTTTTCAAGTTTCGTGATATTTTTTTCATATTAGATTAATCCTCGCGTGCGCATGCTCATATTGCGCGTGTGAGCCGTTTTTTCGTAACTTTTATTATCTAACTGATATAGCACGGACCCGAGCCCAAAACCCCCAGAGAATTGCGTGGCGCGCGAATTTCCTAATCACAATGTGTGGACTGTCAGGATTGGGAAAAAGCCCACAAGCACGGAGGGACGCGGGTTACAGAACAAGAGGAACTGGTTCCCCTTGATACGTTGCCATGGTGTCGCCCTCTCAAACAATTTCGTAAACGAGATACTCGCGCCCGGCCTTCGTGCGTGCGGCAATCTCGGCTTGAACAGATTCCCGGCGCGGGTCTCCAACGGCAGGCAGTCTATAAAATTTCATTGGACGGTTTCGGATAGCGGCGGCGGAGAGGCGTTGCTCCAACAGTGTTATGCGGCTTTCAATCGTGGCCATTTTTTATTTTTTCCAATTTTTCCAGCCGTTGCTCGAAGGTACTGCCCTCAATACAGCGGTTCAGAATTTGCAGCACATTCGCTAGCCGTGACACATCCTGTATGTCGCGTTGACCTGACTTGCCATCTCTGTATAGCCTTGCCAACTCGCGAACAACATCTTGTGCAGTTGACAATGGCAGTCGAAGCCGGGGGGGTGTCGGCTTTTCTGTTGCTGTTGCTTTGCTTGAAAGTAGTCCCATAATCCATTCTCCATCCATTTAAGGCGTGTTTAAGCCGTTATTTGTGCATTCATGCGTGAAGGTATCATCGCTGCATGGTCTGCATTGCTACGCGCACCTGATCAAGTTCCACTGACTTCGGTTTTGTTCAGGTGGCAGGCATGACAAACACTCCCAGCTCCATGTCCCAATTATTTGCCATCTGCTCAGCATCACTTTCCCGGATATATTCATCAGGAAGATGGGTGTTATCGGGTGGAATAATTCGTGGTGAATCTAAAACCACTACACAGGATAGTGGTTGCGTATTTTGGGCACTAACCGCTATAGCTGATTTGGGTTGAACCACTATAGGCATTTCAGGCTTGAATTGCTTCGCCACATTGCTGATACTTTCTGGCATATCCAAACCAAACCACGACATGAGAGGCATCGGATTTATCGTTATGGCATCAAGTAGCGCATCGCGGAAGGTTGGCTCGTTTAGGTTCTTCGGTGTCTTCACTAGACAAGTGATTACCAAAGCCGCCGCCTTTGCCCTGACAACGTGACTATATCGCTTTTGCGGCGTTTGTCGTGCCAGTCCGTTGGGTTGCCCTACCTTATCAAAAAAATCAGCCTGTAATGCCAACATGCGAGGCTTAGATCCCATCAATTTATTACCCAACATCCGCCCGTCAAATAGCGGTAGCATAATGATGTGACAATGTGATGCGGCCTCATCGTTATGAATCACTGCGCTTAGAATCGGCAACTCAAAATAACCTTCAGCCCAAACCACAGCGGCATTAAAGAAAGCACTTTCATCAATGCCCGACGAAGGCGGCAAGCTGACTATTGCCTCGATACCTAAAACGGCATTTTTGCGCAGCGGCTTGATGTTCGCTTGCGTCATCAATTTAACGGCTTCGCCTGCCACACCCGCCGCTGTAGCTTCACCGCGCAGCACGACGTTCAAATAAGTTTTGAGTGGGTCTATGCTGCTTTCCGCCCTCATTTCATCTTGTGCTTCTCGAAGGTTATGACGTGAGGCTACAGCGATAATTCTGCCCCCATAAATTTTTTTGTTGAGCGTTTTAATGCGCAGCAATTGAGTGGGTTCCATATCATCGCCCTCCCGCCAGCATGAAGCGATATAAGCCCCATGCAGCGATTAGTGAAGGTGCAGCGATACCAGCATCAATGCTGATGTATTGCAAACGGCCTAACAGCGTTTTGGTGCGTTCTATCAATGTTCGGCTAGTCATTACGCGACTCCCCTGTCGGGCGAAGTACGTACATCCCTACTCGATGCAGCTTGCCGCATTCTGTTTGTTGTTGAACCCATACCAAGTCGATCTGGTGGCCGAAGCGGTGGCGCAACTCATGCACCCGTGCAGCAGGTGCAAGTATGTCCAGGTCGCGCCGGGCATCAAGTGTGCTGACCATGCCCTTGCGCAAAGCGTCAAGCAATCGTTGCCGCTGGGCGTGTGCTGCATTAGAATGCGAACGTGGTTTCTTACTTTCGCCCTGACCTTCAATCGGGGCGATTTTCACTTGTGGTTTCCGCATGATTACGTCCCCCGGCTTTTGAGGTATGCGCGAATCGCCGACACGAAAGCGGGTGCAGCGTGCTGATAACCTTATCGGTTTGGGGAAGTCAGGGTTGAGTGCTGCATAACGCCAGACTGTTGATACGCCGTTGCCCATCACTGCGGCAATTACTTTGACGCTGGTTACCGCTTCATCTGGCAACTGGTCAAA
>CANJMS010000055.1 GCA_947475825.1 Nitrosomonadales bacterium
GCACAACAAAAAACCCGTTTTAGCTTGGCTGCTGAAAACGGGTTTTTCTCCGCTTTAGCTGGAATTTATGAATCGCCCCGCAAGCTGGTGAACAAATCGGCGATGAAGTGACTATACACGTTTTGACGTTATTATCAAGAACCAACTCGACCTTCTAATAATTGGACGCTGATTAACAATTCCACATACACAGATTAGTCTCGGTGTAAATTTTGATGAAAAGTCGCTGGCTAGTTATATTACGCAAAATAGCTAGTCAGAAATTGCTCTTAATCTGAGAATTAAATACTTTTTCCAAACGCGGAAGTTCTAGCGGTTGAGCTTCAATTCAGAGCGGTATTTTCTCGCCGGGTTTATTGCTTAAAAATACTAGATAATGTGCGTCTTTATTAGGTGAATACTCCGGCAGTCAAATCAAAGGGAAGCACGCATGGCAATCAAGAAATCCGAACTCTATAGCTCACTCTGGAAGGGTTGTGATGAACTCCGTGGGGGCATGGATGCTTCGCAGTACAAGGACTACGTGCTGGTGCTGTTGTTCGTTAAGTATGTGTCGGATAAATATGCCGGTCAGCCCGATGCGCTGATTGAGGTTCCCGAGGGTGGCAGTTTTAATGACATGCTGGCACTCAAGGGCGACAAGGAGATAGGCGACAAGATAAACAAGATTGTTGCCCGCCTTGCCGAAGTCAACGACCTCAAGGGCGTGATTGATGTTGCCGACTTTAACGATGTGGACAAGTTGGGCAAGGGCAAGGAGATGCAAGACCGGCTCTCCAATCTGGTCAGCATCTTCGATTCCCCGGGGCTGAACTTCAGCAACAACCGCGCAGAGGGTGACGACATTCTGGGCGATGCCTACGAATATCTGATGCGCCACTTTGCCACCGAGTCCGGTAAGAGCAAGGGACAATTTTATACACCAGCGGAAGTCTCGCGCATCATGGCAAAGGTCATCGGCATCAATGCCGCCAAGTGCCAAAGCCAAACGATTTATGACCCAACTTGCGGTTCCGGTTCGTTGCTATTGAAGGCAGCGGACGAATCCAAAACTGGTGTCACCATCTACGGGCAGGAAATGGACAACGCCACCGCCGCGTTAGCCAAGATGAACATGATTCTGCACGACAACCCCACGGCAGAAATCTGGCAGGACAACACGCTGTCCAGTCCGCACTTCAAAGACAAAAACGGCACGCTCAAGCTGCATGACTTCGTGGTCGCCAATCCCCCGTTTTCCACCAAGGCATGGAGCAACGGCTTCGACCCCACCAACGATTTGTATGAGCGTTTTGCCGATGGCATACCGCCTGCCAAGAATGGCGACTACGCCTTCCTGCTGCACATCATCCGTTCGCTCAAGAGCACTGGCAAAGGTGCGGTGATTCTGCCGCATGGTGTGTTGTTTCGTGGCAATGCCGAGGGTGGTATCCGTAAGAACATCATCCGCAAGGGCTACATCAAAGGCATCATCGGCCTGCCAACCTGTTCTATGGCACTGGCATTCCCGCCTGCATCATCGTTCTCGACAAAGAAAACGCAGCGGGTCGCACCGGGCTATTTATGATTGATGCCAGTAAGGGCTTCGTCAAAGACGGCAACAAGAATCGCCTGCGCCATCAGGACATCCACAAAATCGTGGACGTATTCAACAAGCAGCTTGAGTTGCCCAAGTATTCGCGCATGGTCAGCGTGGCGGAAATTGAAGCCAACGACTACAACTTGAATATCCCGCGCTACATTGATAGCTCCGAAGCGGAAGACCTACAAGACATCGAAGCACATCTCAAGGGCGGCATTCCTAATGCAGACATAGAAGGCATGTCGCAATACTGGGAAGTGTTCGCCACCTTGCAGATGCAACTGTTCGACAAGGGCGCAGGCTATAGCCAAATGAAAGTAGTCGCAGCACAAGTGAAGCCCACCATCTTCGCCTACTCAGAATTTGTGACTTACACGCAATCCGTCAGCGACCTATTCCAAGGCTGGAAGAAGAACAACGCCGCACGCCTGAAAGCCATCGGCCAAACCACGCACCCCAAGCAGCTGATTGAAGAACTATCCGAGGACTTGCTGCAAACCTTTACTGCGGTGAAGCTGATAGACCAATACGACGTGTATCAGCACCTCATGTCTTACTGGTCGGACATCATGCAGGACGATGCCTATCTGATTACGGCAGACGGTTGGCAAGCGGGCAACGATGCCAGCAATGGGCTGATCCCGCCCCAGCTCATCATCGCTCGCTACTTTGCAGCCGAGCGCGATGCGATTGAGCAACTGGAAACCGAGCGCGATGCCATCACCCGCCAGATGGAAGAGCTGGACGAAGAACACGGCGGCGAAGAGGGCTTGCTGAGCGATGCCAAGAACGACAAGGGCAAGCTCACCAAAGTCAGCGTCGGTGCACGCCTCAAAGACATCAAGTACGATGCCGATGGTGCAGAAGAACGCAATCAGCTCAACGCCTACCTCGCCCTCATCGAGAAAGAATCCACCGCCAGCAAAAAGGTAAAAGACGCGCAAAAGTTACTGGATGCCAAGGTCGCCGCGCAATATGCCAAGCTGAGCACAGACGAAATAAAGACCTTGGTGGTAGAAGACAAATGGCTCACTACTCTCGCCGCCGATGTGCAGACCGAGCTAGACCGCGTATCGCAAGCCCTCACCGGACGAATCAAACAACTCGCCGAACGCTATGCCACGCCGCTGCCGCAACTCGCCAAAGAGGTGGCAACCCTGAATGCCAAAGTCGAAGCACATTTGAATAAGATGGGGTTTATTTAAGAAATGAGCCAAAATTTTAATAAGATGGTTTCTTATTAAAGGGGGACCCAATATGGAACTGACCTCGACTGAGGACTACCTGCGCTACCCAATAAGTCTGAAGCCTTCTCACCAATTGAGCTGGCCGCATTAAAAAGGAGTTGTTAATCATGGCAAAAGACAAAAAATCAACCCTTAGCGTACTTGGTGCGCCGATTAACGCTCTTTATCAGCTAATTTTTAATTGTGGCGAATTCGCCACAATTAAAAGCCAAGCGGGATTGAGCAGCTCCGCGGGGTGGCTCGTATGACCAAGCTCATTCGCAACTCCACGGCCGAGTTTTTGATGTTCACCAGCCAAGCGGGTGAAGACAGCATCGAAGTGCGTGTTGAAGGCGAAACGGTGTGGCTCACGCAAAAGATGATGGCGCAACTGTTCGGTGTTGAAGTGCCCGCCGTTATCAAGCACATTGCCAACATCTTGGCGGAAGCCGAGCTGACTGAGGCAACCACTTCCAAAATGGAAGTAGTTCAACAAGAGGGCGCAAGGTCAGTGCGCCGCACGGTGGATTTTTATAATCTGGACATGATTATTGCCATCGGCTACCGCGTCAATTCCAAGCGCGCCACCCAGTTTCGCCAATGGGCAACGCAAGTGCTCAAGCAGTTCGCCATCAAAGGCTTTGTACTGGATAAACAGCGGTTGGAAAACGGCAGCTATTTAGGCAAAGACTACTTTGAACAACTGCTGGCCGAAATCCGTGAAATACGTTTAAGTGAGCGCAAGTTCTACCAAAAAATCACCGACATTTACGCCACCAGCCTCGACTACAGCAAAGACGCAAACACCACAAAAGAATTCTTTGCCAAGGTGCAAAACAAACTGCACTTTGCCATTCATGGGCGCACCGCCGCCGAGCTTATTGTTGAACGCGCCGATAGTAAACAGCCTTACATGGGGTTGAGCACTTGGGCAAAAGCCCCCGAAGGCAAAATCCTTAAAACCGATGTCGTGGTCGCCAAGAATTATTTGACGCAAACCGAACTGGAATCGTTAGGCCGCATCGTCAACGCCTATCTGGATTTAGCCGAGGAACGCGCCAAGCGCAACATCCCGATGACGATGGAAGACTGGGCAAAACGCTTGGACAGCTTTTTGGAATTTGATGAGCGCAGCATCTTGCAAGACGCGGGCAAAGTTACCGCCGAAATCGCCAAAGCCCACGCCGAAAGCGAGTTTGAGCAATACCGCATCGTGCAAGACCGCTTGTTTGAATCCGACTTTGATAAATTGCAGCTTGCCCCACCGGAGGGTGACGCGCATGAGTGAGTCATTTGCCATTCAAGAAGCCCCTGCTGATTACCGAGTCATGCAGAAGTCGCCGCGTGTTAAGGCGGGCTATAAGCAGACCGAGGTGGGTGTGATTCCAGAGGATTGGGACGTGAAGTTAATTGGGCAATGTCTGAAAATTAGGCACGGTAAAAACCAAGCTGATGTTGTTTGCGCAAATGGTGAGTACCCAATACTTGGAACAGGTGGCGAGATGGGACGTGCATCACGCCCTTTGTATTCCAAGTCTTCTGTGCTTATCGGAAGAAAAGGAACAATAGATGTTCCGCGATATTTAGAAACGCCATTTTGGACGGTTGATACGCTGTTCTATTCGGAGATAGCCGAAGGTGTAAGTCCAAAGTTTATTTTCTATCAATTTTGCTTGATTGATTGGTATTCCTACAATGAAGCATCTGGCGTGCCTAGCTTGAATGCGAAAACGATAGAGAACATACAGCTATCCGTGCCGTCACTCCACGAACAACGCGCCATCGCCACCGCGCTATCCGATGTGGATGCGCTGCTTGCCGCGCAGGACAAGCTCATCGCCAAGAAGCGCGACATCAAGCAAGCCACCATGCAGCAGCTTCTTACCGGCAAACAACGTCTGCCGGGGTTTCAAGTAAATCCCGGTTATAAACAGACTGAAGTTGGGATTATTCCAGAGGATTGGAACGTTAAATTATTGCCAGAGGTATGCCGATTTCGTGGAGGCAAAGCACATGAGCAATATATTTCTGAGTACGGAGAATTCGTTTGCGTAAATTCGAAGTTTATTTCTACCGATGGAGTTGTCAGGAAGTATTCCACGTCTAATTTCTGCTGCGCCAATCAAAATGATGTTCTCATGGTAATGAGTGACCTCCCTAATGGCAAAGCACTCGCAAAAGCGTACTTAGTAGAACAGGGCGGCTTGTACGCTGTAAATCAACGGGTTTGTGCACTCACAGCATATAGCGATTGCCCGAAATTTCTTTTCTATACACTGAATCGGAATCCGTATTTTTTGAAATTCAATGACGGTGTAAGTCAGACCCATCTTCTCAATGGTGTATTCGCAGCTTGCCCAATTATTCTCCCTCAAAGTCAATCCGAACAATCTGCAATCGCCAACGTTCTCTCAGACATGGAGGCTGACCTTACCGCCCTTGAGCAACAACGCGACAAAACCCGCACCCTCAAGCAAGGCATGATGCAAGAGCTACTCACCGGAAGGATACGACTCGTATGAGCAACGTCGGCAAGATTGAGCGTGAGACACAGAAGCGCGTAGTCAAACTGTTCCAGTCGGCACTCGGTTACGACTATCTGGGCGACTGGAGCGACCGCGTAGGCAGTCGC
Organism: Nitrosomonadales bacterium; assembly: GCA_947475825.1. Classification (GTDB taxonomy): domain Bacteria; phylum Pseudomonadota; class Gammaproteobacteria; order Burkholderiales; family Gallionellaceae; genus Nitrotoga. The sequence goes on from CANJMS010000055.1 coordinate 5,441, forward strand.
AACATCGACGATGCGCTGGCACGTCAGTTCCTGAAGAAGCAAGGCTATGACGATGCGCTATCTACCCGTGCATTGCACCAGCTCAACAAGGTGGCGGGCGACCAGACCAAGAGCCTGTATGACTGCAACAAGGCGGTGTATGAGTTGCTGCGCTATGGCGTGAAGGTGAAAGCCGACATCGGCGAGAACACGCAAACGGTGTGGCTGATTGACTGGAAGCATCCGCTCAATAATCATTTCGGTATTGCCGAGGAAGTGACCGTCAAAGGAGCAGATGCCAAGGCGGTTGTCCAATCCTTTGGCAAACGCCCCGATGTGGTGATTTATGTGAATGGCATCGCCCTTGGTGTGTTGGAGTTGAAGCGTTCAATTGTGTCGGTATCGGAGGGCATACGCCAGAATCTGGACAACCAGAAGAAGATTTTCATCCAGCCATTCTTCACCACCATGCAATTGCTGATGGCGGGCAACGATACCGAAGGGGTGCGCTACGGCACGGTAGAGACCAAGGAAAAATATTACCTGACGTGGAAGCAGGACAGCGGCATCGAAAACCTGCTGGACAGGCACCTGACTCAACTTTGTGACAAGGCGCACTTCCTTGAACTAATCCACGACTTCATCGTGTTTGATGCGGGGGTGAAAAAGCTTTGCCGCCACAATCAATACTTCGGCGTGAAGGCCGCGCAAGACCATGTGAAACGCCGCGAGGGCGGCATCGTCTGGCACACCCAAGGCAGCGGCAAGAGCATGATTATGGTGTGGCTTGCAAAGTGGATACGCGAGAATGTCAAAGATGCGCGGGTGGTGGTGATTACCGACCGCACCGAGCTAGACCAGCAAATCGAGACGGTATTCAAAGGGGTGAGTGAAGACATCTACCGCACCCAGAGCGGGGCTGACCTTATCAGCAAACTCAACGCGACCAATCCGTGGCTGATTGCTTCGCTGATTCACAAATTCGTGGGCAAGGAAGATGACGAGCAGGTGGGTGACATTGCGGAATTCATCGAAGAGATGAAGCGCAGCCTTCCTGCCGATTTCAAAGCCCGTGGCGACATCTATGTGTTTGTGGATGAGTGCCACCGCACCCAGAGCGGCGAACTGCACAAGGCGATGAAGGCGATTCTGCCGAACGCGATGTTCATCGGCTTCACCGGCACGCCGCTACTCAAGGCGGACAAGCAAAAGAGCATTGAGATATTTGGCAAGTACATTCACACATACAAATTCGATGAAGCGGTGCGCGACAAGGTGGTGCTGGACTTGCGCTATGAGGCGCGAGACATCGACCAGAGCATTACCTCTCCTGAAAAAATCGACTTGTGGTTTGATTCCAAAACCCGTGGACTGAACGACGTTGCACTGGCGCAGCTCAAGAAGAAGTGGGGCAGTATGCAGAAGGTGCTGAGTTCCAAATCCCGTTTGGAGAAAATCGTCGCCGACATCCTGATGGACATGGAAACCAAAGACCGCCTGCAAAGCGGACGCGGCAATGCCATGTTGGTGACCAGCAGCATCTACGAAGCGTGTAAGTGTTACGAGCTGTTTGAACAATCTGAGCTGGCAGGCAAGTGCGCGATTGTTACTTCCTATGCGCCATCAGCGGCGGACATCAAGGGGGAAGAAACGGGCGAAGGTCTGACCGAGAAGCTGAGGAAATATGAAATTTATAACCGCATGCTGGGCGACCAAGCGGCTGAAGATTTTGAGAAAGAGGTGAAGAAGAAATTCATCGAACAACCCGGCCAGATGAAGCTGCTCATCGTGGTGGATAAGCTGCTAACTGGCTTTGATGCACCTTCGGCGACGTATTTATACATCGACAAACAAATGCGCGACCACGGCTTGTTTCAGGCGATTTGTCGCGTGAATCGGCTGGATGGTGACGACAAAGAATACGGCTACATCGTCGATTACAAAGACCTGTTCAAGAGCTTGGGTACGGCTATCCATGATTACACTTCTGGCGCGCTGGATGGCTATGACAAGGATGACGTGGCGGGATTGTTGGTTGACCGTTTGCAAATGGCGCGGGAGCGACTGGAAGAAGCGCGTGAGGCAATCAAGGCACTGTGTGAGCCTGTCGCCGCACCCAAGGATACGACTGCCTATCTGCGTTACTTCTGTGCTGCCGATACCGCCGACAAGACACAGCTCAAGGACAACGAATCAAAGCGCATCACGCTGTACAAGCTCACGGTGGCATTGATACGTGCGTATGCCGACCTTGCGAGCGAGATGACCGAGGCAGGCTATAGCGCAGCCCAGACCGAGAAAATCAAACAGGAGGTTGACCATTACGAGAAGGTGCGCGCCGAGGTAAAAATGGCGAGTGGCGATTACATCGACATGAAAATGTTTGAGCCTGCCATGCGTCACCTGATTGACACCTACATCCGCGCCGAAGAGAGCGAGAAGATTTCCGCCTTTGATGACATGAGTTTGATTCAGATGATTGTCGAGCGGGGTTTGGATGCACTGAACCAACTGCCCAAGGGAATCCGCAACAACAAGGAAGCCGTCGCCGAGACCATCGAGAACAACTTGCGTAAAGTCATCATCGACGAGCAGCCCATCAACCCGAAGTATTACGAGAAGATGTCCGAGCTGCTGGACAGTCTGATAAAACAGCGCAGAGATGGTGCATTGGAATACGAAAAATATCTGGCAGAGTTGGTTGCGCTGGCAGTGAAGGTGCAAAAGCCCGGCGGTGGTTCAGACTATCCCAAGACTTTGAACACTGGAGCCAAGCGTGCCCTGTATGACAATCTGGGCAAAGATGAAGACCTCGCACTCGCGGTGGACTACGCAGTGTTATCGAGCAAGAAAGATGGCTGGCGCGGGCATAAGGTAAAAGAAAAAGAAGTGCGTTATGCCGTTAAGCGCGTGCTGAACGAAGAGCCACTTGCCGGTGATATTTTCGAGTTGGTAAAAAACCAAAGTGACTACTGATACCCACCAAATCAAGGTGAGCGGGCTGACCGTTGATGTCGTGCGTAAGGACATCAAGAACCTGCATCTGGCAGTCTATCCACCCATAGGCAGAGTACGCGTCGCTGCACCATTGCGTGTGAGCGATGAGGCCGTGCGCTTGGCGGTCATCTCCAGATTGTCGTGGATTAAGAAGCAGAAGAGCAAATTCACCAACCAGGCACGGCAATCAGAGCGTGAGTATGTGTCGGGTGAAAGCCATTACTTCCAAGGTCGCCGCTACCGCTTGAACGTGGTTTATCAAACTGGCGGTTCATCACGGGTCGCCATCAGAAATAAATCCAGCATCGACCTGTACGTGCGCGAAGGCAGCGACAGGGAGCAGCGAGAGCGTGTCATGCTGGCTTGGTATCGCCAACACCTTAAGGAGCTCATTCCATCGTTGATAGCCCACTGGGAACCGATAATCGGCGTGCAGGTAAATGACTGGCGGGTGAAGCAGATGAAAACAAAATGGGGCACGTGCAACATTGATGCCCAACGTATCTGGCTGAACCTAGAGCTCGCCAAGAAATCCACCCAGTGCCTTGAGTACATCATAGTTCATGAAATGGTGCATTTGCTGGAGAGGCATCACAACGACCACTTTACTGAGCTGATGAATAAATTCATGCCGCAGTGGCGGCTGCATCGGGAAGAACTGAACCGCTCTGCACTGGGGCATGAGGAGTGGAGTTACTGAATGGATACTTGTGAAAGAGTGTCGTCATGAAGCGAAGCACACCAGTGGTCTTTCAAAGAATCCACGAACTACAGGAACTTGAGAGTTATTTCCTCTTTTTCTGTAATTCGCACAAAGTGGGAAATGCACCACGCTTTTTTACAAAGATGGGAATTGATTGAGCGAATCAGGAAGTCTTCAGCTAAGCCTTTGCCGACTTCCTTCCAGGTGCGGCTGGAGGAATAAAACCCGCGATACGGCATTGCATACCTTGAATTTTAACACCCTTCTCAAATTTGGTAGATTGACAGGACACCAACATCCCACTGTTCGTCATTTCCAGCAAAAGATTGCGTGTATTAGCCAGCTTAAGCCCAACGGCCTTGGCGATGACAGAGTCGAGGCTCTCACCGTGTGCTTTGAGGTATGCGAGGATTTGATTCGTTAGCATTGCCATCTCCACAATAAAAAAGACCGGCGATTAAACCAGCCTCTTCATTATACCTACTGCAAATGCTAATTACTTCTTGGTGCCGTTTACCGCTGCTTTTAGGGTAGCACCTGCTTTAAATGCTGGAGCCTTGGAAGCTTTGATCTTTATCGCAGCTCCGGTGGAAGGATTGCGCCCATTACGTGCTGCACGCTTACGTACTTCAAAAGTGCCGAAGCCGACCAGTGCAACATTGTCACCCTTCTTAAGAGTGGCGGTGATGACTTCAATCAGTGCTGCGATGTTGCGTCCAGCATCTGCTTTGCTGCTGCCGGTCTTTGCTGCAAGTGCGTCAATCAGTTCAGTACGGTTCATTTGTAAAACTCCCTATGGTTGTGGATTCAACTGCGGTATGGATTGTTCTTGAATTTCAGGTCAGTGGCAAGATAACTCGAACAATTATTGTTGCAATAGTCTGCCTAGCGATAAACTGACTAGCGACAATATACAATTATCACTAGTAGAACTCATATCTGCAAATCTGATCGCTAAAATCCAAAGAGCACCGCATTGTTAGTGCGATGCTGTACAGATTAAAACTAGACCGTAACCAAAGAAACCAGAAAATCCAACAAGCCGGCCTTAGATGCGTAAAGCGAGAGAATCTTGTCGTCGAAGCCGCTCCAGCGGGTTTGGTGCTTGGGGATGAGTTGCGGCTCGAACGCGCCGTGGCGGTCGCGCGGGATGTCGATGGGTAGTTCGCCAAAGTCTCCCTGCAAGGTCTTCTTGCTGCGGCCATTGCGGGCGTTGCCATCAAGGTTGACCACCGGTTCGTGTTTGCTGTGTCCCAAGTGCGCCGCCATCTCGGCCTGCAACGTCCGTTCTACAACGGCCTTGGTGAGTTGCTTGAGCAGCCCGTGTACACCAATCAGGTCTTCAGGTTATTGGTAGCCCGCCAATAGTTGGTCAATTAAATCCGGTGCGGGAACTTTCTTTGCTACGGTCATGTTCACTTCTCCTTAAAGTTAGGTAGTTTCCTACCAGATGACCGTTTACACAAAAACTTTTACACCCTCAACGTCTACGAAAGTCGGGGAGGTCCAACCCCCGCAATAACATAAGCCACCGATCAATTCGGGTAAGCCAAGATTAGATTATGACTTACTCTTGCCACATTGATCGCCATGAATAGTATTAAATGGGACAGAAAAAGTTAGCAGTTTTTCAACCTTGAATTCAACCGTCCCAACAATATTTTCAACGCCAGCGCGCGATGGCTGATCTGCGCCTTCTCATCACGGTTAAGTTCCGCACTCATTTTGCCCAGTTTGGGCAACCAGAATATCGGGTCGTAGCCAAAGCCGCCCTCGTCGCGCGCTTGCATTGCAATCTCGCCGTGCCACTCGCCCTCGGCAATGATGGGTTGCGGGTCATTGGCGGAGCGCACCAAGGCTAGAACGCAATAATAATGCGCGCGTCGGTCTGTCACTCCTAGCATGTCACGTAATAATTTTTCGTTGTTGAAAAGATCGTTGTTTTTTTGTTCGGCATGGAGACCGCTCGCATATCGCGCAGACAACACACCCGGCGCGCCATTTAATGCTGCGACACATATGCCAGAATCATCAGCCAAGGCGGGTAGGCCGCTGGCGGCGCTGGCGTGGCGGGCTTTGGCGAGGGCGTTTTCTACGAAAGTGGGATGCGGCTCTTCTGCTTCGCCAATGCCGAGTTGTGCCTGGGTGAATACTTCTATGCCCAAGGGAGTGAGCATGGCTTGCAGTTCGCGCAGCTTGCCCTGATTGTTTGAAGCAATGACGAGTTTGTTCACAAGCGATACTGATTAATTCTTCAGAGATGCGCGTTGCATTTCGATGAGTTGCGCAATTCCATTTTGCGCTAAATCCAACATAATATTCATTTCATCACGCGAAAATGCGTGACCTTCTGCCGTGCCTTGCACCTCGATAAATTTACCGTCGCCAGTCATTACCACATTCATGTCGGTGTCGCAGACGGAGTCTTCTGCATAGTCCAGATCAAGCACTGCCGCGCCGTTATGCATCCCCACCGAAATGGCGGCGACAAAATTAATCAAGGGCGTTTCTTTAATTAACTTTTTATTGAGCAGGCCGTTCACCGCATCATGCAATGCCACGAATGCGCCAGTGATGCCGGCAGTACGTGTGCCGCCATCGGCTTGAATCACATCGCAATCTATTTGTATGGTGCGCTCGCCCAGTTTTTTCAAATCTACAACTGCTCGCAAACTGCGTCCGATCAAACGCTGAATTTCTTGTGTGCGACCAGACTGCTTGCCCTTAGCGGCTTCGCGCGCCATCCGTTCACCGGTAGAGCGCGGCAACATACCATATTCTGCAGTAACCCATCCTTCGCCTGAGCCTTTTTTATGTGGTGGCACGCGCTCTTCGACGCTGGCGGTACAGATGACTTTGGTATCACCGCACTCAATCAACACCGAGCCTTCGGCATGTTTGGTGTAGTGGCGGGTGATGCGGATATTGCGTAGATGTGCGGGGTGTCTATCGGCAAAACGTGTGGCGGGAAATAGTTGCATGGCGAGTTCCGTGAAATGAAAGTACGTATTATATTGATGGCGTCTCTAATAATTAAAATTAATAAGCCAGGTAAAGCACGAGCAGGTGCATACGTTTAGTTCAAATTTCTGATAAACAAGAGCATATGAAGCGACAGTACATGTCTAAAAATTGCTCAGCGTTTCCTTAGATTTGCTCGCAATCCAACACCATGGCAACGGGCAGGGCGGCCATACGCATCTCTTCGCCTTCGCCCCAGCGCATGCCAACAACGGTGGTATTGTCAGAGTGCCCGGCTTCTTTTTCTATCGCCCTGTCCATCAATTGTTCCAGAGCCTGCGGCAGTGGAGACAAGTTGAGCGTGGAGGCAATCTCCTGACCGGACAAGGGCCCCCACAGGCCATCGCTGCATAAAATGATGCAGTCATTTTTCTGCAAGAGTTGTGCAGCAGAAGAGTCGACGAAGAACATGCCCTCTTCTGCGCCCAAACAATTGGTAATTTTATTTCGATCCGGATGAGTACGCATGTCTTTGGCATCAATCATTCCTGAATCGGCCCATTGTTGTACGACTGAGTGATCTTTCGTGCGTGTAACCACGTCATTCCCGCGAATTAAATACAAGCGTGAATCTCCAGCGTGCGCCCAAAATATTTGGTCATCCATCACAATTGCTGCGACGCAAGTTGTGCCGGGATTGCCGTTTAATTTTTGTTCACGGGCATATCGAATAATTGCGTTATGCGCGCTTTGCATAACGAGGCTTAGAAAGTTGGATGGGTTCGAAATGCGTGGTTGCGCAGCTTTTTCAAACGCTTTGATGAAAATTTGTATAGCCAATTGCGCGGCCAGCTCGCCATGTAAATGTCCACCCATGCCGTCCGCCAGCACCAGCAGCAACGCTTGGTCACTGTAGGCATAGGCGACACGATCCTGATTGTATTTGCGACTACCGATACGGCTGGCTTGATATATGGAAAATTTCATAGGGTGTAATCGTAATATAATATGGGCAGCTCCAAAAAATCAAACTTCTGCACAACATTTTATTGCTCTAAAAAGATTTTTTAAGTATAGCAATCGTATACTGCGCCAACATTTTTTGTTCATGCTCGGTTTTAGTTGAAAAATTTTAACTTCGTTCGAATTTTTAAATATGTCCTTGCATGTGTTGTTGTTTGATTTGTCAATGGAAAAGTTTGTCAATGACTCGAGTCAGCAATAAAATTAAATTGTCCAAATTCCATTCGGGATAGACTCGGAGCACGTAATGATTTTCAGCATGACTGGCTTTGCCACTGCCACCGCAGAAACTGAAGCGGGCACACTCACGCTGGAATTACGCGCAGTGAACTCACGTTACCTCGATTTACAGTTACGCCTACCGGATGATTTGCGTATATTGGAAACGATATTTCGTGTAGCCATCAGCGCGCAAATTACGCGGGGCAAAGTTGAATGCCGCGCCAGTTTTACATTGTCCCCTTGTGGGACAGCGCATCAGATGAACCAGAATCTCACTCAGCTTAATCAACCACTGCTCCATCAATTATCAGAATGGAGCAAAGTAATTCGCGACATTTTACCTGAATCGACCCCACTTGGCGTCGCTGATATATTACGTTGGAACGGGGTAATTCAAATCGCTACGACAGATGAAGATATATTGCAGGCGGCGGCGATGCAGGCTTTGCAGCAATCTTTGGCAGATTTTTCTGCGTCGCGCGCGCGCGAGGGTGAAAAGCTGGCCTTGTTTTTGGAGCAGCGGATTACGCAGATACTTAGCCTATGTGCCCAAGTTGCCCCGCGCATTCCTGCCGCTATTGCCGTGTATGAAGAGCGACTGACAGCGCGTTTGCGTGCCGCACTCAATAATAGCGATGATGAACGTATACTTCAGGAAATTACCTTGTTTGCCAGCAAAATTGATGTAAACGAGGAGCTTTCTCGTTTGCAAACGCATCTGAAGGAAGTGCAACGCGTGTTGATGCAGGGTGGCGCAGTGGGAAAACGGCTGGATTTTTTAATGCAGGAGCTGCATCGCGAAGCGAATACATTGGGCGCAAAATCTGTTGACGCGGAAGTGAGTTATGCCGCCATGGAGATGAAATTGCTGATCGAACAAATGCGCGAACAGATTCAAAATATAGAATAGGGGATATTATGTCAGGAAATATATTTATCGTCTGTGCGCCTTCCGGGGCGGGTAAAACCAGTTTGGTGAACGCGTTGCTGGCCAGCAATCAGCCTATCAAAGTGTCGGTTTCTTATACCTCACGTCCGCCGCGCCCAGCCGAAGTAGAGGGTAAAGATTATCACTTTGTCAGTCGCGATACTTTTTTATCGATGGCGCAGCATGGCGATTTTATTGAAAGTGCTGAGGTGTATGGCAATTTGTATGGCACATCGCAATCGTGGATCGCCGCAGAAATTGCCAGCGGGCGCGATATTTTGCTGGAGATAGACTGGCAGGGCGCGCAACAGGTGCGGCGAAAATTTCCTGCCAGCATTGGGATATTTATTTTACCCCCCTCTCTGGAGGCTTTGAAATATCGCTTACAGAGCAGGGCGCAGGATAGTGCCGAGGTCATAGCCAAGCGGCTGCAAGCCGCGCAAGCTGATATCGCGCATGTGGTTGAGTTTGATTATGTTATTATCAACGACGTGTTGGATGATGCATTAAGGCAGCTACAGGCTATCATTGTCGCCGAATCATTGCGGCGCACCAGGCAAATGTTCAAGCATCAAAATTTAATTAACCAGTTACAAAAATAAAGAGGTGACCGCATGGCTCGTATTACGATTGATGATTGTTTGGCTCGTATTCCTAACCGTTTTGAATTGACGCTGGTGGCCGCGTATCGCGCGCGTCAATTGACCAATGGCGCGAGCTATCTGGTTGAAGAAAATAAAGACAAACCGACTGTTATAGCCTTGCGTGAAATCAGTGAGGGCAAAGTTGGCTTGGAAATTCTGCAGCGTGATTTGGTTGTTTAATGCCTGATTTTTTGAAGCAACACTGCTGTTAAATTTCGCTGTGTTTAGAAATCGCTCAAGGGGACGCAGCTTAGGGAAAATTTTATAAGGAAGTGTGGTTGATGCAATGTCTTTTATCGTGCGACCTCGCATTCCGAGCCAAGATTTAACGCTGTCAAAATTCACCTCCCCAGTTCGCTCTTGAGCGGTTTAATAACACAGTAGGTTTAAGCATGCCAGATGCCAAAACGCTCCTGCAGGAAGTTTCTACTTACCTGCCTCCCCGCGATGTAAAAAATATTCAGCGCGCACTGGAATTTAGTGCAGCAGCACACGAAGGTCAGCTGCGCAAGTCTGGTGAGCCCTATGTCTCCCACCCCATAGCCGTTGCGCGGATACTCACGCCGCTGCATCTTGACGCGCAGGCAATCATAGCTGCGCTGCTACATGACGTAGTAGAAGATACCAGTGTGAGCACCGAAGAAGTGGCCGAGAAATTTGGCAAGCCCGTTGCGATTTTGGTGGATGGTTTAAGCAAGCTGGCGCGGATGGAGTTTCAAACGACGGAGGATGCACAGGCCGAGAATTTCCGCAAAATGTTGCTGGCGATGGCGCGTGATGTGCGTGTAATTTTGATTAAATTGGCGGATCGTTTGCATAATATGCGGACGTTGAAATCCATGTCGCGTGAGAAAAGTGAGCGCATTGCGCGCGAGACTTTGGAGATTTATGCGCCTATCGCGAATCGGCTGGGGCTGCACGATATTTATCAGGAACTGGGAGACCTCGGCTTCAAAAATTTATATCCCAATCGCTATTCTGTTTTGCATAAGGCATTGAAAGCCGCGCGCGGCAATCGTCGCGAGGTGATTGGCACGATTCAAGAGGCGATTAAAAAGTGTCTGGATGAGCATAAAATTGCAGCTAAAATTCAAGGTCGAGAGAAGCATCTATATGGAATTTATCTAAAGATGCAGGCGAAATCCATGCCATTTTCTGAGGTGCAGGATATTTATGGATTTCGTATTTTGGTGGACGAAGCGCCAACTTGTTATTTGGTGCTGGGCTTGCTGCATGGCCTGTACAAACCCATTCCAGGTAAATTTAAGGATTACATCGCGATCCCTAAAGCTAACGGTTATCAATCTCTGCACACCATTTTATTCGGTCCTTTTGGTGTGCCAGTCGAGGTACAAATTCGCACGCATGAAATGCACAAGGTGGCCGAGGCGGGCGTGGCTTCACACTGGTTATATAAATCGCAGGATTCCTCTTTCAATGAATTGCATAAGCAAACGCATCAGTGGTTGCAGAGCCTGCTGGAAAGTTTGAGCCAAAGCACTGACTCGGTTGAATTTTTGGAGCACCTCAAGGTCGATCTTTTTCCGGATGAAGTGTATGTGTTCACCCCTACCGGAAAAATTCTCGCCTTGCCGCGCGGCTCTACAGCAGTTGATTTTGCTTATAGTGTCCACACAGATATTGGTAATCGCTGTGTGGCTGTCAAAATAAATTTTGAGCTTGCTCCGTTACGCACCGAACTGAGAAACGGGGATCGCGTCGAAATTATTACGGCACCCCATGCTCATCCCAACCCGGCATGGTTGAGTTATGTGGTGACCAGTAAGGCGCGCAATACCATTCGACATTCGCTGAAAACCCTGCACCTTGAAGAATCGGTAACGCTGGGTGAGCGGCTGTTAAATCAGGCTTACGCTTCGCTGGGGATTAAGCCGCAAGATATTGATGTCGCGCACTGGGAAAAATTTCTTAAAGACAGTGGAGTCAAATCACGCACCGAAGTGCTAGCCGACATTGCGCTAGGTCGTCGTTTGAATATGGTCGTGGCGCGCCAGTTGGCTCGTTTGGGTGATCCCGGTTCGCCTGAGCATGTGCCGATACATGGCATCGTTACAATCATTGGCACGGAAGGCATGGCCGTGCAATTTGCTAAATGCTGCCGTCCCATTCCGGGCGATCCGATTATTGGCATTATCAAAAAAGGACATGGCTTGATCGTGCATACACATGATTGTCCGACGTTAAGTAAGGGACGTAGCGGGACAGATGAGTGGCTGGATGTAGCGTGGGACAAGCACATTAATAAAGCATTTGAGGTGGGTATCAAGCTGATTGTCATCAATCAACGCGGTGTGCTAGCCAAGGCAGCGGCAGCCATTGCGGAGGCGGAATCCAATATCGAAAATGTACATTTTACAAAAGATGTTGACTACACCACGCTGCACTTCACTTTACAAGTTAGTAGTCGCCAGCATTTGGCGAATGTCATGCGCAACTTGCGTAAAATTCCAGAGGTGGTGCGTATTGCCCGTGCCAAGGGTACGCCTACCCAGTAAATTAAAATGGGTCTTAGGAAGTTAAGCACATTTTAAAGTGTGGTAACTTACTAAGATGATTAATAAAAATAGATATTATTGCCGTTCTCGAATCAGTGAAGCTAAATTCAGGCAACTTGTTCAATGTTTTGCACTCGATTTTACCGCCACGA
>CANJMS010000056.1 GCA_947475825.1 Nitrosomonadales bacterium
ACTCACCCGAGCTCAACCCGGTCGAGCATCTATGAGATGATTTGCGTGAAAAGTCTTTCCATAACCGCGTATTCGACAGCCTTGACGCGCTCGAAAGTCATCTCGAACAGGGGCTCGCCGTATTTGAAAAAGATTCGCAACGTGCCCAACCCATCACCCATTGGCCTTGGATTATTAACGCACTATCTAACGCGAATTAGAATAAAGCGTATTTGCGATGATAGCCGCAGACTACACAGAATTCGTCTAGGATGGTGCTTTTGCCTGCCTTGCCAGCAAGGCCAGTAACGTACCCGAATCGCCTCAAGATAGGCGCGTCATTCTAGCTTCACCATGTCAGATTACCCTTGTTGTTTCGGTAACCTTTAACTTGGGGCAACGATCCCTCATTGCGATTGCTCTCGATAACTTTTACCTTGAGTCACCTAGTACGCGACGTATAATTTGCTTGACTTGAATAGTTTTAGTTATAATGACAACACATGAGGATATATTAAGTGTTTATGCTTCATGGTTTGGTCCGACTCTACTTCAGTCTCACTTTCAATTATTTCAAGGAGCTTACAACATGTTAAAGTTAATCCGCTTTTTTGCTGCCGCATCCATCTGTGTAGGCTTGGGCATGACACACGCTTTCGCTTCAAGTGAAAAATCTGTCACACTTAATTTAGGTGGATCATTTTGTGAATTCTACCCTAATGAAATTACTGCAGCATTAAAAAAGCTGCCTGGGGTTAAATCGGTAGATGCCCAAAATAAACAGAAATTTGTTGTCGTGCATTTTGAAGACGGCAAGGTAACTACAGATCAAATGATAACAGCACTTAGGGGTGTTAAACAGGAAGGCATGTGGCATTGCGACGGATCCGTTAAATAGATCATAAACAAAGCCTATCCGTCCCAGCCGTCATTCTCCGGCTGGGACGCTCTTGCAACGCGATAGACGTAGATACTTTAGTAATTAAGTACACTTTAATCTGTGTATTTACATACGGTTGTATTGGTCTGCTATAATAAACCCGCCTGCACTATTGTGACGGCAAAGCACTAAATCGTAATAACCCACACATTTTTTATTGGAGGATCGACCATGATAAAACTCAATGCCTTTGGACTCTTATTGGTTGTCAGCATTTATGCGCCTGTTGCTGCTGCATCAGCGGCAGATGCGTCCGTTGCAATTTCTTCACCTGCTGCGAATGTCAAAATAAAAGCAGGTTCACCCATTCCTGTCACTTATGACGTAATACCCGGCTCCAAAGGTGATCACACCCATATCTATGTAAATGGCGATCAAAAAGCAGTACTGATGAAACTGAAGGATACTCATACGCTGGATGGTTTGGCCGCTGGCAAACATGATATTTGCATCAAAGTTGTGAACAAAGGACATGCCCCCATAGGCGTCGAAAAATGCATTTCTGTAAGCGTAGAATAGCGTGACTATCCCTGTAGAGGGGCTTAGCTACGCCGTTATTCAGGTAGTACATAATTTCGGTGCCGCCGCTATCGTGGGTGGTGTCGTTTTTTTTTGCATTCTTCCCTGCCGCACAATCTGTATTAATACAATGTTCGCTCGCAACGCTAATAGGCTAGATACTTTGTAATACGCGCACTTTCTTTGTAGGGTATTGGAAATGTTTTCTCAAATTTCGTAGAATGCTGCGTTTTTCATAGCCGATTAACTGATATCTTTATAGTAGATTTACTTGCAGCGGATAGAAATTTTGAGTGTGGTTATGTTTAATTTAATGTAAAGGATAGAATAATGAATCGTCTTGCTCTCGTTGTTGCTTTGTTTGCTTTATCATTGACCGCTTGTGGTCCTAAACCATCCGCTACCGCTACTACTGAAACTCCAGCAGATGCCTCTGTTACAATTTCTTCACCTGCTGCGGATGCCAAATTAAAAGCAGGTTCACCCATTCCTGTCACTTACGACGTAATTCCCGGTTCCAAAGGGGGTGATCACACTCACATCTATGTAAATGGTGATCAAAAAGGAGTGCTGATGAAACTTAAGGATACTCATACGCTGGATGGTTTGGCCGCTGGCAAATATGATATTTGCATCAAAGTTGTGAACAAAGGACATGCCCCCATAGGCGTCGAAAAATGCATTTCTGTAAGCGTAGAATAGCGTGACTATCCCTGTAGAGGGGCTTAGCTACGCCGTTATTCAGGTCATACATAATTTCGGTGCCGCCGCTATCGTGGGTGGTGCCGTTTTTGCGTTATTTCCTGCCACACAGCCAGTACTCATACAACGTTCACTCGCATGGCTAGTAGTATCGGGCTGGACGATTCAAGGATTAAGCGGCATGGTATTTGGTGCAACCAGTTTCTATTTTTATGGGAAGCTTCCAGATATTCATGGCATTGCAACTGCTGCCCTCATTATCAAAGTGATCTGTGCAGCTGTAGGATTTAGCACAGCGGCCTTGTATCTGTTATATGGAAAAAATTGGTCTGTAGAAAAACGTCACGCGGCATGGAAGCTATTAATTGTCCTCGGCGTAATAGCATTGACTGCGGCTGCATTCCTACGCTGGCTGTCATAATCAAGGTATTTCCCAGTACCAAGCAAAAAGGCTCACAATAAATTTTGTGAGCCTTTTTGCTTGGTACTGGGAAATAATTACTCGGCAGCTACCTCAACTGGCGTTGAGTCCGCCGGACGATCCATCAATTCGACTATGGCCATAGGCGCATTATCCCCTTTTCTAAATCCATACTTCAGGATACGCGAGTAACCACCATTGCGAGCTGCATAGCGCGGGCCTAGCTCATCGAACAGCTTGCTGACCATTTCGCGATCACGTAAACGCGCAAATGCCAAGCGGCGATTAGCCAAATTAGGCGTTTTGCCCAATGTTAAAATCGGCTCAGCCACACGACGCAACTCTTTTGCCTTGGGTAACGTAGTTTTAATTATTTCATGGCGAAATAGGGAAACTGTCATATTGCGAAGCATGGCCAAACGATGGCTGCTGGTTCGATTGAGTTTTCTTAAGCCTGAACGATGCCGCATGATTATCCTCTTTACTTTTCTTTAACCGATTTCACTGAACATAGATATCTGTAGTATCAGTGTTGGCTTAATTGCTATCTGTAAAATGACTTGACCGTTGGTTATTGATCTATTGGTTATTACAGTCTGGCGACTATTTGTCCACGGGCGCAAGCCAGTTTTCCAGCTTCATACCCAATGACAAGCCATGCTCAGCCAGCACCTGTTTAATTTCATTTAATGATTTACGACCTAAGTTAGGCGTGCGTAACAAATCATTTTCTGTATGCTGTATCAAATCGCCCACATAATGGATGCTCTGCGCTTTCAGACAGTTTGAAGAACGCGGAGTCAGCTCAAGATCATCAACCGGACGTAGCAGCATAGGGTCAACCTTGGGGGCTTGCGGCTTCTCTTGCGGCATCGGCGTACCTTCCAAGGAAGCAAATACTGAGAACTGCTCTACCAATATGCGTGCTGCATAACGTATTGCTTCTTCTGGATCAATTGCTCCATTAGTTTCAATGTCCATAATCAGCTTATCCAAATCAGTTCGCTGTTCAACACGCGCGCTTTCTACTGCATAGCTCACTCGACGCACCGGGCTAAATGAAGCATCCAAGGCGATATACCCTACTGAGCGAGTGCTGCCGTGCGTTTGCCGCGATACTGAGGAAACGTAACCACGCCCCTGTTCAACTTTAATCTCCATATCCAACTTGCCACCCGCTGTCAGATGGGCGATCACATGATCCGGATTAATAACCTCAGTGCTGGATCCAATTACGATATCACCTGCAGTTACAACTCCCGCACTTTCTTTTTTCAAAGTCAGCGTGACATCAGTTGCATCGTGCAATTTCAATACCAAACCTTTGAGGTTGAGCAAAATCTCAACGACATCTTCCTGTACACCATCAATAGAAGAGTATTCGTGTAAAACACCCGCGATTTTAACTTCGGTTGGCGCATAACCCTTCATTGAAGAGAGCAGAATACGGCGCAACGCATTACCCAAAGTATGCCCATACCCCCGCTCAAACGGCTCCATCACAACTTTAGCGTGGGTGCGTGAAATCCTTTGCACATCAATAATGCGAGGTTTCAGAAAATTATTCTTTTGCATATCTGGCTCCGCGTTAATTACTTGGAATACAATTCAACAATCAGATGCTCATTAATCGTAGCGGGCAACTCTGAACGTTGCGGCTTGGCTTTGTAAGTACCTTTCATCGCCTTGATATCAACTTCTAACCATTCTGGAAAGCCACGCTGTTCCGCAGCCTGCAAAGATGCCTTCACGCGCAATTGCGCCTGAGCACCTTCTACCACTTCTACTATGTCGCCTGGGCTTACTTGGTAAGAGGGGATATTGACTCGCTTGCCGTTAACCAGAATTGCGTTGTGCCGTACAACCTGACGTGCCTCAGAACGGGAGGCACCGAAACCCATACGATAGGCGACATTATCCAGACGCGATTCCAAAATCTGCAATAAGTTTTCGCCAGTAATGCCGCGCTGAATTTCAGCAGAGCGATAAGTCAAACGGAACTGCCCTTCCAAGATGCCATAGATACGGCGCACCTTCTGCTTTTCACGCAACTGACCACCATAATCCGACATGCGGGTGTTTTTCTTCTGCCCATGCTGACCAGGCGGATAAGCGCGACGCTCAATCCCACACTTATCGGTGAAACATTTTTCACCTTTCAGAAAAAGTTTCTCCCCCTCACGGCGGCACTGACGACACTTTGGATCTGTATTTCTAGCCAAGACTCACTCCCAATTTATATACGACGCTTTTTCGGCGGACGGCAACCATTGTGTGGCACTGGCGTAATATCCGAAATACTAGTAATTTTGAAGCCTGCTGCATTCAAAGCGCGAACCGCAGACTCCCGTCCTGGCCCCGGCCCCTTGATGCGAACTTCTAAATTTTTAACGCCACACTCATGCGCTGCTTTGCTCACAGTTTCACCAGCAATCTGTGCTGCGAACGGTGTGCTTTTGCGCGAACCCTTAAAACCATTGCTGCCACTCGTTGACCAAGCCAGCGCATTCCCCTGACGATCTGTAATGGTCACAATAGTGTTGTTAAATGAAGCATGAACATGAGCAATGCCCTCTGCCACATTTTTCTTTACTTTTTTACGCACTCTGGTGCTAGCTTTAGCCATATCTACAATCCCTTATCAAACATTTTGGTGGTTACTTTTTAGCTCCAGCAACCGATCTACGAGGGCCCTTGCGCGTGCGCGCATTGGTGCGCGTACGCTGCCCACGCACTGGCAAACCACGACGGTGACGTAAGCCACGATAACAGCCTAAATCCATCAACCGCTTAATGTTCATGGAAATTTCACGACGTAGATCGCCCTCAACCATAAACTTGGCGACCTCTTCCCGCAACCTTTCCATTTCAGTATCACTGATTTCTTTAATTTTGGTTGTGACACCCACCCCTGCAGAAGCACAAATGTTGCGTGCTCGTGTGCGTCCGATGCCGTAAATCGCAGTTAGCGCGATTTCAGCATGCTGGTGATTTGGAATATTTACTCCTGCAATACGTGCCATGCAGCTACCCTATCAAAATATAAAAAAGTCAACTTAAAAAACGAGCTATTGTACCACTGCCAACCTGTTCCACTCAAGTCTGGCCTTGTTTCATTCAATTCCAGACTGTTCCGCACAATGCGCGCTTTGGCCACATCCCGCTCGTGCAGCACTATTAGCCTTGGCGCTGCTTGTGTCGAGGATCGCTACTGCAAATTACGCGAACTACATTTTTGCGTCGCACCAATTTGCAATTCCGACAAACTTTCTTTACAGATGCTTGTACTTTCATTTGCTTCTCCAAAAATTAAATCTAACAAAAACTTGGGCAACAAATTTGCACTATTTCGCTCGAAAAATAATTCGCCCTTTAGTCAAATCATATGGCGTTAACTCTACAGTGACCTTATCACCTGGCAAGATGCGTATGTAGTGCATGCGCATCTTGCCAGATATGTGCCCTAGCACAATATAACCGTTCTCAAGCTTCACACGAAATGTCGCGTTAGGCAGGGATTCAACCACCTCCCCTTGCATCTGCATCGCCTCTTCTTTTGCCATCAGCGAGCGAGACCGCCTTTAAAGTTGGCCTTCTTCAATAAACTTTCATATTGATGCGACATCAAGTACGACTGCACTTGCGCCATAAAATCCATTGTCACCACGACCATAATCAAGAGTGATGTGCCGCCAAAATAAAATGGTACGTTCCATTTCACTACTAAAAATTCCGGTAGCAAGCACACCAGTGTCACATACACTGCACCAACTAAAGTCAGGCGCACCATAATCTTTTCTACATAACGTGCGGTTTGCTCACCGGGACGTATCCCTGGCAAAAACGCACCACTCTTCTTTAAATTCTCAGCTGTTTCTTTGGGGTTAAATACTAACGCCGTATAAAAGAAACAGAAAAATATAATCGCTGCCGCATACAGCATCACATAAATAGGCTGCCCAGGAGACAACATTTCGCTCAAGTCTTTCAGCCAAGTCATCCCACCTGCCGACATCCCTGCCAAGGTAGCTGGAAACAGGATAATGCTGGAAGCAAATATCGGAGGAATTACACCCGCCATATTGACCTTCAATGGCAAGTGTGAACTTTGTCCACCGTAAACCTTGTTGCCAACTTGACGCTTAGCATAATTGACCAATATCTTGCGTTGCCCACGCTCCACAAATACAACCAATGCCGTGATGCCAATTGCACCAAAGAACAGCAGCAACACAAGCGGAATTGAGAACGCGCCTGTACGCGCTAACTCCAAAGTACTGCCGATTGCACTCGGCAACCCAGCTGCAATACCTGCAAAAATAATTAACGAAATACCGTTACCCAACCCGCGCTCTGTAATTTGCTCGCCCAACCACATCAGAAACATAGTGCCAGAAACCAAAGTCACCACAGTCGTTACCTGAAACATAACACCTGGATTTAAAACTAAACCTTGCTGCGCCTGCAATGCAACAGCCATCGCCAGCGCCTGGAATATGGCCAAAATCAACGTACCATAGCGCGTATATTGTGCGATTTTTCTACGACCCGCATCACCTTCCTTTTTTAACATCTCCAGATGCGGCACCGCATGGGAAGCCAGCTGCATGATGATGGAAGCAGAAATGTACGGCATGATGCCCAGCGCCAATATTGTGAAGCGTGACAGCGCACCGCCGGAAAACATATTAAACATTCCCAAGATGCCGCCTTTTTGTGAGTTAAATAACTCGGCTAGCACTTCAGGATTGATACCAGGCACAGGAATATGTGCGCCTATTCGATACACAACCAGCGCGCCCAACAGAAACCATAAACGGCTGCTGAGGTCACCATATTTTCCTTTGTTTGCACCCTTTTTTACTGCGTCATTCAAAAGGCTCACCCTAATTCCGAGATACTGCCGCCAACCGCCTCAATAGCAGCGCGCGCGCCCTTGGTCAACAAAAGACCCTGCAGCTTGACGGGACGAACTATCTCGCCTGCCAAGATAACTTTGACCGACAAGGTAGCTGGGGGCACCAAACCTGCCTGCTTGAGCACCAACAGATCAATCACGTCAACTGGCAATGCTTCTAAATCCGACAAACGAACCTGTGCGTTATCATTGCGCGTCAACGAAACAAAGCCGCGCTTGGGCAAGCGACGCTGCAAGGGCATTTGACCACCTTCAAAACCTACTTTGTGAAATCCGCCGGAGCGTGATTTCTGACCTTTATGTCCGCGTCCACAGGTTTTACCAAGACCACACCCGATGCCTCTGCCGACACGACGCTTGTAATGGGTAGAACCTGCCGCTGGTTTAATTTGATTGAGTTGCATTTAAGCCTCGCACTTTACTAAATAAAATACTTTGTTAATCATACCTCTCACCGCTGGCGTATCTTCTACGTCCACCGTATGATTAATGCGACGCAAACCCAAGCCACGCACACATGCGCGATGTGACTCTTTGGTGCCTATCACGCTTTTAATCTGCGTAACTTTAAGCCGCCCAGTTATCTTTGGCTCGGTCGTCTTTGTTTTTTTAGCACTGACCATTATTGCTTATCCCTGAATTTCTTCTATGGTTTTGCCACGCTTAGCCGCAACTGCAGCCGGAGCATTCAGCGCCAACAACCCGTTAATCGTTGCCCGCACCACATTGTATGGATTGCTTGAGCCGATGCACTTTGCCAAGACATTGTGTACGCCGACCGCTTCAAATACCGCACGCATCGCACCGCCAGCTATAACGCCCGTACCTTCAGATGCAGGTTGCATGTAAACTTTCGCAGCACCGTGACGACCAATCACCGTATGGTGCAAAGTACCTTTATTCAAACTTACCTTGGTCAATTTACGACGCGCTTCATCCATCGCTTTTTGCACCGCAACAGGCACTTCTTTTGACTTGCCCTTGCCCATGCCGATGCGCCCATCACCGTCGCCCACTACTGTCAGCGCAGCAAAACCCATGATGCGCCCACCCTTCACAACTTTAGTCACGCGATTGACCGAGATCATTTTTTCTATCAAGCCGTCTCCGCGCTCTTCAGCTTGCTGCCCTTTTCCTTGCATCTTAGCCATTATTCACTCCCAACTAGAACTGCAGACCATGTTCACGCGCTGAATCTGCCAACGCCTTTACACGACCATGATATTTATAGCCAGAACGATCAAATGCCACTTCAACAACGCCAGCACTCTTCGCCTTCTCGGCAATACGTTTACCCACCAATACCGCTGCAGCGATATTGCCACCATTCGCCACATCTTTTTTTAGATCAGCCTCAACTGTAGAAGCACTAGCCAAAACTTGGTCACCCGATGCAGAAATAATCTGCGCATAAATATGCAAGTTGCTGCGGCTGATAACTAAACGAACTGCTTTTTGTCCAGCAATTTTTGCACGGGTTTTGCGTGCTCTGCGCTGGCGTGCATCATTCTTGGAAAACATGGTCACCTCAATTATTTTTTCTGCCGTAATTATTTCTGCTGCAATTATTTTTTCTTGGTTTCTTTCAACTTCACAACCTCTTCAGCATAGCGCACACCCTTACCCTTATAAGGCTCAGGCGAACGGAATGCTCGTATCTCGGCAGCCACCTGCCCCACCTGCTGCTTATTCGTGCTCTTCAGCAAAATTTCGGTCTGTGACGGTGTCTCAACCTTCACGCCCTGCGGCATCTGGTAAGAGACCGGATGCGAAAATCCCAAGGTCAAGTTCAGTGTCTGCCCAGCGGCTTGCGCGCGATAGCCCACGCCTACCAGAGTCAGCTTACGTTCAAAACCTTTACTCACCCCTTGCACCATATTCGCCAGCAGTGCGCGCATGGTGCCGGACATGGCGTTCGATTTCATGGACTCGTCCATTGCAATACATTGCAAATGATCACCTTCCAGCTTGACGACAACGTCGCCATTTAGGGGTTGAGTCAATGTACCTAACGGGCCTTTGATTGCAACTTGATTGGCTGCGATGGAAGCATTCACACCAGCAGGCAAAGCTATGGGGTTTCTGGCAACTCTAGACATATTAACCTCGTTACGCGACGACGCACAAAACTTCGCCACCAATTCCATTAGCGCGTGCTTTGCGATCCGCCATTAAACCTTTGGACGTTGAAACAATAGCTACACCCAATCCATTCATCACTTTGGGTATGTCATTGCAGCTCTTGTAAACCCGCAAACTGGGACGGCTAACGCGCTGAATTGTCTCAATGACAGGACGACCCGCATAGTATTTAAGACCAATTTCCAGCGTCGGCTTGCCTTCATTCTGGGCAACTGCAAAACCTTCAATATAACCCTCGTCTTGCAACACCTTTGATATCGCGACTTTCAGCTTGGAAGAAGGCATAACAACGGTTAGCTTCTGCGCCATCTGTGCGTTTCTGATACGTGTCAACATATCGGAGATCGGATCACTCATACTCATAAATTTCTCCTACCAACTTGCCTTGATTACGCCAGGAACCTCACCACGCATAATATATTCGCGCAGCTTAGTACGACCCAGACCAAATTTGCTAAACACGCCACGCCCACGGCCCGTTAATGTACAGCGATTACGCAAACGCACCGGGCTGGCATTGCGCGGCAATGCTTGCAGCTTTTGGCGCGCCACATAGCGATCCTCTTCACTCAGCTTCATGTCAGCAATCAGCGCAATTAAATCAGCGCGCTTGCCAGCGTATTTTTTGACGGTTTCGCGACGCTTCAAGTCACGATTAATAACAGACATTTTTGCCATTTTATCCTCAGCCCTTCAGTGGGAATTTAAATGCAAGCAACAAAGCACGCGCTTCTTCATCAGTTTTAGCGGTGGTCGTAATTGTAATGTTCATACCGCGCAGCGCATCAATTTTATCGTATTCAATTTCCGGGAATATGATTTGCTCTTTAACTCCCATGTTGTAGTTGCCACGACCATCAAAGGACTTGGCGGACATCCCGCGAAAATCTCGGATACGGGGAATTGCCACAGTTACCAGACGATCCAGAAATTCATACATATGCGAACGACGCAAAGTGACTTTGCAGCCTACCGGGTAATTTTCACGAATCTTAAATCCAGCAATTGATTTTTTTGACTTGGTCACCACTGGCTTTTGTCCGGAAATTTTTTGCATATCCGCCACGGCATGCTCCATCACCTTTTTATCGGCAACCGCTTCGCCCACGCCCATATTTAGTGTAATTTTCTGAATGTATGGCACTTGCATAACGGACTTGTAGCCAAACTTCTTCATCATGTCAGGCACTACCGTGCCTTTGTAAAATTCATATAAACGAGCCATGTTTAAATACTCCCTTATGCGCCGATTACTTCGCCGTTAGATTTAAAAACTCGAACTTTTTTACCATCGCCCAGCGTTTTAACCCCAACACGATCAGCTTTTTTAGTCGCTTTGTTGTAAATAGCCACATTAGAAACGTGAATAGGCATCTCCTGCGAGACTATACCGCCCGTCAATCCCTTTACCGGATTAGGCTTCTGATGTTTCTTGACTTTATTTACGCCACTCACCAGCAAACGATCACCCAGCACGCGCACCACACTGCCGCGATTGCCTTTGTCTTTTCCGGTGATGATGATCACATCATCATTTTTTTTAATTTTAAGCACGATTATTTTCTACCCTTGCTATATCAACTTAAAGCTTTTAGCTACACTCACTTAAAGAACTTCTGGTGCAAGTGAAACAATTTTCATAAATCGCTCAGTACGCAATTCACGGGTGACTGGACCAAATATGCGCGTTCCGATTGGCTCAAGCTTGGCATTCAGCAATACCGCTGCGTTACCATCAAACTTGATTAAGGATCCGTCCGCACGACGCACGCCCTTGGCGGTTCTCACCACCACCGCGCTATGCACTTCGCCTTTTTTCACACGCGAACGTGGCGCAGCATCTCTTATGCTCACCTTAATAACATCTCCTATGCCCGCATAGCGACGTTTGGAACCACCGAGAACTTTGATACACATAACAGAGCGTGCACCAGTATTATCAGCAACAGTTAAAACCGATTGCATTTGTATCATTTAATTTTCCTTCCAACTTTATCCGCTTTGTGCGGCCAGTCTTGGAACCCGTTCGGGTTAATTTTGCAACCCAATATCTGGGCTAATCTTGCGGTGTCCCACAAGGGAACAATGTGTTTTTAAGTCTACCCGCAGTCAACAGCGGAGAAACGAAGCCGCGCACTATAGTGAAACTTGAACACAAGCGCAAGTCTTATGTGCGCTCAAACCATTTATTTATCAAACCGCCTGGGACTTATCTATTCGCTTAACCACACGCCAACTCTTGGTCTTAGCCAATGGACGGCACTCTTCAATTGCGACCATATCACCCGCATGAAACTCGTTATTCTCATCATGAGCATGATATTTTTTTGATACTGACATTACTTTACCCAACAGTGGATGCTTGATTTTTCGCTCAACCAATACTGTGACGGTTTTATTCATTTTGTCGCTGACCACCGTGCCTGTCAGTGTGCGCTGCTTTTTTTCTGTTGCACTCATGCCTGCGTACCCTTTTCAGTCAATATAGTCTTCACACGTGCTATGTCGCGACGCACCTTGCTCAACTGGCTATTATTGGTTAACTGCTGCGTAGCAATCTGTGTGCGCAGACCAAATTGAGCGCGAGATAATGACAATAACTCTTGCTCCAGATCTGCGGGTGACTTGGCTCTTAATTCGCTTGCTTTCATGCTTATGCCCCTACCTGCCTAATTACAAATGAGGTTGCGATAGGAAGCTTGGCTGAAGCCAAACGAAACGCCTCACGCGCGATCACCTCGTCCACACCATCCATCTCATACAGCATTTTTCCTGGTTGAATCTCCGCCACATAATATTCCGGATTACCTTTACCATTGCCCATACGAACTTCGGCAGGCTTTTGTGAAATCGGCTTGTCAGGAAATATGCGTATCCAAATTCTGCCACCGCGCTTAATATGCCGCGTCATGGCGCGACGAGCCGCTTCAATTTGACGCGCAGTTAAACGACCGCGAGCCATTGCCTTGAGGCCAAACTCACCAAAACTCACCTTATTGCCGCGAGTTGCAATACCAGTATTGCGACCCTTCTGCTCCTTACGATACTTTCTTTTAGCTGGTTGCAGCATGTTTTGCTCCCGACTTTCTTGGTTTTGATTCTGGCTCAGCTGCGGCCGGAGCAGAAGCCTCAACTACGCCAGTATGCTCACCCTTATAAACCCACACCTTAACGCCGATGATGCCGTAAGTTGTCTTAGCTTCAGCAGTGCCATAATCAATGTTGGCGCGCAAGGTATGCAATGGCACACGACCTTCGCGATACCACTCGGTACGGGCAATTTCAATTCCGTTCAAACGCCCAGCGCTCATAATTTTGATACCTTGTGCGCCCAGGCGCATAGCATTCTGCATTGCACGCTTCATTGCACGACGGAACATAATGCGCTTTTCCAACTGCGATGTGATGCTCTCGGCTATGAGCTGTGCATCAATTTCCGGCTTACGGACTTCTTCAATATTCAACGCCACATCCGGCAAGCCCATGCGCTTTTTTAATTCTGTACGGATAGACTCGATGTCCTCGCCTTTTTTTCCTATCACCACCCCCGGTCTTGCGGTATAAATAGTAATCTTGGCATTCTTGGCTGGACGCTCGATCACAATTTTAGAAATACCTGCTCCGTACAATTTCTTTTTCAGATACTCGCGCACTTCGATATCTTTAAGCAGCATGCCCGAAAAAGCCTTGCTGTTAGCATACCAAGTGGATGACCAGTTTTTTTGTACGCTCAATCGAAAACCGATTGGATGAATTTTCTGTCCCATATCTGCTTTAGCTCCCGACGACAATCGTTATATGGCAGGTTTGCTTCTCTATCTTGTTGCCGCGACCTTTGGCGCGAGGAATCATCCGCTTCAATGACTGCCCCCTATCTATATAAATGGTTGACACTCTCAACTCGTCAATATCCGCGCCATCATTATGCTCGGCATTTGCAATTGCTGACTCCAAGCCTTTTTTGATGATGACAGCCGCTTTTTTAGGGCTAAACGTCAGAAGGTTTAAAGCTTTATCCACGGCCATGCCACGAATTTGATCCGCCACCAAGCGACCTTTTTGTGCCGACAGGCGAACACCTTTAACTACTGCTGTGCTCATTCACCTCTCCTTATTTTTTGACCACTGCTTTTTTATCAGCAGCATGTCCTTTAAAAGTGCGGGTCAATGAAAACTCACCCAGCTTATGCCCCACCATATTTTCCGAAATATAAACCGGAATGTGTTGCTTGCCGTTATGCACCGCAATGGTTAACCCAACAAATTCTGGCAACACAGTTGAACGTCTTGACCATGTCTTTACCGGACGCTTGTCACTTGTCGCACGCACCGCCTCCACCTTTTTCAACAGGTGAGCATCAGCGAATGGACCTTTTTTAATGGAACGTGCCATATTTCCTACCCCTTAAACCTGAAAACGACGGCGAACAATCATGTTGCTGGTACGCTTGTTACGGCGCGTGCGGAAGCCCTTTGCTGGAACGCCCCACGGGCTCACGGGGTTGCGACCAGCAGCAGTTTTTCCTTCACCACCACCATGCGGATGGTCGACCGGGTTCATTGCCACACCGCGCACAGTAGGACGAACGCCGCGCCAACGCATTGCACCAGCCTTGCCGATTGAGCGTAGGTTATGCTCAGAATTACTCACCTCACCGATGGTAGCCTTACAGTCAACGTGTACTTTTCTAATCTCACCTGAGCGTAAACGCAACTGTGCATATGCACCTTCGCGCGCTAGAAGCTGCACCGAGGTTCCTGCCGAACGCGCTAATTGCGCGCCTTTACCAGGCAGCATTTCAATACAATGAACAGTTGAGCCAACCGGAACATTGCGTAGTGGCAACGTATTGCCCGCCTTGATTGGTGCTTCTGAGCCACTCATTAATTGCGCGCCTACCGCCACTCCCTTGGGTGCAATAATGTATCTACGTTCACCATCCGCATAACACAACAACGCAATAAAGGCTGTACGATTAGGATCGTATTCCAGCGTCTCAACTGTCGCGACAATGCCATCCTTATTGCGTTTGAAATCTATCGTCCGATAATTCTTTTTATGCCCACCGCCCATGTGACGAACAGTAATGTGTCCATTATGATTACGACCGGCGGTGCGATTTTTTCTTTCCACTAAAGGAGCATGCGGCTCCCCTTTATGCAAATCCGGGTTAACGACTCGCACTACCGTGCGTCGCCCAGGTGAAGTTGGTTTTAATTTAATCAGTGCCATGATTTACCCCTGCTCACTTGCAGCGAAATTAATTTCGTGGCCAGGCGCAAGACAAACATATGCCTTCTTATTGTCGTTGCGTCGCCCCATAAATTTGCCGAAGCGCTTATGCTTTCCCTTCATCACGGAAACCTGCACGCTCTCAACACTCACTTTAAACAATAATTCAACTGCTGCTTTAATTTCCGGCTTGGTTGCATCAGGCACCACACGAAACACAACCTGATTGCGCTTCTCAGCAACATAGGTGGCTTTCTCTGAGATCAGCGGCGCGTGCAGAATATTCAACAAGCGCTCTTGATTAAATGTACGCACAGGTTTAGCTATGTTCTGCCCAACTTGAATCTTCTGATCGCTCATGCCAGCATCTCCTCGATCTTTGCCATTGCACCGCGAGTTACCAACACCTTGGAGAAGTGCACCAAACTAACGGGATCCGCTTGCTGAACCTCTAGCACCAACAGATTAGGCAGGTTTCTCGACGACAAATATAAATTTTCATCAAAATTATCAGTTACTACCAGCACGCGCTCCGCACCCAAACCCATCACCTTGAGCTTATCCGCCAACAGCTTAGTTTTAGGGGCAGCAAGAGTCAAACTTTCCACGACCAATAAACGGTTTTCACGTACTAGCTGGGAAAATATGGATGCCAATGCCGCACGATACATTTTGCGGTTGGTTTTTTGGGTGTAATTCTCATCTGGGCTATTGGGGAATATTTTACCGCCTCCCCGCCACAACGGGCTGGAAGCCATACCTGCGCGAGCGCGCCCGGTACCTTTTTGCGCCCAAGGCTTGCGTGTGCTTTTTGCAATCTCACTACGACCTTTTTGCTTGCTGTTACTGGAACGCGCATTAGCCTGATAAGCAGTGACTACTTGATGAATCAGCGCCTCGTTATAGTCGCGCCCAAACAAATCATCAGAAGCAACGATGTTGACAGTCGGTTGACCACTATCATTTATAACCTTCAGTTCCATTATGCACCCACCTTTACAGCAGGGTGAACCCCAGCCTTGATAGCTGGATGAACCAAGACATCACCACCCTTACAACCCGGAACCGCGCCCATTACCAAGAGCAATTGCCGCTCCGCATCAATACGAACGATCTTTAAATTTTGCACGGTGCGCTGCACATCACCCAAATGCCCAGTCATGCGCTTCCCTGGAAATACGCGACCAGGATCTTGCGCCATACCGATTGAACCAGGAACATTATGTGATTTAGAGTTACCGTGTGAGGCACGGCCAGAACTGAAATGGTGACGCTTAATAACGCCCGCATAACCTTTACCGATAGTTACGCCAGTTACATCAACTTTCTGGCCTACTTTGAAAATATCCACGCCAATTACACCGCCCGCCTTAAAAGAAGATAATTCTTCTGGCGCGGCAGTAAATTCACGCAACACACTTCCCGCCAATACCCCCGCCTTAGCGAAGTGTCCGGCAGCCGGTTTAGTTACTCGGCTTGCGCGACGAGTACCAAACGCGACCTGAACAGATGAATATCCATCAGTACTGGGGGATTTAATTTGGGTGATTCGATTGTTAGACACATCCAACACAGTTACCGGCAATGAAACACCATCTTCGGTAAAAATGCGGGTCATGCCAACCTTACGGCCAACAAGTCCGATGCTCATCGTTATTTCCTTGTTTATTTTAAGGGGCTGACTTCAATTGGCCAGCCGATTTTTTACTACAATTTTAATGCCCGCTCTACTGCAACTTAATGACCACATCTACGCCCGCTGGTAAATCCAGCTTCATCAGCGCATCTACTGTTTTTTCAGTAGGATCGACTATATCCATCATCCGCAGATGCGTACGAATCTCAAACTGATCGCGCGATGTTTTGTTCACATGCGGTGAACGCAAAATATCAAAACGCTCAATCTTGGTCGGCAATGGAATCGGGCCTTTTACCACAGCTCCAGTGCGCTTAGCGGTTTCTACAATGCGCGATGCAGACTGATCGATCAAACGATAATCAAAGGCTTTAAGGCGAATGCGAATATTCTGACTTTTCATAATTTCTACTTGGCTTCTTACAGCGCCTACACCCCAGTTAATCAGCCTGCCATTGTACAACAAGACCGTGCATCATTGCATGTGTTTTACTTAAATATTATTCAATAATCTTTGCAACCACCCCCGCACCCACCGTACGACCCCCTTCACGTATCGCAAAACGCAGGCCCTCTTCCATTGCCACTGGTGCAATCAGGTTGACGGTAACCGAGACGTTGTCGCCGGGCATGACCATTTCCGTGCCTGCTGGCAGTTCAACTGCGCCCGTTACGTC
>CANJMS010000057.1 GCA_947475825.1 Nitrosomonadales bacterium
AGCGGTCCTGCGGTGTACACCAGCCTGATTGGCGTGCGTAGCATGATGGATAAGCTGCCCGGCGGCAAGAAAGTCGTATTTGACTTCTCCAAAGCGGGGCTGGTCGATCACACTGTGCGTGAGAAGATCAATGACTTTTCAGAAGAGTACGCACGGGAGACCAGAGGTACGGTGACGGTGACGGGTCTTGAGAATCATACCCCGACCGCTCATCACGATCTGTCTTCGATGATTCGCGTAATTGATAAGAGTTGGGCTACGGACAAGAAGTGATATAGAATTTAAAGCTGGTCGTCAGTAAATCAAAGACAAGGGCATTCGCTGGTTTTGGTGTAGCAACGCACGAAACCAGCGTAATGTCGTGTTTTTCAGTAAGAGTACAGCCCGATAATTAAGTTGGGTAGGCTACACTCTGTGGTTTGGCTTATAACAATAAAAAACTGTAATTACTAATGTAGAAGGACTGCTGTCCATTCTGCGAGTTGGGTGTGCTGAACAATGTTTTACCGTAAGAGTGGCTCTAAAATAGTGCGTCCGCGCCGGGTAAATCTTCCGGTTAGGTTTTAGAATAATTTGATGCAAATGTAAAAGTTACCAGGGGAGTTACCGATGGGTGTGTTAAGTTCGATTTTATGGATTCCGTTGTTGGGTGTATTGGCTATCTTGTTTGTGCCTAAGCAAGCAGTAGCTGCAATACGTGGGATAGCCGTTTTGTGTGCAACCGCATCTTTTGCACTGTCTTGGAATTTATTCCGCAGCTTCGATCAGACTACCGCAGCGTTGCAATTTGTAGAGCGCCTGCAGTGGGTTCCAGAAATGGGGATGACGTATACCTTGGGGGTGGATGGTTTGGCATTGCCTATGGTGATGTTGACCACCCTCCTGTCGATGGTGGCTGTGGTTGCTTCATTCAGCATAGAAGAGCGTGTTAAAGGCTACTTCGCCTGGTTTCTGCTCATGGAATTTGCCATTTTGGGCGTATTTATGGCTCAGGACTGGTTCCTGTTTTACATGTTCTATGAAATTACCTTGATTCCAATGTTTTTCCTGATAGGCATCTGGGGTGGCAAGGAGCGTGGTCCGGCTAGTATGAGCTTCTTCCTGTATACCTTGGGTGGCTCGGTCTTTATGTTGCTGGGTATTATCGCAGCGTATCTCGCTACACCCACTCATACATTCGATATGGTCGAGATGATGAAGGCAAATGTAACCTGGGATCCAGCTTTCCAGAAGATCGTATTCCTTGCTTTCTTTATTGGCGTGGCAGTAAAAATACCGGTATTCCCGCTGCATGGTTGGCTGCCACTCGCGCACGTTGAGGCGCCTGTTCCTGTCAGCATGATGCTGTCAGGCGTGCTGCTTAAAATGGGTGCATACGGTCTAATGCGTATCAGTGGTTTGTTTCCGCAAGGAATGGAGTGGTTCATACCGGTATTGTTGGCAGTGGGTCTGATAAACATTGTTTATGGTTCACTCATGGCGTGGAAGCAAACGGATTTGAAAGCAATGGTCGCGTTTTCTTCAGTGAGCCACATGGGTTTTGTGTTGCTGGGAGTGGCCGGATTAACTGTAACCGGATTTACCGGCGCTACCATGCAAATGTTTACTCATGGTGTTATCACTGCGGCTCTATTCTTTATGGTTGGTGCAATTTATGAGCGTACCCATACCAGGGAGGTGACGGAGTTTAGCGGCCTAGGTCGTCGGATGCCCATCTTTGCTGTGCTAATGTCGTTATCGTTGCTCGCGTCTATGGGGCTTCCCGGCTTGGCTGGTTTCATTAGTGAATTTCATGCCCTGGTTGGAGCGTTTGATCGGTGGAAATTCTGGGTTATATTGGCACTAGTCGGTGTTCTTATTACTGCAGCATACTCACTGCGTACTATAGGCAAAATGTTCATGGGACCTTTCAATTCCAAGTGGGAGGATTTGAAAGACTTGAGTCCCCGTGAAATTCTGGTAATGGCACCATTGGTGTTCTTGATGGTTGGCATGGGACTATTCCCAAGTACGGCGCTGAACATGATGAATGCTACACTTACTCACATGGTGGCAATCATTGGAGTTAAGTAATATTTTGTTAAGAAGATATTTTTTTGCATCGATCAATATGCAAATTTGGTTCGTTGTTAAACCTTTAAGCAGGAGTCTCTAAAATATGTCAGATCATCACGCAGAAGGCGATCATGGGCATGATGTCCATGATAAGCGCCATTACTTGAAGCACGCAGTTGAGCACTACTGTCATATGTTATCTGAACAAGGGCCGCTGAATATTACCTTTGTGCATAACAATACTTTGTTTGGCTTGCAGGGGCAGGACTTGCATTTTGAGGAAGCAATCAAGGAATCTCAGCGCGTAAGGGGCGCTAAAGGATTCTATGATAACGATGTCTATCGGGATTGGTTTAGGTCGGGGCGGATCAATGATGATGATCTTGCAGTAGCCATGCGCAGGCGCAACGACATCAAGGATAAGTTGGACGAGGTGGTTGTCACTGTTGGTGGACGTGCCGTTAAGCTAGAAGAGGTGTATGCAGCCAATATTGTTTATGGCGCAGAGCCCCTTGCTGCGGGTATGTTGCGGCATGAGGTGTTTCAAAATGACGCATTAAGTACTTTTCGCGCGGATGTACCCGAGACGGTGCGCAAGGTGTTAATTGAAAAATCTGGAAAAGATCTGGCAACGGGTCTTTCGAACATAGGGCGTAATTGGACATTTGCGGATTGGGTGAAGGCGCATACGAATCTTAATTTGCCAGAGCATATACAGGCCCATACTGTGGCGCAGGTAGCAGGTGAGCACCCACCTGGCAATGTAGCAAGTGCTGATTCATCGATGAGGGCGATGGGTATACCACAAGATCGCTATGCTGGTTATCTTGAGTGTGTGGATAAACAATTTGCTCATTTATCTCCCGTTCCAACCGTTGAGCAGCGCGACCAGTTGAGAGCTTTATGGCTAAACTCTGAAGCTGCGTTGGTTGACACGATTAGCCGCAGACATTTTGGCGTGCGTGGAGCTGTAGATAGCATTAAAACCCACTTTAATAAAAACCTTGAGGCGTATTCAGTATTGTCTTTGTGGAGTGCAACCCTTGGAGTTTATGGATTAAGTGACCCCCTTTGTCCCACTGACCCTGTCCATTTTATGGCCCGCGACGCAGATAATGGCGTGACCGAAGCACTATCCGAGCAATTCAGACTGATGCAAAGTTGGGGTGGGCCCAGAGTCCCTCTGAATGCCGAATTGCGTGGAGAAATAGACACATTAATCAGAAGTCATCTGGACACTCTTAAAGCAGGGAGTGCAGAACTTGAGGCGAGAGTGGCGGCAGGCGAAGGGGCTACCACATTATTTTCTCTTAAAGTAGGGGGTGAAAAAGACGGGGTGGCAGCAATTGAAACTGCGCATCTCTGCTGGATTATACTGCACGATATAGGCTTCAACCATCTCAATCGACGCGGTTTAAGTGCTTTAGAAACGTTGATTTCAGTCATGGGTAAAACCGAGGAGTACGCTCCACTGATGGAGAAGTTGTATCTCGCAGATCCACGTGAAAAGATGCTTGCCCATTGCCGTAATGATTTAGCAGACCAGATTGAATCCTTTGGCAAAGGTAGAAATCACGCCGATTTTTTAAAAACCGTGACAGGTGAAGATGTAGTTGAGCGCGTTAATCGGTACATGATTAAAATCAGCGCAGCTTTTACTGATGAAGGATTGGCTGCATGGCATATGCCTGGCCGCGTACTCGGATTTTATGATGCTTGGCGCAATCTCGCTTTGCATGAGCGTAGTTTTGATTTTGATGATTTAACTGGCTGGCGTGATGCCTTGCACAACATGCCTACTTTGGCAGAAGATGCCGTTTTATATTGCCTGGAGCAGCTGGGTATTAAGCAAGAGCAGTGGGGGGAGTATTGTGCCCGTTCATTGTTCCGTCTCAAAAACTGGGCAGCAATGATGTTTTGGCATGAGTTGCATCCGACTCGCAATAAGCAAGTCATGCATCCAACCAATGCCTTGCAGTATTTAGCGGTGCGTTTATTTTACGAATTATTGCTGGTTCGCAAAACCTGCAAGACCGTCTGGCAAATTGATGCCAGTGCGGAAAGTATTAATCACTATTTCACAAGTCATCCTTCAGAGTATTTTGTACGGCGCGAGCTTTATGCCGGCAATCTGTCAGATAACTTGGCACAAGAAGCGCGCGCGCTGGTTAGCAATAAACCCTACTCTGGCGGTGACGAGGATGACCATTGGAAGATATTGGCAGATATGATTTGGGCGTGGCGTGAAAGTGATGGCTCGGATTTGCGGTCAGGTCACAATATATACAAGAGTGCATGGCCTGTATTCCATTTGGCACAATTGCTTGGGATTTCCGGTGCGGAGTTGAGGGATTCTGGTCTTGATGGGGCAGAAAAATTGCTGAGCACACTTAATTCGCTTCCGCCCACATCTCACGGGATCATCTGGTTGCTGGCAATGGAGCGGCATTACCATGATGAAATTACTAATGCATTCAAACAAAATCATGGCAAAGGTCGTTGGCGGACCAGGCATAAGCGCCCGAAGGCTCAGGTTATCTTTTGTATTGATGAGCGTGAAGAGAGCATACATCGCGCATTTGACGAGCTTGATCCCGAGTATGAAACCTTTGGTGCTGCCGGCTTTACAGGGGTAGTTCACGACTATCAGGGATTGGATTGGCATGATTCCAAGCCATTGTGCCCTCAGGTAAGAGTGCCTGCTCATCGTACGTTTGAAGTGCCGCGTGATGCTGCTTTTTCTACAACAGCACCCCTGCATAAAAAGCGATTCAGATGGCTGGAGGCGGCACATAATGCTTATTGGGAAGCGAAGCGTAATGTGCTTTCTTCTTATTTCATCATTGACCTATTCGGTTTTCTGATGGCGCTGCCGCTGGTGGGTAGAGTTTTCTTCCCGGTTAAGTATTTTGCCGGGATGGAAAAGCTACATCAGGTGGTTGTGCCACCAGTAGAGACGGAAGTGTTTTTTAAACGTCCTACTGAATCTGACATTCAGAAATATGGCTTCAATCCCATTGGCAAGCCAATAGGTTATACCGAAGAAGAGCAAGTTAATATGATGGAAGCATTGCTGCGTAACATTGGCATGACGCATAACTTTGCACCGATCATAATCAATTGTATGCACGGTAGTACGATGGAAAACAATCCACATAAAAACGCATATGACTGTGGTGCGGTGAGCGGTGATCATAGTGGTCCGAATGCGCGCACTATGGCTGCAATGTGCAATCGTCCTTTGGTGCGCGAGGGTTTACGCAAAAGAGGCATCGACATACTTGATGACACATGGTTTGTTGGGGGTGAACACAATACCACTAGTGACCTTATTACGCTGTATGACACGCAGGATGTACCAGCACACTTGAGGGAGAAGTTTGAGATTGTGGCAAGCGATTTGGTGTATGCAGGTAAAAAAGCTGCGCGTGAGCGTTGCCGCAGGTTTGCCTCAGCGCCCAAGGATGCCTCCCCGGAAGTTTCCTATCACCATGTGGTGGGGCGCTCTGTGGACTTTAGCCAAACGCGTCCAGAATATGGTCACTGCACGAACGCGTTTGCTGTGGTCGGTCGCCGTTCGGTATTGCAAGGGGTGTTCTTTGATCGTAGGGGGTTTGGTATTTCGTATGATCCTACAATCGACCCGGATGGCAAAATATTGGAACGTACTTTACTGGCAGTAGGTCCAGTGGGGGCTGGTATTAATCTGGAATTCTATTTTTCAACTGTAGATCACATAGGGTACGGCTGTGATACAAAAGTACCTCATAACGTGACAGGCATGATAGGCGTGATGAACGGGGCACATGGCGATCTCGAAACGGGTCTGCCTAGACAAGTGACGTATCTTCACGAACCCATGCGTCTGCAGCTTTTTGTGGAAGTGAATCCAGGCATTGCAGTCGAAATTTACAAGCGCCAACCCGCTATTCAACAGTTACTGAATAAAGAGTGGGTGCTTTTAACAGTTATTGATCCAGATACTGGTGATTTCATTCAGTTCTTTCCGAACGGTGTGGGTTTCGCCAAGTGGGAAAAGCCACTCACACCATTACCTGTGGTTAACGAATCATTTGAATGGTACAAGGGCAAGTATCAGAAATTCCTGCCGCCATGTTTTATTAAAGAGCCAACAGCACGTTGGGATCAAAGAGGGAGAGCATGATGGACTATAACTTGATAGTAACGCTTATTGTCGCGTTGCCTTTGTTGGCAACGGTAATAAACGGACTGAATTTATTGGCGGGTGATAAGTTTCATTACAAGACAGTACAAAATATTACCTTCAACGCGATTTTGCTCTCTTTTATAGGGTCAGTTTGGGTATTCATGCAAGTATTGGATGACCCAACACCGAAACAGGTTCACCTGTATTCGTGGCTGGCAAGCGGGGATGTCAAAATCAACATTGGTTTCATGATCGATACGCTATCCGCAATCATGATGTTGGTAGTGACTGGCTTCAGCGTGCTGGTTGCTCGCTTCTCTATTAATTACATGCATGGCGATTATAGTTTTACTCGTTACTTTACAGCGTTGGCATTGTTTGTTTATGCCATGTTGATATTGGTGATGGGCAATAACTTTGTCATGTTGTTTATAGGCTGGGAAACCGTCGGGGTATGCTCATATTTGCTGATAGGCCACTACTATCAGCGTATTTCTGCATCACGTGCAGGTACCAAAGCATTCTTGATGAACCGTGTTGGTGATGCCGGATTTTTGATGGGTCTCTTCATCATGGCCACCTATTTTGGTAGTGTTGATTACGCTGAGGTTCTCTCAAAAGCTCCGGGCATGGATAGTGGTGTTGCAACAGCGATTGGATTATGTCTATTACTTGGGGCGATTGGTAAATCAGCCCAGTTACCATTGGGCACCTGGCTATCAAAAGCGATGGAAGGACCAACGCCCTCAAGCGCCTTGATTCATGCTGCAACCATGGTGACAGCAGGCATATACATGATCGTTCGCAGTCACGCAATATATGACATGGCCCCGAACGCATTGCTGGTAATTGCGATTGTAGGAGCCTTGACTGCTGTATATGCCGGACTTGTCGGCTTGGTTGTCACAGATATTAAAGGGATACTTGCTTTTTCTACTACCACCCAACTTGGATTGATGTTCCTTGCTTGCGGTTTGGGTGCATATGCTGTTGCCATTTTTCACCTGGTAGCACATGCGTTTCTGAAAAGTTTCTTATTCATGACTGCTCCATCAATACTTCAGCACATGCACGGTGCTGGGGATCCTTCAGAAAAAGATACAGCAGGCCCCCCTGCTCCGGTATTTCGACTTATCCTGGTGGGTACGGTAGCCTTAGCACTCGTACCGTTCTTGGCGGGTTGGTGGACAACAGATTTGACCATCGGTAATGGAGATTTTCAGAATTTCATTTTAGCTGCGGTAGGCGTGATGGCTGTATTTGCAACCATTTACTACGCAAAAAAAATGATGGCACACTCTTTTGCCGAGCATGGTGCAGCCGCTGAACATAGTCATGCAGGGCATAATCATGATGATGACGGTCACGGTCACGGTCACGGTCACGGGCATAGCCACGGACACGAGTCTGGTCATCATGCTACGCCGGGAAGTGGAATGTTGGGACCGATCATCACATTGGCAGTTTTGGCCGTGCTGGGGTTGACTTTCGGATTGTTACCCGGTGGTGTAGATAGCACTTGGTTCAATCAGTTTATGTCCCCTGTGGTGTCTGTTCAGGATAGCCAGCCAGGTGGAAACCCAATATTGGCATATATGCTGTTTGGTTCCATCGGTCTGTTATTGTTGGCGTCATGGTTTACTGCGTTGTATATGGATCGCTTTAAACCTGAGCTATCAGTGGTGTTGATAAAACTCCGCTGGGCATATGCACTGGTAGTTAACCGTTTTTATCTGGACGAGATTTATGATGCATTATTTATACGCTCTACAAAACGGTTAGGAATGCTTCTTGATCGTTTTGACAGCAAGGTAATTGATCGCATTGTTGGAGCGCCGGTTGATGCTACACGCGTAAGCACAGCATTAACTACATGGGAGCAGCGGTATTTAAGCGCTCGTGGAGCAAATACGGGTGATGAATCTACGGGCACTCAAAATATTTCCAATGAGGGCGCCGGCGTTGTGGGGTGGTTAGCTGATGTCAATGCGCAGACAACGGGTTGGGCAGGGAAAGGGGCAGTTTCTCCCGTATCCGGTGTGGCTAGTAAAATGACTCATATTGCCGGAGCTGGAAAAAATATTGAGAATCAAGGTGCCGGCGTTGCTGGCTGGGTGACTCAAAATGCTGCGTCCGAGACCGCTTTGGTAGAAAAGCACATCATTGGGAAGAGCTCGGGAATTATCGGTTCGATAACCGATGTCTTTGCTACCGTCTCAGCTTGGTTAGAGCATCATTTGTTTGGCGTAGGGGTCAACGTAGGTATTCCATATACGAGCAATATGTTTGCTCGTATATTGCTGCGTATTGAAGCCTTTATCAGCAAGCCAGCCATTGCTGTCATTTTGGGCATTCTCTTAGCTGTTCTGATTTATGGAGTACTGAAATGATAATGAATCAAATATCCGAAATTTTTGCGTCTGATCAAGTAGGGTTTCCTATTCTCAGCGTGCTGATATGGTTGCCAGTTGCAACAATGATTCTATTGGCCTTCATTCGCAACGATACGCTGGCTCGATTATTTACACTGACCAGTACGGCGGTGGAATTGGCATTGACCTTGATAGTTTGGTCAAAGTTTTCAAATGGTACTGCCGACATGCAGTTTGTTGAGCATGCTGGAATATATCATTTGGGCGTAGATGGCGTAAGCGTTCTGTTCTTGCCTCTTACTGCATTACTGATGATCTTAACAGTCATGTATTCCGAGCCAGCAGTCAAGTCTGGGAGTCAGCGTCATTATTTAATGGCGATGCTGGGCTTTGAAGCGTGCATGATGGGCGCATTTTCCTCTGTTGACCTGTTGTTGTTCTGGGTATTCTTCGCAGCTGAAATTGTACCTAGCTACTTCCTTATTTCTCATTTTGGTACAGGTAAGCAACGTGCTGCGGTCGCTAAGACATACTTGGCCTATATGGCTGTAGCTTCAGGATTGGTTTTGGCTGGTTTGATGGCACTCTCAGGTGCGGCTGGAGGTGAATCAACCTTCGACTGGATTAAGCTGATGAGTTTCACTATTCCTCCTGGTGCTCAGACAACAATATTTTTATTGTTGTTTTTGGGTCTGGCTATCAAAGTGCCGCTGTTCCCATTTCATACTTGGATGCCAAAAGTTCTTGAGCAAGGGCCTATAGTGGGAATGAGTGTTTACCTCGTGGGCGTAAAGCTTGCTACGTATGCTTTCTTGCGGTTTGTTATTCCATTGTTACCAGAAGCTTCACATCAATGGCTGTGGTTAATGGCAACACTGGCTGTGATAGGAATTGTATATGGTTCGTTGATTGCCTTGATTCAAACAAACTTACGTCGACTGTTGGCATTTACCACGCTGGCACACGGTGGTGTGGTAATGTTAGGCATGTTTTCCTTAAATTTTGTGGGATTTCAAGGCGGATTATTGCAAATGATTAACCTCGGATTAGTATCCGCTGGCTTATTCTTTATAGCCGGATTTTTGCACACACGCATGGGGCAACCAGATACCAGCGGTATGGGTGGCATCGGTCAATTTGCTCCTGTCATGGCATTTGCATTTCTGGTCATCGGGTTGGCTGGAGTAGGGATGCCAGGCACAAGTGGATTTAACGGTGAACATCTGGTGATGATCGGTGCATTTAAGATGCACTGGTTAATGGCTTTAGCGGTGGGTTGTGGTACTTTTCTGGCAGCAGCTTACTTCCTGTGGTTTTATCAGCGTGCATTTTTGGGCAACATAGGAAATCCTGCAGTTCGCACGATGCAAGATTTAACAGGCTCGGAAAAGATTATTACAGGCTCCGTGATTGGCGTAATTTTCTGGATTGGTCTTGCTACCACACCATTTCTGCACACTATGGAGGGTTCTTTGCGCATGTTGGATGCAAGAATGAGCCGTGTGACAGGCATTGAAGCAGCACCGCATAAGGGGGCTAAGCATGATGTTTCTTCAGCCGAGCACCCTGCACCTGCGGTGCAGGATGCATCTGCAGTGCCAGCTTCTCATTGATGATTTTTAAGGGGACTAATCGTGATTCTTAATCAAATATTCGCCGACCAGCAAATCGGTTTTCCAGTGCTCAGTGCAATGATATTTTTGCCTGTTCTGGTTGCGCTCTTGCTGACAATTATTAGTAACGAAGAAACACAACGCAAGGTCACGTTCTTTGGAATGATGCTGAATCTGGTCATGGCAATCATGGTCGTGTACAAATTTGTTCCAGGCATATCAGACATGCAATTTGTAGAGCAAGGCAACTGGATGTCCGGCCTAGGCTCCAGTTATCATTTGGGGGTGGACGGAATCAGCGTTCTATTCCTGCCGTTGACAGCCCTGCTGTCTGTTCTTGTGCTGCTGTTTTCCTGGAATAGCATCAAATTCTTCAATCGTTTTTTTCTGGTTAATTTGCTTATTCTGGAAGCGGCTACTATCGGTATATTCTGTTCGATAGACATGATCCTGTTCTTCGTGTTCTGGGAAATGGCGCTGGTTCCATCATTCCTCCTGATTAAATTCTGGGGAGTGGGCGCGCAACGCCAATATGCTGGCATGAAATA
Organism: Nitrosomonadales bacterium; assembly: GCA_947475825.1. GTDB lineage: Bacteria > Pseudomonadota > Gammaproteobacteria > Burkholderiales > Gallionellaceae > Nitrotoga. The sequence goes on from CANJMS010000057.1 coordinate 10,757, forward strand.
TATTGTCTATATGCTGTTTGGTTCAGCTCCCTTGTTGATCAGCTTCCTGTTGGTCGGCTGGAATTACAGCAACGTTGCCGAACTTACACCGGGAATGCAGCCTTATTCGTTTGATTTGTTGACTCTGCTGAATACTCCCATTCCAATCGAGCTGCAGACTACAATTTTCATTCTGATGGCTATTGGGTTCGCAGTTAAAGGGCCAATGATGCCTTTCCACACTTGGCTACCTACCACCATTATGGAAGGTCCAATTGGTTTTGGCGTATTCTTGGTAGGCTTGAAACTGGGCGTTTACGGTATGTTGCGTTTCGTTATTCCGCTGTTACCCGAGGCTGTTAGAGAATGGTATATGGTCATGATGATACTGGGTTTGATAGCACTTCTTTATGGTGCAGTCATTGCTCTGGTGCAGCCTAATTTTCGCCGTCTGTTGGCATTTGCCAGCGTAAGCCACGTTGGTTTGGCAATGGTTGGTTTGTTTTCTCTTAATCAGCAAGGGATACAGGGCAGCATTTTCACGCTGATTAACATGGGCTTGACCAGCACGGGATTGTTATTCATTGCGGGCTTCATTTATAGCCGTCTGGGTAGTACAGAGCTGTCTGCAATGGGTGGTTTAACTCGCCACTTACCACGCATGGCAGCGTTCTGCTTTATTATTGGATTGGCTTCGATTGGTATGCCAGGTACCAGCGGCTTCAATGGTGAGTTTTTAGTCATGCTGGGAAGTTACCGGGCACACTGGGGATTTTCTACAGTTGCGGTGCTAGGAGTCGTCTTGAGTGCAGGATATTTCTTGTGGTACTACGAGCGTTCGTTCTTTGGCCCGGTGACCAGCAAGATTTTACCCAAGCTAAAGGATCTGGCTCCGCGCGAAATTACTGTGGTTGCGACTTTAACCATTATCGTTCTGACGCTTGGTTTTAATCCGGCACCAGTTGCCAACATTACCAGCGGCTCGGTTGCGGCAGTTGTACAACGCCTGCAAGATGGTTCTGCGGTAAAACTTGCACAGCCTGCTGTTAAGCCTTCTGTAGTGCAGCCAGCAGCTAAGTTGGAACTCACTCCGAAAGTGGCGGGATAAACGCATAACTATCTCGCATTTTGTGGGGTGCAAATACCCCCTTGGCTAGCAGTATAAGAGCCAAGGGGGTTTTGTTTTGGGATAAAGAAATAAGCTATGCTGACCTCCATATTTTTATAGGACAAATTTTGCAGATAATTTTCTGAGTCATTTTTCAGTGGTAAGAAAACTCTTGCTTCATGAGGTAAAATGGGCTTAGGCTTTAATTTGAGAATAAAATCGAAAGGTAGTGATGAAGTGTGTAGATAATTTTCGTTTTCACTTAGGTAAAAACGAGTGCGTGCCTATAATCGTAGGCGGTATGGGTGTGGATATTTCATCGAGGGAATTGGCACTGGAGGCGGCGCGATTGGGCGGAATCGGTCATCTTTCTGATGCCATGTTGCCAACCGTAACGGATAGGCATCAGGATACCCAGTTTGTAAAAGCCAAGTCTAAAATGCACAAATACAATGTCGCAAACAAAGACAAATCTTCGGTCAAATTTGACTTGGAGCAAGTGGCAGAAGCCACACGTCTGCATGTTACCAAGACGATGGATGCGAAACGTGGCAGCGGTATGATATTTGTAAATTGCATGGAAAAGCTCACCATGAACTCACCACGTGATACCTTGCGTGTGCGTTTGCATGGCGTGCTGTCCGCTGGCATAGACGGCATCACCCTTAGTGCTGGATTGCATTTGGGATCATTCGCTTTAATGGAAGACCACCCGCGTTTTCGCGATGCTCAGCTCGGCATCATCGTGTCATCGGTGCGCGCGCTACAGCTATTTTTGCGAAAAAACGCCAAGCTCAATCGCCTGCCGGATTACATAATAGTTGAGGGGCCATTGGCGGGCGGGCACTTAGGCTTTGGGCTGGATTGGCAGCAGTACGACCTGAGAACAATTTTCAATGAAATCCTGCAATATTTAAAGACAGAAAATCTGGATATTCCACTCATCCCAGCGGGTGGTATTTTTACTGGTTCAGATGCCACTGCGTATTTAGAAGCGGGTGCGGCAGCGGTACAAGTTGCAACTCGATTCACCATATCGCACGAATGTGGATTGCCAGCTGATGTAAAACAGGAATATTTTAAGGCTATCGAGGATGACATTGAAGTCAACATGATTTCGCCTACAGGTTATCCCATGCGTATGTTGAAAAAAAGCCCTGCGATCGGCGCAGGCATACGCCCCAATTGCGAAGCATATGGCTACTTGTTAGATTCAAATGGCAATTGCGCTTACATCGATGCTTACAATAAAGAAGTGGATGACCATCCCAATGCGAAGAAAATTTCTGTCATGTCCAAAACCTGTCTTTGTACGCATATGCGAAATTTTGATTGCTGGACGTGCGGCCATTACACCTACCGACTCAAAGACACCACACGCCAACAAGCCGATGGCTCCTACCAAATATTAACTGCTGAACATATATTTAAAGACTATCAATTTAGTAAAGATAACAAAATTACACTGCCAGCTTGATAGCTCCCAACAGAGTGTGATCTCGCATTGCGACAGAAAATGTAAATTTACCGAGGTGATAGTGTGAACAGAACCATCAAATACACGCTCATTACAGGTGCTTCAATTCTCGGTTTGGTCGTGGCAGCGCTGGCTTACATCGCAGCCACATTCAACCCAAACGATTACAAGCCCAAAATTATTCAACTGGTGCAGGAAAAAAAACAGCGCACGCTCAAGTTGGATGGCGATATAAAACTCACCTTGTTTCCTAATATAGGTGCGAACATTGACCGTGTGTCAATTTCTGAATTTCAGAGCATGCAGAATTTCGCCACAGTTGAGAGTGTGCAAGTATCGCTCGCCTTACTGCCACTTTTTTCCAGGCAAGTGGTGGTCAATCAAGTGGCGATCAATGGCCTGAATGCAAAGTTAATAAAGTATAAAAATGGCAAAACAAATATTGATGATCTGCTGAGTGTTGATGAGAAAAAAGATGAAGCTGCCAACGGCGAGATAGATAAAAGCAAACCAGCAAGTCCGCCAGTAACATTCGATATTGCCGCAGTCAGCCTGCAAAACCTGAGCTTTAGTTACCTTGATGAAACATCCGCCGCGCAATACGAGGTCAAAAAACTCAACCTTAAAACGGGTCGCATCGCATTAGGTGTGCCGATAAAATTGGAATTAGATGCGCTGATAAAAGCCAACAAGCCCAAGCTGGATTTGATTACCAAGGTGCAAGGCAACCTCGTGATCAACCCAGAAATCGAGCAGTATGGCGTGCAAGATTTAAATGTGCAGATCAACGGTAACGCACTTGATATAAGCAACTTAGCCTTGCAGGTCAAAGGGAATTTCAATCAGTTGAAGCAGGATTTAACAGTAGATAAATTGCTGTTGACCTTCGCTGGCACACAAGCCAAAAACTCACTCAGCGCAAATTTGGATGCACCGAAGTTACGCTTGAATAGTGGACAGTTATCCAGTGAAAAATTCATTCTTGATCTAGAAATGGCGCAGCCACTGCAAAAATTTCAAGTCAAACTGGCAACAACGGTGAATGGGAATCTGGAGAAAAAAATAATTAATCTGGCAGACCTTACGCTTAAAGTCAGTGGTGCTGGGGATGCACTGCCCAATAAAGCAGTCAGCGGTGAAATGAAAGGCAGCATTCACATGCAAGGAGATAGTCTGCAAGCCAAGTTGGCGGGCGGCATGTTGCAGAGCCAAGTAAAAATTCAGGTAGCGGTAAATAATTTTGTTCAGCCGGCAATTAAATTTGATATAGAGGTGGATCAGTTCGATGTGGATGTTTATCTGCCTAAGATCGAGCCGACGGCACCAACAACAGAAGCCGCCTCATTAGATGATCAGCTGGATTTATCTGCACTAAAAAGTCTGAACCTGGATGGTCGTCTGCGCGTGGGCGCATTCAAAGTCGCCAATCTAAAAATTGCCCAAATGGATATTGGTGTCAAAGCAAAGCAGGGCATAGTCGATGTCAGTCCACTTTCCGCCAATCTATATCAAGGCAGCGTGCATGGCAGCCTGCAAATTAATGCACAAGCTACGCCAGCAATAACCATCAAGCAAAAATTAAGTGGCATCAACATTGCACCATTGCTAAAGGACATGGCCGATTTTGATATCTTGATGGGTCGTGGTGATGTCACGCTCGATCTTAAAACGCAGGGCAATACCGTCAACGCACTGAAAAAATCTCTCAACGGCAACATAGCGCTGCTATTAAAGGATGGTGCGATCAAAGGAATAAATATTGCGAAAAAAATACGCGATGTACAAGGCAAGGTTGGTAAAGGTACTGCAGCGCAAACTGAGTTAGCCAACAATGAAGAGCAAACAGACTTCAGCGAAATGAAAGCCAGTTTTAAAGTTACAGAGAGCGTAGCGCACAATGATGACCTGTCGATGAAGTCTCCTTTATTGAGATTGTCCGGCGTGGGCGATATTGATATAGGCAATGACAGCATCAATTATCTAGCGCGAGCAACTTTGGCAAAAACGTTGGAAGGGCAGGGTGGTGGCGATCAGGTCGGTGGACTTACCGTGCCAGTGCGACTCAGTGGGCCATTCACAAATTTAAAATACAAGCTGGAATTTGGGGCTATGGTGTCGGAAGCGACCAAGCAGAAAATAGAAGCCAAAAAAGAAGAGATCAAAACACAAATTAAAACGGAAATTCAAGATAAGCTTAAGAGCAAGCTGAAAGAGCTGTTCAAGTAGCGGAAGATTTCCATCCCTGCTATGGTGACTAGAGTATGAGTGATTTCGCTACCCAGATTATTCATTGGCATCACCAGCATGGTCGCCACCATTTGCCTTGGCAAGGCGCAGATGCATATCGAGTGTGGCTGTCTGAAATTATGTTGCAGCAGACCCAGGTTGCAACTGTCATTCCATACTATCAGCGGTTCGTAGATCGTTTTCCTAACCTCAGTGATATTGCACAAGCCAGTGAAGAAGAAGTTTTGGAGCACTGGAGCGGGCTGGGCTATTACTCACGCGGCAGAAACTTACATCGTGCAGCGCAACAAATCATGCAACAGCATGGTGGCATATTTCCCAATTTATATTCGGACATACTCGCCCTGCCCGGCATAGGCCGATCAACTGCGGCTGCGATCAGTGCCTTTGCGTTTCAGCAACGACATGCAATTTTGGATGGCAATGTTAAGCGCGTGTTGGCGCGCTTCTGTGCAATCGAAGGGTACCCGGGCGATAAAAAAATAGAAGCGAAATTGTGGCAACAAGCCGATCGGCTTTTACCGCAAAATGAAATTAAAACTTATACGCAGGGGTTGATGGATTTAGGCGCGCTTATTTGCACGCGCAGGAAACCACAATGTGTGCGCTGTCCGGTGCAAAAAAATTGTGCCGCCTATCAGCAACAGCGCGTCGCCAGCTTACCCACGCCGCGCCAGCGAAAAACGCTGCCGGAAAAATCCAGTGCCATGATATTGCTTATCAGTGACAACCAAATCCTGCTGGAAAAACGCGCAGGCAGTGGAATATGGGGCGGCCTATGGAGTTTTCCAGAAATACAGGGGTGTTTCCCTGAGATAGAGCAGAGCCAGCATGTAGATGCCTACTGCACCCGGCACTTGGGTTTGGAGAGTAAACAATCCTATGTAAGTCTGCCGATGTTTACGCACTCGTTTACACACTTTAAGCTACACATCACGCCGTTACTTCTGCATTTGCCAGGCAAGCCTAAGCAAATGAGCGAACTGGGCAAGTTGTGGATTAATCTTGAAGATGCGCTGGGCGCGGCAATTCCCACACCAGTGCGGAAAATATTGAAGTCGGTGCAAATGCTGAGGCAGGAATAAAAGCATAGAAAATAAATGAGATTTTTTGAGTTAAGTAACATTTCGTGAAGGTTTTTCGCCTCTTTTTCGTGCCAAATGTTCTGCCACTGTCAAACAGCGTGCAAAGCTTTCCAGATTAGGGGTGGAAACAGCGTCCAATAGTTTCCACCTCAGTGTGTCACCCTCCGGCGTTTTAGCCGGAGGTATCTGGAGTGTTTTATATGGACATCATTTACGAAATTCGCAGGCGGCATTTAGTACAAAAACAAACGGTCACGGCAATTGCGCGAGGCATGAGACTCTCCCGCCCAACGGTGCGCAAGCATCTCAACACCGTTGAAGA
>CANJMS010000058.1 GCA_947475825.1 Nitrosomonadales bacterium
GCTGGCCAAATTTAATGGCATACCTAAACATACGTTCTATTTGCATCTGAAAGAAACTGAATATCGTTTTAATCATCGTCGTGATAATCTTTACCTTGAACTACTCAAATTATTGAGATTGAATCCGCTTTAGCTTCCTAAGACCCTAAGATTAATATTTAAGCAGAACCTTTAAAAGGGTTATGCGACAGGGAGTTAGTATCGCTGCAAAGGACTTATGCACAAAGTTATCCACAGCTTTTGTGCATAAGCATAAAAAATGCTTTGTCTGCACTTAGTTAGCAAATTTATGCGTTATTGCAATCATCAAAATGATTTTTATTTTTCGACAAAATAAAAAATTTTCCCACACTAACCCATAACTTCTGTCCGGTTCATTTAGAATAAAACAAATTTTAAAAATAAATCGCTGGACTTAATTTTGCATTTCATAAATTCTGCCAGCCATTTCTTTTCTGGGATCGTAATGGAAGTTTTTCATTCATTCCTGGTTCATTTTGGAGTTATCATTCCCCCACTCACAATTTTCAATATCACTCTATTAACCTCATTAGAACACCGGATAAATCTTCATGCAAAAAATCTTCACCTCACCTTTCCTGATACGCACTCTGGCAACACTCGTTCTGGCATCGTTGATAAGCCCGCTGGCTCAGGCAGAAGATACCTTGAAGCTCGCGCTCACCGGGCCGTTCAGCGGTGGCTCGGCTCCCATGGGAACGTCTATGCGTGACGGTGCGAAACTTGCCATCAGCGAAATCAATGCTGCAGGAGGTATTAGCGTAAACAATAAGAAATTCCGCATTGAAATAATCGAACGCGATGATGAAGGAAAAAATGATAGAGGCGCGTTAATCGCACAGGAGCTGTCTTCTATGTCTGAATTGTCTGGCGTGATCGGTACGGTCAACACCGGGGTCGCCATTTCAGGCGACAAACATTTTCAAGAGCGCGGCATCACTAAAATTATTACGCCGGCAGCTGGGTCTGCCTCCATGTTGCAGTGGAGCAAGGCAGGGATGAAGGATTTATCCATTTTTCGTTTTGCCGCACACGATGGCATACAAGCCGCCATGGTAGTAGAAGAAGCCATTAAACGTAATTTCACCAAAGTCGCGCTTCTGCATGATTCTTCTAACTACGGCGCGTCGGGTCGCGAAGATTTATTGGCACAAATAAAATTACAGGGTAATAAATTGGAAGTGGTCACCACTGAAAAATTTAACGTAGGCGACAAAGATATGACCGCGCAACTTTTGCGTACACGCACATCCGGCGCGCAGGCGATTTTAATCTGGGGCGTAGGTCCTGAACTGGCAGCCATTGCCAATGGCATGTCCAAGAATAATATCAAGCTACCGTTGATCGGTGGGTGGGCATTATCCATGTCCAACTTTATAGATAATGCAGGAAAAAATAGCAATGGTGCAATGATGCCGCAAACCTTCATTGAAGAAGCAACCGCTCCGCGCGTTAAAAATTTCATTGCGAATTATTACAAGACCTATAACGTCAGTCGTATTCCCTCGCCTGTCTCCGCCGCACAGGGCTACGATGCCGTGCTGCTTTTCGCCGCTGCCGCCAAACAAGCACAGAGCACCGATACCAAAAAAATTAAGCTCGCGCTGGAAAATTTACGCGAGCCAGTGCCCGGTGTAATCGCTACATGGAAGCAGCCATTTAGCACTTGGGATGCCAGCAACCCTCAAACTCATGAAGCCTTCCGGCGCGAGCATGTAGTAATGGGAATGGTGAGCGATGGTCGGGTGGTATTCGCCTATGAAGCTGATCGCGCGCGGCTGGCCAAAAATCTGAAATAGCCTCAATCTTGCTGTGCCACAAATCCCGGATGACTTCGTATTTCAACTTTGCTCACCTCTCTCCACTGTGTAATTCCAATTCCAGTTTGAAAGTGATACAAGGCGGCGACAAGCGAGCGACGAAGACAGTACAAATTAGTACGGCTAGGAGCAAGCGCGGAAGCCAACACAGTAGCACTGATAAAATGGAATTGGAATAATGCTTACTGACTTTTCAATCATCACCCAACTTACCCTTAGTGGTGCATTGATGGGCCTCGTCTACACCCTCATTGCTTATGGCTTTCAACTTACCTATGCGACCAGCAAGAGCATTAATTTTGGTCAAGGCGAACTGGTCATGCTGTCGGCATTTTTCAGCTTAAGCCTGATTGATCGCGGCCTGCCTTTTGCTGTAGTGGTGATGGGTGGATTACTGTTTGGTACAGCGCTGGGTTTGGTGGTTGAACGCACCGCCGTTCGCCTCGCGCTGGAGCAAAAAAATGAAGGGTGGATTTTGTTAACCGTGATTTTCGGTTTGCTTGGTTTTTCAGTCGCAGAAAATCTTTATGGGCGCGATGATCGCCCTTTCCCCACGCCCATCTCGGCTGATGCCATAAGCATTTTTAATATCAGCATCACGCCTCTGGAAATTTCAATTGCCCTCGGCGTGCTAACAATCATGGGAATCATCGAGCTTTTCAAGCGTCGCACTTTACTCGGCAAAGCATTTGCCGCTGTCTCTGCTGATCGCGATGCAGCTGAACTCATGGGCATTTCAGCCACGCGCATCATCATGCTGTCTTATGGATTATCCGGCATGGTTGCCGCAATGGCGGGCATGCTCGTTGCACCGATTACTACCGTTGGCCCCACGATGGCTGCCGCTCTTATCCTCAAGGCATTTGCTGTGGCTGTGGTGGCGGGCTTAAATTCTGGCATGGGCATTATTTTAACGGGCTTATTTTTAGGCGCACTGGAAAGCCTGGCCAGCTTCTACATAGGCAGCGGCTGGCGCGAAGCACCCGGACTTATTTTATTAATTCTCGCACTGGCATTGCGCCCAAATGGAATTTTTGGCCACGCGGTTTCGCGCAAAGTTTAGTATGTTCAAACGTCTTCTCTTCATTCGCGGCGCAGAGCTATTAGTATTGACGCTGCTTGCCGCCATGCCTGTGCTGGTCAATAGCACTTATGCACTGGGGTTGCTCACACTGCTGGCTATCTACGCTATTCTGCTCATAGGGTTGGATGTCAGCGTGGGGTATCTGGGGCAGGTGAATTTGGGTCATGCCGCTTTCCTGGCTTTGGGCGCATATGCAGCGGGACTAGGCGTGTCGCTGCTGGAATTAAATTTATTAAGTGCGCTAACAGGCAGTTTGTTAGTCGGATTAATTTTAGGCGCGCTGTTAGCCATCCCCGCGCTGCGCCTTGAAGGCCCACAATTTGCCCTGGCTACACTGAGTTTTTCCGCGCTCACCGTCATCACCTTAAACGAATTGGAAGCGTGGACAGGTGGCGCGCAAGGCCTGTCCATCAACCGTCCGCATCTGTTTGGCTGGAGTTTGGATGCGTCCGCATTTTATTGGCTGTGCCTGATATTCCTCGCTGTAGTGTGGCTGATCATGCGCAATCTGCTTACCTCCAACTGGGGGCGTGCGTTTGAAGCACTGCGCGACAGCCCTATCGCCAGCAATGCGATGGGTATTGGCGTGTATCACTACAAAATCGCCGCGTTCGCTATCGGCGCGGCTTTGGGTAGCCTGGCCGGTGGCTTGTATGCGTTTAATTTTCTATATTTGCAACCGCAAAGTTTCACTTATGAGCTCATGGTTATTCTGTTACTCGGCGTGGTGCTGGGTGGACGCAAAAGTTTATGGGGCGCGTTACTCGGCGCAACGTTGATCGTGTTACTGCCAAATCTGCTATCCAATCGTCTGGTCTTTCAAATCGTATCAGCCACAGGATTATTATTCAGCATCGTTACCATCAACCGCCATGATGCGCGCAACAAGCCCTTCCAAACTTTCCCCCCGGTTGCGGCCATGGCTCTGCTACTGGCTGGCAGCATGCTCGCACAAAATATAGAGGATTGGCGCAAAGCCATTTTTGCGCTGCTACTGTTTGCAGTAGTGCTCGGTTTACCGGATGGGTTAATTGGATTTATCACGCGGTTTTTGTCGCATTTATTCCGCATTGCGCCGCCTGTTTTAGCCACACCATCACCATTGGATGACGTGCTGAAAACAAAATTGGCACATGGCGAAACCTTGCTGGAAATCCGCAATTTGAAATGCTATTTTGGTGGCATCAAAGCCGTGGATGATATTTCTTTCAGCATCCACAGCGGGCACATTCACGGTTTAATCGGCCCGAATGGCTCGGGGAAAAGCACGGCGATCAATGTCATCTCGGGCTTATATCGTCCCACCGCAGGCACGCTGCTACTGCATGGCAAGGCCTTGCCGCACGGCAGTTTGTACCAAGTGGCACGCACTGGCATCGCACGCACTTTTCAAAATCTGCAATTGTTTGGCGAATTATCCGCGCTAGAAAATGTCATGCTGGCGCTGAAAGATACCTATCACTGCCCCCTTCCACTGCTGCTGCTGGGCTTTGGCCGCGCAGATGAGCGGCGCGCTCAAGCCGATGCACAGGCATTATTGGCGTTGGTAGGTTTGACCGACTATGCGCGCACCCCAGCAAAAAATATCCCCTACGGCGCGCAGCGATTTTTAGAAATCGCGCGGGCACTGGCGCGTAAACCAGACTTGCTTATTTTAGATGAACCGGCTGCCGGACTGGCGCAACCGGATGTGCAACGGCTCATCGCAATCATCAAACAGATCCATCAGCGCGGCATAACTATCGTTTTGATCGAACATCACATGGATGTGGTGAGCGAATTATGCGACCTGGTGACTGTATTAGATGGCGGAAAAATAATCGCACAGGGCACGCCGGAAGAAGTGAAGCGTGACCCGCAAGTGATCGAAGCGTATCTGGGAGCAGCGGTTGATACACATTAAGCAATGTAAATAAAAACAACCAAGTGCATCTCAAAAAGCCAAAGTTCCAATCAAGACGAGGCGCGAACACAAAATGTTGACGCGGTATACGTTTTGTATATAAGGAAAAAATTTTTGTGAGCAACGAAGTATTGTGAAGAAATTTGACTTTTTTGAGGTGTCCTGAATGCTGAGAGTTGAAAATATACATGCAGGCTATGGCAGCAGCGAAGTGCTGCACGGGGTTTCACTGAAAGTAGAAGCGGGCAAAATAGTCGCGCTAATCGGCGCAAATGGCGCGGGCAAAACCACCACCATGCGCGCTATATCAGGCATGATAAAACCGACTCAAGGGCGCATCATTCTCAACAATCAAGAAGTGCAAGGCTACGATGGTGCAGCCATTGCGCGGCTGGGATTGGCACACTCACCAGAAGGGCGCAAAGTATTCGGCCCGCTCTCCGTCGAAGATAATTTACTGCTCGGCGCATACAGCCGACTGCCAGCACTGTTTGGATTTCGCAAACACGCCGCCGCAGAATTAAATCGCATCTATGAATTATTTCCGCGCCTGCACGAACGCAAAAACCAAGTGGCAGGCACACTGTCCGGCGGCGAACAACAAATGCTCAGCATAGGCCGCGCGCTCATGGCGCAACCCAAAGTAATGCTGCTGGACGAACCCTCAATGGGACTCGCCCCCGTACTGGTGCAGGAAGTTTTCAAAATTATTCGCCAACTTAAAGCCGCTGGCATCACCTTATTATTGGTCGAACAATTTGCCCGTAGCGCACTGGAGGTGGCGGATTATGTGTATGTCATGGAACATGGCAAAATTGTGCTGGAAGGATTGCCGAGCGAGATGAATAAAAACGAGCGAGTGTTGGCGGCGTATTTGGGTTAGATTTTATTGGGGAAATCCGTTGTTCATGAAACTATTGCCTGTTAGGATGATCGTGAAATTAATGAACACAGAGGTATAAATCCATGCCCCGATTACACGGCATCAAAAGCCAGCTTATGCGGCATTTTTGCCATCTACTTAACGTTAGAGCGAACACCGCTCGTTACACTCACGGCTGCGCCCCACTGGACAGCTTGCATGACAGGCTCGATGTCACTTTTTACTACGTTGTCCCACAAGGGGACAATGTCAGATGCCCTGCTCGCCTGCCATAAACGCAAGCGGTTTGCGGGGGTGTCGCTCAACTTTGTTCCTTAGGCTCCAGCATGTCTCTCACCCTATGTGCGCTGGCGAACAGATACATCTTCGCCTTACATGCAAACTTTTTACGCGTGTCGTATTTCCGGCACGGTAATTCACATCAAGGAGTTTTATTATGAAAAAGTTCTTAATCGCAATAGTGTCTCTATTCATGGTGGCATTGGCACTGCCGCTGCAAGCTGCTCCGGAGACCGAGAAGAGTCTGTATGAACGACTTGGCGGTGTCTTCGCTATCGCCGCAGTAGTTGACCACTTTAGCAACGCGATTGTAAAAAACCCGATCGTTGGGGAGACTTCGAAGAACCCAGCCCTCCGAGAGTGGCACACGAAGAACTTGGGCCGGTTGCCGGGTCTCAAGTTCATGCGCACCCTGTGGGTCTGCGAGGTCTCAGGCGGGCCGTTCAAATTCTCGGCAACAAAGCCGGGTAAAACTCATTTAGGTCTTGAGGAGGCGCATCGTGACCTCAAAATCTCACCAGAAGAATTCGACGAGGTCGCGGCCGAGCTAGGGCGCACACTTGACTTCTTCAAAGTGCCTGCGCATGAGAAGGGAGAAGTCCTTGCCGCCTTCGCAGCGCATAAGAAGCAGGTAACGGCAGGCCACAAGATGAAGTAATTACTTGGCAGGCGCGTTTCAACTCTTGCCTAGAGCGCGTCTGTCCTTATGTCAATTCGGTAAGTTGGACTGTAGGTTACGGCTGAGTCTGCGAAGCTCAACATCTCGCAATACCGGATGCATCATCACACAACTTTCCACGTCTCACGCTGGGCTTCATTTCATTCAGCCGCAACTTACATAGCTAATCTTGAACGATGCACCAAAGGCCTCGCAGAGGTTCTCGCACCCGCAGGGTGTAGGCAATTCTCTAAGCTCTTCAAGCTTGAGAAGTTGACACCACCGTCCCTACATCGGCTCATTCTACGCAAACTATACATAGCAATATAAATCTACTGCGCAATTCGGGGGCAGGGTCGGGCAGTACTCGCGATCCTCACATACTGCTGTGTATGCTTCGGTCGCTGCGCGCTGGCCTCCCCCGCCCCCGAACCGCTCGCTATGATTTCTGTCGCCATGTATAAATCACGCATGTGACAGCGCATGAACTTGCTTGAGCAGTTTCCCCAAGCTGGCCTCCGCCATTTTCAGATCATAATTTGCTTGCAGGTTAAGCCAATACTGCGGAGTCTGCTCAAAGGCACGTCCAAACAGCAAGGCCAGCTCCGCCGTTACTGGGCGCAACCCTTTAACAACATGTGAAATACGCATAGGCGACACACCAATCACCCGGGCAAACTCTGCTTGTGAAATATTTAATTCGCTTAAAGTTTCGCTCAAGTATTCGCCTGGATGGATTGCAGGTAATACTTTTTTAGCCATAATATTTCTCCTTAATGATAATCGGTGATCTCTACGCCGCTCCCAAAGTAGTCATTCACATTTCACTACGCTTATCGCATTTTCTATGGAATGTGCGACAATGGAACTGTATTTTTTTGGAGGTATCATCATGGAACTGACTGCTGTTCTTACTCCCGCCGAAGAGGGCGGATACATCGCACTGAACCCAGAAACTGGTACTACCACTCAAGGCGAAACTGTAGAGGAAGCTGTTGCCAACCTGAAAGAAGCAACCGCGCTCTATTTATCCGAGTTTCCGCTACCTGCTCCCGGTCACCCAGTAGTAACTATATTCAGCCTCCCAGCACATGCCTAAACTGCCGCGCACTTCTGGGGCGGCGATTGTCAAGGCACTTGAGCGTTTGGGTTTTGTGCAAGTTCGGCAATCCGGCAGCCATGTCATCATGCGACGTGGCTCCAAGGGCTGCGTAGTGCCGCTACATAGCGAAGTAAAAGTCGGAACGCTCGCGGGAATCTTGCGTCAGGCAGACGTACCCACAGCGGAGTTCATTGACATGGTGTGAATGTACTACTCGCTAATTCAACTTACCGCCCTGCCCTCTTGCGTTCGTTCTCTGTCAGATAACGTTTACGCACGCGGATAGATTGCGGGGTAATTTCCACCAATTCATCATCGTCGATAAATTCCACCGCAGACTCCAGCGTGAGTTTGATTGGCGTGGTGAGACGCACGGCCTCATCGGTGCCGGAGGCGCGCACGTTGGTGAGTTGTTTGCCTTTGATGGGGTTGACCACCAAGTCGTTATCGCGGCTATGGATACCGATGACCATGCCTTCGTATAATTTGTCGCCGGGGCTGACAAACATGCGGCCACGATCATCCAGTTTCCACAGTGCATAAGCAACAGCCTCGCCATTGTCCTGCGAAATCAACACACCATTATGACGACCGGGCATGTCGGGTTTAACCGGGCCGTAGTCATCGAACACATGTGAGATGAGTCCGGTGCCACGGGTCATGGTCATGAAGTCGCCTTGAAAGCCAATCAGGCTACGCGCTGGAATGCGATATTCCAATCGCACGCGACCCCGGCCATCAGATTGCATGTCTTGCAGGTCACCGCGACGACGGCCTAGCTCTTCCATCACTGCGCCCTGATTGATTTCTTCCACATCGACGGTGAGCATTTCATAGGGCTCGCATTGCTCGCCGTTAATGGTGCGAAACACCACACGCGGCTTGGAAACCGCCAATTCAAATCCTTCGCGGCGCATGGTCTCCAGCAAAATAGTCAGGTGCAACTCGCCACGCCCCGAAACCAAAAACGAATCCGTCTCGGCAGTATCTTCTACACGCAAGGCAACGTTCACCAATAATTCTTTATTGAGACGATCACGAATCTGGCGACTGGTAACAAACTTGCCTTCCTGTCCAGCCAAGGGCGAATTGTTGACTTGAAAAGTCATGGTCAATGTTGGCTCGTCCACTTTAGGCATGGGCAATGCTTCGGGTTGATTCATGTCGGCCAGCGTTACGCCGATACCAATATCTTCAATCCCATTCACTAGAATAATATCGCCCGCGCCGGCTTCATTCATCTGCACGCGCTCGATACCTTGAAAACCCAACACTTGATTGACCCGCGCTTTTTTAGGCGGCTTATCGCCATTGAGTATCATTACTTCCTGACCCGGCTTGATGCGCCCGCGCGTGACGCGCCCGACACCGATACGACCAACAAAGCTGGAATAATCCAACGCGGAAATTTGAAATTGCAAAGGCCCGTCCATATCGCCACCGGGGGCAGGCACATGCTTGAGTACCGCATCAAACAGAGGACGCATATCTTTGCTCGGCTTGGCTAAATCAGTCATCGCATAGCCATTGATGGCCGAGGCATACACTACCGGGAAATCCATTTGCGCCTCGGTCGCACCGAGTTTGTCGAATAAATCAAAGGTGTGATCGACTACCCATTCTGGACGCGCGCCGGGGCGATCAATTTTGTTGATTACCACAATGGGACGTAAACCCAATGCCAATGCCTTACGCAGCACAAAGCGCGTTTGTGGCATCGGCCCTTCTACTGCGTCTACCAGTAGCAGCACGCCATCCACCATCGACAGCACGCGCTCCACTTCGCCGCCGAAATCGGCGTGACCAGGTGTGTCCACAATATTGATATGCACACCCTCATATTCCACGGCGCAGTTTTTCGCCAAAATGGTAATGCCGCGTTCTTTTTCAAGATCGTTGCTATCCATCACCCGCTCGGCTACGTGCTGATGCGCGGCGAAGGTCGAGGTCTGCGACAGGAGCTTATCTACAAGTGTAGTTTTTCCATGATCTACGTGAGCGATGATGGCGATGTTACGAAGTGCGCGGGACATAATTTACTACCTAGGCGAAACTAAAGGGCGCGCATTCTAGCACATAGCAAGGCTGTGCTAATTCTTATAGCAAATATTTTTTGCTATATATTTTTATCTGGGTATAATGCGCGCCTCGTTGCGATGTTCGTGCAACGTTAGTCCATCGTTATCTGACCTTTCAGGCTGTTTTACATTGTCCCCCTGTGGGATAAAGTCCTGCTTTTTACCGGTTAGCGACGATGTTTATGCGCCGGTAGAGTCTAAACCCCCCTACTGAATTTTATTGCTTGGCTTTTTAGCCGAGCAAGCGCCCATCTGTATGCATCCAAAGTTTGGCTGTATACATTTTTACTTAATTAAGGAATTTACGTGTCAACTGAAAATATAACCCATACCAATCCCAAGCCAATTATTGTGAAGCCTATTATCGCCAAGCCTATTATTGCCAAACCCAGCATTGCTAAACCTATTACCAGTCTATCCATTACTGCCGCGCCGGCTTCTGCCGATAACGGTTTTGCAGCGTTAGGCTTGCATCCGAACATTCTTAAAGCAGTTGAAGAGTCTGGCTACACCACACCTTCACCTATTCAGGCCGAGGCTATTCCAACTGTCATGGCAGGCCATGATTTAATGGCATCTGCTCAAACTGGCACAGGTAAAACTGCTGCATTTATTTTACCCGCACTGCATCGCATCGCTCAGCCACCTGCTGTACACAGCAAAGGTCCACGCGTATTAGTGCTGACTCCGACCCGCGAATTAGCTCAACAAGTTTCGGATGCTGCAGCCAAATACGGCAAGAGTATGCGTCTGAAAGTGGTCAGCATTCTGGGTGGTATGCCTTACCCGCTACAAAATAAATTGCTATCCAGTCCAGTTGATATTCTGGTGGCGACACCCGGTCGTTTGATTGACCACATTGAACGCGGTCGTATTGATTTTTCTCGTCTGGAAATGTTGGTGCTGGATGAAGCAGACCGTATGCTGGACATGGGTTTTATTGATGATGTGGAACGCATTGCTGCGGCCACTCCTGCTACCCGTCAAACTCTGCTGTTTTCGGCCACCCTGGATGGCATGATTGGCGGCTTGGCTAAACGTCTGCTGAAAGACCCTAAGCGCATCAGCATTACCGCCGCGCAAGCTCGTCACGAGAACATCGATCAACGCCTGATATATGTAGATGACATGGCACATAAAGGTCGCGTGCTCGATCATCTGTTACGCGATGAAGCGATGACCCAAGCAGTGGTTTTCACCGCTACTAAACGCGATGCCGATGCACTGGCTGATAAACTGATGTCACAAGGCCACTCTGCTGCACCCTTGCATGGTGATATGAATCAACGCGAACGTAATCGCACATTAACCAGCCTGCGTAGTGGTCGCGTGCGTATTTTGGTAGCAACCGATGTGGCTGCACGCGGCATTGATGTCCCGGGTATCTCACACGTGATTAACTTTGATTTGCCGAAAGCTGCCGAAGATTATGTACACCGCATCGGTCGTACCGGACGTGCGGGTTCTTCTGGCATTGCAGTATCGTTTGCGTCAGGTCGTGACTCAGGCAATCTGCAAAAAATTGAGCGTTACACTGGACAAAGTATCACTGCCCATACCATCCCTGGATTAGAGCCAAAGTTCAAGCCGCGTTCGCAACCCTCTAATACTCGCGCCAAGCCAGGAGGTTTTGCACGCCATACGCCTAGCGATAGTCGTCATGGCCATCCAAGCAACACACGTCGCGAAGGTCAGTCTCACAATCGTTTCGGCGATAGCGCGCGTCCTGCCAATGGCAATGCCAGAACAGCTGGTGCGAATACGGCTGGTCACAACACTACGGGACATCACTCCACCAGACCCCAGTCCGCAGGCCCCAACTCAACCGGGCAAGCGCGCCGCACGGGTGGACAATTCCAAACCTTTAATCGTGGGGGTAACGGCAATCGCTAAGATTTTAGCGATGCGCTAACTGAATAGAAAAAGGCACCGAGTAATCGGTGCCTTTTTTATTACCTACAACCTGTGCGCAGTTGAGGTTGGTTATTGAGTGCGCCCAGCTTTAATCATGGCTATCTTGATCATGACTCTCTTCATGCTTACTCTGGTCTCTGTTGTCATGGTTGTCATGATGGTCATCATCATGCCTACCCCTATTTTTTCTTTCATCGTGATCATGGCTCTTATGTTTTCCCTTCTCTTTCCGGTTGTGAGAATGCTTATCTCCACCATGTTTGCCATGTCCACGATGTGCATCATCACCATGCCGACCACTCCCACGATGCTCATCATCACTATGTTGGCCTGCCGCAGGTTGTTCATTAGTATTAGGCTGATTGTTAATTTGATTTTGTACGGCTGCGCCATCAGTCGTCCCTGTGCTTGCATGTTGCGTATTTAGCTTGATACCTGTAGCTGGTTTGGTCGCACTGCCTAACGCAGCTTTGCCATCTGTTGTGGTCTGCCCAGCTGCCCGGTCCTTTACCTCACCCAAAATTGAACCCTTATCCGCTGCGATTACGGATGTACTGATCATTAACAAGGTTGCGGCAGTCATACATGCTTTAATTATCATTTACTCTCCCGATTTATATGATGTTTTAGACTCAGCTTTCCCAGTACCAATCTATACAAGGTCATAAAAGCCATTCACGCCCAGATACAATTTCATGTATCACTGTCATTATAACTATCCCGAATAAATATATCGCGCACTAATTTACACACAACGGGTCTTAACTTTAGCCCAAAAAAGTCTGTTATTGTTGTCCACATCGGAGACAATTTACGAGCTCACCCGACATAATTCAAACATGAATACACTGGCGCAACTTAATTTCGACAACACGTTTGCACGTCTGCCCGAGCATTTTTACAGCCGCGTGCATCCCATGCCTCTGCCGCACCCCTACTTGGTTAGCTTTAATAACGAGGCGACTGACTTGATAGATTTAAATAGTGCGGAAGCCCAACGTGAAGACTTCGTCGAGTATTTTAGTGGCAATCGCTTGCTGCCCGGCAGTTCGCCATTGGCGATGTTGTATGCGGGGCATCAATTCGGGCACTTTGTGCCACAACTCGGCGATGGCCGAGCCATTTTGCTGGGCGAAATTAAAAATAAAGCAGGTGAATATTGGGATGTACAACTTAAAGGTGCGGGCATCACACCTTATTCACGTCGAGGAGATGGCCGCGCTGTATTGCGTTCCAGCATACGCGAATATTTATGTTCAGAAGCCATGCATGGTCTGGGTATTCCCACTACCCGCTCCTTATGTGTTGTGGGCAGTGATGCCAGAGTCTATCGCGAAACAACGGAGACTGCTGCCGTCTTAACGCGACTCTCCCCCTCGCACGTGCGCTTTGGTTCATTTGAGGTTTTTTATTATCGCAGGCAGTACACACAGATCAGTGCCCTTGCCGACTACGTTATTGCGCGGCACTTTCCTGAAGTCACCAACGCAGCTGATCAATATTTACAATTCCTGAATACAGTCATTACCCGCACTGCAAAACTCATGGCGCAATGGCAGGCGGTAGGTTTCGCGCACGGGGTGATGAATACTGACAATATGTCCATACTCGGACTGACTTTTGATTACGGTCCATTCGGATTTATGGAAAGTTATAACCCAAAATATGTCTGCAATCACTCCGACGAAAGTGGTCGTTATGCCTTTGACCAGCAGCCCGAGATTGGTTATTGGAATCTGTCCGCACTGGCAGAAACCTTGACGCCGCTCATCCCTGAAGCAGACCTTCAATACGCGCTGGGCAATTACAGCACAATATTCAATGACACCTACATAACCCTGATGAACCAAAAGCTGGGACTCGCTCAAAACAATCAGGATTTTTCACTCGCATGGTCACTACTCAAATTAATGCGTACCAGCCAGGTGGACTACACTAATTTTTTTCGTGCATTGAGCAACTTTAACGCTGCACCAGATGAACAAAATGATCAGTTGCGAGATCAATTCATCGATCGCGAAGCTTTCGACAGATGGGCAAATGAATATCGCCAACACCTAAAAAATGAAACCGCATCGTCGCAAGCACGCAGCACACAAATGAACAAAATCAATCCAAAATATGTTTTACGCAATTATCTGGCGCAAGTAGCCATTGAAAAAGCGCAGCAGGATCGAGATTTTTCCGAGATTGATATTTTGCTGAAACTGCTCCGCAAGCCTTTCGACGAACAACCTGACATGGCAAAATATGCTGCGCCTGCGCCGGACTGGGCGCAGCATATCGAAGTGAGCTGCTCTTCATAAGAACAGTTATGCAAAGCTATTACGCTTGGCACAGCTGCATTATTCAAAGGCTCAAAATGCCTCCCTGGTAAGCTACGCTTTCTCTCCTGCCCTCGCCTTGTCCTGCCACCGCTCATATACACAGTCAACAGGCCTTGATGCATCAAAATGACCTCAAAAAAAACAGGGGAGACCGGAATCCCCCCTGTTTCTTATTTCATGTGTCAATTACTTTACCCACTAAAAAGAGCAATTTCATCCTGCTCTCTTACCATGACACAAACCTGAATTAAAACGCGGTAGCCAGCATGAATGTGGTCAAGCTTTTGCCGTTATGCGTCGCCAATGTCGTATCATTCGCGCCGCCTGCATTGTATGAAGAACCACTGTGCATACTGTGGTTAATCTGCATCGTTACGTTTTGACGGAAATTATATATGGCCGTTAAAGTAATGGAGTTGTCACCATCCAACGCAGCTACGTCGCCATTTTTGGCGTTGCGATAAGCCCCACCCAAATGCAGGAGTTGCGGAACCACACTGTATTCAGCCCCAATAGTGAAAGCCTTGACATCGTTCGCGCCAGTGCCAGCAACAGCATGATAGGCATTGCCTGCTGTTGCGCCCGTGGGTGCTACATAAGGCACAACCGCATAGGTTGCATACAAACTCAGGTCATGCGTACCCACTTTGCCGAAGGCTTGAAAATCCAGCGAATGCGCTTTGGTGTCAACTTTGTCGGTAGCTACAACAGTAGGAGCAGCGATCGGATTTGGATCGCATGTTTGCAACACATTTGTATCGCATGTTGGTATAAGTGGTGTATTCGCAGCAACATAATTCGTCCCACCGATCAAGCCTAAACCCACTTGTACATCCCAATCTCCCACAGAGGGTGTGGCGGCTACACGCAACAGGTTCGATTTGAATGCCACCGCTGTGCCACCCGCGCCTCGCGCACCTTCCGGTGCGAGAAAGTTGGGGGAAAAACGGCTGAAGCTTATATATCCCAATTCATGTTGCGCGCTGAATGCGAAGCCTGTCGCGGGCCCCGCACCCATGCCCGTATACTGCTGGGCGGAGATATCCAGTGCATGCTCAGCCCAACGTACACCGTGAGTTTGACCTGTGCTGGAAAGGTCATAGCCGTAGAATGGTCCTAGTGCATCGGTCATGTAAGGTGTAATACCCAGCTTCACATCGCCCACATCAAACAGCGTAGGCATTTTAAAACCTGCTATCAAGCCGGCAGGAGATCCAGTGTTGCCCTCAAACACAAAACCCATGTTGCTTGCAATGCGTCCACCGAAGAATAAACTGAATTCATCCGGGATATGCCATTCGCCACTGTTGGTAGTCGTACCGGAAACAGTATTGGCCGGGTCTTTACCATTGGTTTTCACATAACGTCCTTTAAGGAACAAAGCGGCATTTAAGTCACCTGGAATCGACAGGTAGTTGCCTTTAATAGGATGCTCTGCTTCCAGCCCTATCATGGAATAACCACCCGCTTTAAATGACTGTCCAAAGATATTAATACTGGAAAATGTTGTTGATGACATGCCACACAAGCCATGCCTGTTTGCCGTGCAAAAGCCGGAACAGCCGATGCCTGCTGTGTTAAAGAAATCATTGCCAACAATCCAGCCAGTGCAGAAAAAATTATTTTCTTCATGATTTTTAGACCCCTTATTAAATGAGAGTTGAAATGCTTTTGATAGAGATTGAGAAAGAAAAAAACTGCCTGCAAAGAACACCACCAAAGAAAATCTCTAAACACATTGATGTGGCACAACTCTACCTGCGTTAAATGTTGCCTGTCAACTAAGGAACCTCTGATTAAGTCCCGCATGGTCGCGCATTCGGCTTTGCGGGATGGGATGCAAGAAAGGTGACGACGCGAATGGTTATTCCCTTCGCTAGTGTAGTGTTGCACTCTTGAGGGAACTTAAGCGAATTAAACCAGCCGAACCGTTCGATTGCCAATCGAATGGAGAATGTAAATGCGAGTAGCTACTGAAATTACACTGATGAAGAAAGAGCGAGAAGAATTGACGAGGCTGGTGAAATCTAAAATCACCAGCGTGAGACAGGCGCAGCGCGCCCGCATCGTGCTGCTGTCAGCGGATGGGTGGCAAAACAAAGATATTGCGGATGAGTTGGGCGTGGGTCGGGTGCAGGTTTCGCGCTGGCGCAACCGTTATGCGGGATCGGGACTTGCGGGGATTGAGCGAGATTTGCCACGCGGCGCGCCCGAGAGAAAAGTGGATGTAAAAAA
>CANJMS010000059.1 GCA_947475825.1 Nitrosomonadales bacterium
CATTTTGGATACCCTAGCGGTTGTGTTGTTTGTTTGTAATCAATGGTTTGACTGCAATCATACGCATTTCCGCTAGGCTTTTCCACTCAAATAATCAGCTTTTGTTAAATAAAATCAATTTGTTATGTTTCTGGATGGGAACTAACTAGCAGCCGCGTTCATAATAATTAAAAACTTGGGCATAGGAAAAATTTAGCATGTATCTAGATCACTTCGGACTGAAAGAAGCACCCTTTAGAATCACCCCTGTCACCGACTTTTTTTCCCCGGTGCCAATCGCGCTGAGATACTGGATGCCCTGATTTATGCCATTGTCGAGGGTGAAGGCATTATCAAAGTGACGGGCGAAGTGGGCAGCGGAAAAACCATGCTGTGCCGTATGTTGCTGGAAAAATTACAACAACATAAAGTTGAAGCGGTGTACCTAGCCAACCCCAGTTTGTCCCGCGATGAATTGCTGCACGCGCTGGCAGATGGGTTGGGGCTGGGGCTGAATCTGGAAGGGCAGCGCGTAAATATCATCATGCAGGCTCTTCAAAACTTGCTTGAAAAAAAATCTAAAGAAAATGTGCGCGTCGTCGTACTGGTTGACGAAGCACATGCCATGCCGCTGGATACTTTGGAAGAATTACGTCTACTGTACAATTTGCAAATCGGCGACCATAAGCTGATCCAAATCGTACTGTTTGGCCAGCCTGAACTAAATGATAAGCTCAATCAACCGAATATGCGCCAACTTAAAGATCGCATCGTGCATCACTTCAGCATATTGCCGCTTTCAAAAAATATCATTGAATCTTATCTGCTTTTCAGGATGCGTACTGCTGGCTATCGGGGACCCAATGTATTCTCTCCCGCCATAGTCAATCTCATCAATGCCGCGTCTGACGGGCTCATGCGACGCGTCAATGTGCTAGCTGATAAATCTCTGTTGGCAGCTTTTATCGACAACACGCATCACATCGAAAAAAAACATGTGCAAGCAGCAATTCGGGATAGCGAACTTGCGTCGCATGGTTTAAAGTACAAATCGTTGGTCAAAAGGGCTTTATTGCTCAGCGGCATTGCGCTGCTAGCGGGCATACTGCTTGGTATGAGCTGGCTAATGTTAGAACACCTGTAAAAGTATAAATCTTGTAGTCAAACGCATGTTTGCCTGCAAATAATACTTCCCCTGTCTTCACTCCTCCAATGTTGTAACAAATTACCCTGTTTTTCACGATTTTGGTATTTGCAGCGTGCTTGCTACGCGGCAGCCGATAAATGCCGCATTCTAAAAACTGCCAACACGCTAATCGCCACTAATAAGATTGAACCGAACCCGATAATGATGGTGTTGATAGCTACCCCCATTGTAGCCGCGAAACTATAACCGCCGACGAAGCACAGCATCGCCAAGTTCTCCGTAAAATTCTGCACTGCCAGCGCGTTGCCTGCACCGATGGTTTCGTGGCCACGTTCTTGTAGCAGGGCGTTTAGCGGTACGACGAAAAAGCCGCCACATAAACCAATCGCGACCATGACCACAGCGGCGAAATAAAAATCGTGCACAAAAATAAGTGCCAGTACGGCGGGGCCCAGCAGCAGGCCACCCATCAGCGCACGATTGACGTTGGCCAACGATACCCACAGTCCCGCGCCCACTGCGCCGAGTACGATGCCGATGGAAACCGCTCCCATCAGATTGGCGGGGGTTTGATTGTCGGTAATGAGTAGGGCGGCGGGCACCCAGGCGAATAACATCAGGCGCAAGGTGGTGCCGCTGCCCCAGAATACTGCCGTGCCTAGCAGGCTGAAACGCGAGTCTGCATTTTTAAAGAGCAGGAATAGCGAAGCAAAAAATTGTTTGATGAGCGACCATGGGTTGAAGTCCACGAGGGTTTTTTCTACGGGCAGACGCGGGATAAATAAGTTGGCGAGCAGTGCCAGGGTGTACGCTGCCATCACGCCTGTAAATGCCCAGTCCAGTGATTGATCGGCCAGCCAGCCGCCGAGCACTACGCCCATTAAAATCGCGACGATGGTCGAGCCTTCCATCATGCCGTTTGCGCGCACGAGTGATGCGGGCGCAAACATTTGCGACAGAATGCCGTATTTGGCGGGCGAATAAACGGCTGCGCCGATTCCGATTAAAGCGTATGCGCTAATCGGATTAATGCCAGACAGCATGGCGGTCGCGCCCGCCAGCTTGAGCGAGTTGCCAAACAACATGACGCGCCCTTTGGGAAAACCATCTGATATTTGCCCGACAAATGGCGCGAGTAAAATAAAGGGGGCAATAAAAGATTCCTGTAGCAACGGGACAAGATTGGGCAATCCTTGTGATTTAACAATGGCGATAGCAGCGATTAAAATTGCATTGTCCGCAAGTGCTGAGAAAAATTGCGCGATCAGCACTGACCACATGGGTAGCGACATTAACGGCAGGTTGAGAGTGGGGCGGCGGTTGTGAGAAATCATAGTGATTTAGATCGTGTAGGCCGTGCAAAAAAAGCACGGGTAGCAAAGATTGCGGGGGGAAATTTTTTTATGCCTTCTGTGGTTTCCAGGCGCAGATGCCGCTTCAGTACAAAATCAAACAATAGGGGGTTGTAATCACGCAGCTCCTGTATTACTGGCACATCAGCTGGATCCAACAAGCCTTCGTCAGCAAATTTTTTGACAGAAAACAGTGGCATTACCCCCACTAATTCTAATTTTTTATAAACAGGAGCACAAGGCGGCAAGGATGAGGCGACGAAGACAGTACATTTAAGTACGGCCAGGAGCCGAAAACGAAGCCAACACTGTGATCGTTTTTATCAGGGATGGGAACCTGAAGAGTTTAAAAAATTACATCGATGATTCGTTAGTTCAGCGATCGTTGTCATCGAGATTAGCGTTGCTTCATTAACCGCCGTGTAAAACTTCAGCTTGGTTTATTTGCCTGCGCGCATCTCAACCGTGCGGATTTGTGCGGCCAATTTATCCAGCACACCATTAACGTATTTATGGCCATCCGTACCGCCAAATGTTTTAGTCAACTCGACCGATTCGTTGATGATGACGCGATAAGGCGTTTCGGCTTGATGTAAAAGTTCGTAAGCGCCCAGCAGCAAGATGGAATATTCAATGGGACTGAGCTCATTGATGGGACGATCCAGATGTGTGCCAACCAATTTTTCAAGAGACTCGTGCTGCGCCAAAGCACCTTGCAATAACGCCTTGAAAAAGGCCACATCATAACGTCCCGTTCCCTGCTCGATTATCTGTTTTTCAATCAGGGCATATTCTTCGCCCGTTAGCCGCCATTGATACATACCTTGCACTGCCAATTCACGCGATCGTCGACGCGCACTTTTGGCGGGTGGGCGCGGTTTAACTAACTGCTCGCTCATGCCAGTCCTCTTAATAAATTGACCATTTCAATGGCTACCAATGCTGCTTCCGCGCCTTTTACCTGCATCCGCTCGACGGCTTGTTGATCGGTGTCGGTGGTGAGGATGGCGTTGGCGACAGGTATGCCGCTATGCAACTGCACTTCACTCACCCCGCGCGCCGACTCATTGGCGACTATCTCAAAATGATAAGTGTCACCGCGTATCACCGCACCCAACGCGATCAGCGCGTCATATTTTCTGCTTTGTGCCATGTGTTGCAACAGCAATGGAATCTCCAATGCTCCCGGCACAGAGACCACAGTAATATTTTTCTGATGCACACCTTGCTCAACCAGTTTAGCCACACACGAGCTCAACAAGCCCTCGCATACCACAGTGTTAAAACGGCTCTGTACGATGCCGATGCGTAATGCCGAACCATCCAGATTTTTTGTGACTTCTTTCATGCGCGCTTTCTTAAATTACCTCGGTAGATATTTTTTCAGGTTGATGTTTCTATGGTTTTTACTGATGGGCGTGCATATAGCCCACCACTTCCAAACCAAAGCCAACCATGCTTGGCAATTTGCGTGGTGTGGCCATCAAGCGCATCTTGCCGACATTCAGATCACGTAATATTTGTGCGCCGATGCCGTAGCTGCGTGGATCCCATTGCACAATGTGGTGAGTTTCGACAGCCGCCACTGCACGTGCCAACAAATCGCCGGATGTTTCAGCGTGATGTAATAACACCAGCACGCCGCTGGTTGACGCGCTGATTTTGAGCAGAGCATCATGTACGCTGGTCGAATTGCTGTAACTGGAATGCTCCATAAAATCTATAACTGAAAGAGGCTCATGTACTCGCACCAAAGATTCTTGTTGCGGGTGAATGTCCCCTTTGACCAATGCCAGATGCGTGTGTTGTGTCGTTTTATCCACATAGGTGAATAAATCAAGTGCGCCATATGCGGTTTGCACGGTGCGGCGTGCTACGCGCTCAACCAATTTTTCATGCTGGCTGCGATGCTGAATCAGATCAGCAATGGTACCTATTTTCAGTCCGTGTAATTTCGCAAATACCAGTAAATCCGGCAGTCGTGCCATCTCACCATCATCTTTGAGTATCTCGCAAATCACCGCCACATGTGTAAGTCCGGCCAATGCCGCCAAATCGCAACTCGCTTCGGTATGACCTGCTCGCACCAGCACGCCGCCATTTTTCGCCATCAATGGAAAGATATGGCCGGGCTGCACAATGTCACCGGGCGTGGCATTTTTATTTGCCGCAACTTGTATGGTGCGTGCGCGATCGGCAGCGGAAATTCCCGTGGTCACACCGCTGGCCGCTTCGATAGACAGCGTAAAATTAGTGCCCAATGGCGAGCCATTATCGCGCACCATCAACGATAAATTAAGCTGCTTACAATGTGCCTCGGTCATGGGCAAACACACCAAACCGCGCGCATGTTTGACCATAAAGTTGATGGCTTCTGGCGTGACAAATTCTGCCGCCATCACTAAGTCGCCCTCGTTTTCGCGGTCTTCTTCGTCCACCAATATCACCATCCGTCCGGCACGGATTTCCGCGATAATTTCCTGTATAGGGGCAATGCCTGTCATAAATTTTAATTCCAAAAATTATTTTTTACTTGAGTTTGCAAAGTCCCACAAGGGGACAATGTCAACATACGCTCAACGTAACGCGCGATTAAATCAATTTCCAAATTCACTTGCGCACCTGCGCGTAGCTCGTGCAGCATTGTTACTGTCAGTGTATGTGGAATCAAATTCACATTAAATATTGTGTCTGCAACGTCATTTACCGTCAGACTTACGCCATTGATGGTGATCGAACCTTTTATCGCGATATATTTTGCCAGGGCGAGTGGCACGTCCACGGTCAGCTTCCAACTTTCACCGAGATCAGCAAAGGCTAACACCTCACCTACGCCATCCACATGCCCACTCACCAGATGCCCGCCCAGCCTGTCTGTTAAGCGCAGGGCTTTTTCCAGATTAACGCTGGCTCCTTGTGTAGTCAAACCTACCGTGCAGTTTAAGGTTTCGCGTGATACATCTGCGACGAAATGTTTTTCATCCAGCGCAACAACAGTTAAACACACGCCATTTACCGCGATGCTATCGCCCAGATGTACATCGTCCATACCCAGTGCGTTGGTCAATATGCTTAGACGCAGCCCGCCATCACGGTCTTGCACTTGGGTAATTTTTCCTATGTCTGCAACGATGCCGCTAAACATTGCTGCCTTTCGTTACGCGCACCACAACGCGTAAATCCTTGCCCACGTTTCGCACATCACGCCAGTTTAGTTCCACACATTGATCCAAAGCTGTCAGTTCTCCGAGTTGCGCGATTCCGCGCGCCATGTCGCCCAGCAATTGCGGAGCGATATATAACACGAATTCATCAATCACCCCTGCGCGCAAAAATGCGCCATTCAATTTGCTGCCCGCTTCCAGTAATATTTCATTGCAGCCACGCACGGCCAAATCACGTAATGCAGCACTCAAATCCACGCGACCCTCTGCGTTCGGCAATATCACGACCTGCGCGCCCAGATTCTCTAGCGCAGATATTTTTTGTTCATTATGCGTGGCAGTGTAAATCAGAAGGGTTCCCTCGCCCCCTTGCCCAGAAAAAGAGGGGAGTAGATGCAAAATTTTTGCGGTAAGCGGCAACTTCAGTTTGCTATCTAACAATACGCGTAGCGGCTGGCGCACACGTGGCAATCCCTCCTGCCCATTTTTTACTGGTGGAGGGGCATCTTCCTCCTTGGCAAATGCGCGTACATTAAGCTGTGGGTCATCCGCCAGCACCGTGCCAATGCCCGTCAAAACAGCACAAGAACGCGCACGCCAATGTTGCACATCTTGGCGCGCAGCTTCACTGGTAATCCACTTGCTGGTGCCGTTATGTAACGCTGTACCGCCATCCAGACTCATGGCAATTTTGCAGCGCAGCCAAGGTGTGCCTCGTGTCATGCGCGAAAAAAATCCGATGTTTAATTCCTGCGCGGCACTTTCCATGAGTCCCACATCCACTGTAATTCCGGCGGCGCGTAGACGTTTGATCCCGGCTCCCGCCACTTGCGGGTTGGGGTCTTGCACAGCCACTACGACACGCGCCACACCCGCTTGTATCAAGGCATCCGCACACGGCGGTGTGCGACCATGATGGCTGCAAGGTTCTAACGTAAGATAAGCAGTAGCATCGCGCGCGGCTTCGCCAGCGGCTCGTAATGCATGAACTTCCGCATGTGGTTCGCCCGCATATTGATGCCAACCTTCCCCAACTATCGTGCCATTTTTCACCAGTAGGCAGCCCACTCTTGGATTGGGAGTGGTCGTATACAAACCGCGCTCAGCCAAGCGCAGCGGGTGCGCCATCCATTTGCTGTCAGCAGCTGTGAACATGATTAGTGATTGGGGTTTTTGCGACGAACGGGTACTTTGCGAACTGCTTCTACAGCTTCGGTAAAATCACCCAAGTCACCGAAGCTTTTATAGACCGAGGCAAAACGTATGTAGGCAACCTTATCTAATTTCAATAATGCCTTCATGACCATTTCACCAATCTGACGTGAATTGACTTCACGTTCGCCCAGAGCAAATATTTTTTGCTTCACTTCATCGATCGCGGCATCCACCAGTTCGGTTGATACTGGGCGCTTGTGCAGTGCGCGTGAGAAGCTGGTACGCAATTTTTCTTGACTAAACTCTGAGCGTATTCCGTTTTGCTTAACGATTTGCGGCATACGCATTTCTACATTTTCATAAGTTGTAAAACGTTTATTGCAAGACAGG
This sequence comes from Nitrosomonadales bacterium, assembly GCA_947475825.1. Lineage (GTDB taxonomy): Bacteria > Pseudomonadota > Gammaproteobacteria > Burkholderiales > Gallionellaceae > Nitrotoga. The sequence goes on from CANJMS010000059.1 coordinate 7,188, forward strand.
CAACGGCGGCGGCGGCGGATACTTTCCCCTGACTCGTTTTCGCGGGTGTCCACCACTTGCGTGTCGGGGCCTTTACAAAACGGACATTTCATATAAATTAGTCAGTGACACGTTTGCCCCCATAAACAGGGAATTTCGCGCATATCTGCCCGACCGTTTTTGTTACGCGCTCAATCACTGCCTCATCATTGGGCGCGTCCAGCACATCCGCGATTAAATTGCCTAATTGCTCGGCTTCTATTTCCTTAAAACCGCGTGTAGTCATGGCCGGGCTGCCGATGCGGATACCACTGGTGACAAATGGTTTTTGCGGATCATTCGGGATTGCATTTTTGTTGACTGTAATATGCGCGCGCCCCAAGGCGGCTTCAGCTTCTTTGCCAGTTAATTTCTTGGGCTGCAAATCCACCAGAAACATATGGCAATCGGTATGCCCCGACACGATGCGTACACCGCGTTCCTGCAGCACGCGCGCCATCACGCGGGCATTTTCTATCACCTGCATCTGGTACTCCTTGAATTCTTTGCTGGCCGCTTCTTTAAATGACACAGCCTTGGCGGCTATCACATGCATGAGTGGGCCGCCTTGCAACGAGGGAAATATGGCCGAGTTCAATACTTTTTCAAACTCGGCTTTAGCCAGAATAATTCCACCGCGCGGGCCGCGCAAAGTTTTGTGTGTGGTACTGGTGACGAAATCTGCAATGCCTACCGGATTCGGATAATAGCCAGTAGCAATTAGCCCAGCATAGTGCGCCATGTCGACAAATAAATATGCACCAATACTGTCGGCAATTGCACGAAACCGTTTCCAGTCGATCACCAGAGAATAGGCTGATGCCCCGGCTACGATCATTTTAGGTTTGTGCTCTTTCGCCAATTTTTCTACTGCGAGGTAATCAATTTCTTCTTTGGCATTCAGGCCATAAGAGATTGCGTTGTACAGCTTGCCGCTGATGTTGACCGATGCGCCATGCGTCAAATGTCCGCCGTGCGCCAACGACATGCCCAATATGGTATCGCCCGGCTTCAGCACCGAGGTATATACCGCCTGATTTGCCTGTGAGCCAGAGTGCGGTTGCACATTGGCATATTCTGCGCCGAACAAGGCTTTCACGCGATCAATGGCAATCTGTTCGACCACATCTACATGTTCGCATCCACCGTAATAACGCTTACCCGGATAGCCTTCTGCGTATTTGTTGGTGAGCTGGCTGCCCTGCGCTTCCATAACTGCGGGACTGGCGTAATTCTCTGAGGCAATCAGCTCAATGTGATCCTCTTGCCGGCGATTTTCATTTTGAATGGCTGCGCTGATCTCAGGGTCAATTTGTGCGATATGAATATTGCGAGAGAACATGATTAATAGCCTTAAATTAGTAAAAAATATTTGGTCAATGTATGTATCAATTGACGAATTTGATAAAGCTATATGCAGAATCAGGTGATAAATATTACCACGATTGATGGTAGCGAATGAACCTGGCTGAAGGGAGCTTGAAACGGTTAAAGTTCACTCGCCTTGATAAGGCGAGTACTGAATAACAACTATTTACTCAGGCCGCACGGCGCACTAGCACAGAATGCAAGCGCCTGCTGTCCGCGTGCAGTACGGTGAAGATTAAATTGTCTATGGTCAGACTATCACCCCGCTTGGGTAATTGCCCAGCGGCTTTTACGACCAAACCACCTATCGTGTCATATTCTTCATCACTGAATTCTGTGCCCAATACTGCATTGAAATCAGCTATCTCGGTGGTTGCCTTAATACGCCAGGAATTCGTACCGTCCGCGACGATATTGTCTTGATCTTCATCGAAATCATATTCATCTTCAATGTCGCCAACAATCTGTTCCAGCACATCCTCAATGGTCACCATGCCGCACACGCCACCATATTCATCCACTACCAGCGCGATGTGATTGCGGTTGCTGCGGAAATCGCGCAGCAATACATTTAAACGCTTGGACTCTGGCACAAAAATAGCTGGGCGCAGCATGTCGCGTACATCAAATTCCTCACCTGCGTAATAGCGCAATAAATCCTTAGCCAGCAAAATGCCGATGATGTTGTCCTTGTCGCCATCAATCACGGGAAAGCGTGAGTGCGCGGTTTCAATCACGAAAGGGATAAACTTTTCTGGCGATTGGCTGATGTCGATCATATCCATCTGCGCGCGCGGGATCATGATCTCGCGTACTTGCCGCTCTGAAACCTGAATCACCCCTTCCATCATAGATAGGGCATCAGCATCCAATAAATTGCGCTCGTAGGCAGAATGCAGCAGGGCGATGAGCTGTTCGCGATCTTCCGGCTCACGCAATAACATCGTGGAGAGCCGCTCGAAAAATCCGGGTTTGTTACTGTCTTCTTGTTCCATTTTTTGCGTAATTACCTTTACATCTTTACACTGCTTGATAAGGATCAGCATACCCTAATTTTGCCATCAATGCCGTTTCTCGCGCTTCCATCCGCGCGGCATCTTCGTCATCTTCGTGGTCATATCCCTGCAAATGCAAAACCGCGTGCAATACAAGATGGGCGTAATGTGCGAGCAATGCCTTGTGTTGCGTGAGTGCTTCTTTTTCAACCACAGGCGCGCAAATCACAATATCGCCGTACAAAACTTCCGCTTTTTCATTAATAAAAGTCAGCACATTGGTAGCATAATTTTTCCCGCGAAACTTTTTGTTCAATTCCCGCCCTTCAGCTTCATCCACCATGCGTATCGTCATGGCAGCATTGCGTTGTAATGCTAGTGTTGCCCAGCGTCGCAGTTGATAGCGAGTAGGTAAATCTGACGCATCACTGGCATATTGCACCGATAACGAGAGCTTATGAACTGCGCTCATCCAGCGCTCATAATACGTTCGCCACGTAAGGTGTGATGCCAGGCATCGGTAATTTTAACTTCGACAAAACGCCCGATCATACCCGGCGAGCCAGCAAAATTCACCACGCGGTTGCTGTCCAACCGACCTGCCATTTCATGCACATTTTTGCGCGACACACTTTCCACCAATACCCGCTGCACACTGCCCAACAAGTCTTGGGTCAGGGTTTGTGATTGCGCCCTTAACAAATCCTGCAAGCGTTGCAAGCGTGCTTCTTTGATTTCCTGCGACACCTCATCCTTCAATTGCGCGGCAGGCGTACCGGGGCGCGGGCTGTACAAAAAGCTGTAACCGCTGTCATAACCCACGTCTTTTATGAGTTGTAGTGTGGCCTCAAAATCACGTTCAGTCTCACCGGGAAAGCCGACAATAAAGTCTGAACTCACCACTAAATCCGGGCGCATTTGGCGCAATTTCTTGATGGTGGATTTATATTCCAGTGCGGTATGTCCGCGCTTCATCGCCGCTAAAATTCGATCCGAGCCGGACTGCACTGGCAAATGCAAATGGCTAGAAAGTTTGGGTGTGCTGGCATACACATCAATCAGGCGTTGCGACATATCTTTCGGATGCGAGGTGGTGAAACGCAGGCGTTGCAAGCCTTCCAGCGCCGCCAAAGTTTGAATCAGATAAGCAAGATCAACGCGCTCGTCGTCATCCCAGCTATTTTTATTCTGCCTACCCCCATTCTGATTATCTCTGGTAAGTACACCGGAATAGGCATTTACATTCTGCCCCAGCAAGGTGATTTCCCCCACGCCCTGCGCCACTAAAGTTTGCACATCGCGCATTACATCCGCCACGGGACGCGACACCTCTTCGCCGCGCGTATAAGGCACGACGCAAAATGAACAGTATTTGCTGCAGCCCTCCATGATCGACACAAAAGCAGAGGCCACACTCGTTCTGCCATCAATTTTGCCGAGCGCGATTTCCGGTAAATGATCGAATTTTTCAATCTCAGGGAAGCTAATGTCTATTTGTGGATCACCACTGGCGCGCCGTGCTGCCATAAGCTGTGGCAAGCGATGTAGCGTCTGTGGGCCGAATACCATATCGACATATGGCGCACGCTTCACAATCGTTGCACCCTCTTGGCTGGCCACACAGCCTCCCACGCCAATAAGTAAATCCGGTTTGGCAACTTTTAGTAAACGCACGCGCCCGAGATCTGAAAAAACTTTTTCCTGTGCCTTTTCGCGTACTGAACAAGTATTAAATAAGATTAAATCTGCATCTTCCAGCACGTCAGTTCGCGTCATACCTTCGGATGCGCGCAACACATCCGCCATCTTGTCCGAGTCGTACTCGTTCATCTGGCAACCAAACGTTTTAATATAGAATTTTTTTAACACGACACTTACCAAATTCGACTATGTGAATATCAGGGTGAATATCAGGAAATCCGAAAGTTCAGGTTGGAAAAAACAGAAGTCGCATTCTAGCAAATTTCCCATGCTCGAATTAGAGCTTGAAATTAAAACGCTGAGACCGTATCATTGGCAATCCAACCAGCCGAGTGCCAACGCTTGATTAAATATAATCTTAATGGCTTGTATGATGGTGGAATTAGTTTGTTATGGATATGGGTTAGGCAGGTAGTATTAACTGCAATTTTTATGTTAATTAACAGTTTGTTTAATAGGAGAAAAAGTATGAAAGTTAGGCCATTGAGTGATCGCGTAATTGTTAAACGCGTTGAAGAAGAACGTAAGACCGCTTCTGGTATTGTTATTCCAGATAGTGCCACCGAGAAGCCAGATCAAGGTGAAATTATCGCAGTGGGCAAAGGCAAAATAGGTGATGACGGTAAATTACAGCCAATGAATGTCAAGGTGGGCGATAAAGTCTTGTTCGGTCAATATGCGGGTCAGGCATTCAAAATAGATGGACAGGATTATATGACTATGCGCGAAGATGACATTATTGGCGTAATAGAGAAATAATCTCACCACAAATTTTAGCAACGAATTTTTAGGAGAAAAAATATGGCAGCAAAAAGTGTGAAATTTCATGATGCAGCACGTAACAAAATGGTTATTGGTGTAAATATCCTGGCTAACGCAGTTAAAGTGACACTTGGTCCTAAAGGCCGCAACGTGGTTCTGGATCGTTCGTTTGGCTCGCCAACTATCACCAAAGACGGTGTATCCGTCGCAAAAGAAATTGAATTAAAAGACAAGTTTGAAAATATGGGGGCGCAAATGGTGAAGGAAGTGGCCTCCAAAACTTCAGATGTAGCGGGCGATGGTACGACTACCGCAACCGTGTTGGCGCAGTCTATCGTGCAGGAGGGAATGAAATTCGTGGCGGCTGGCATGAATCCAATGGATTTGAAGCGTGGTATCGACAAAGCAGTGATTGCAGTTGTTGCCGAATTAAAGAAGCTATCCAAGCCATGCACAACCGACGTGGAAATTGCTCAGGTGGGTAGCATCTCTGCAAATTCAGACATTGCAGTCGGTGCAAAAATTGCCGAAGCCATGTCCAAAGTGGGTAAAGAGGGCGTGATTACAGTTGAAGATGGTACTGGCCTGGAAGATGAATTGGACATCGTGGAGGGAATGCTGTTTGACCGTGGTTATCTGTCTCCTTACTTTATTAACAATCAAGAAAAGCAAGTCGCTGCAATGGATAATCCATTCATCCTGTTATACGAAAAGAAAATTTCCAGCATACGTGAATTGTTGCCATTGCTGGAGCAAATTTCTAAAGTTGGCCGTCCGCTGCTGATTGTTGCTGAAGATGTAGATGGTGAAGCATTGGCGACACTGGTGGTCAACCACATCCGTGGCATTTTAAAAACAGTCGCGGTAAAAGCCCCCGGGTTCGGCGATCGTCGCAAAGCCATGTTGGAAGATATTGCAGTTCTGACAGGCGGTACAGTTATTGCGGAAGAGCTGGGTTTGTCCCTGGAAAAAGTAACGCTGGCAGATTTAGGCCAAGCCAAGCGCATTGAAGTGGGCAAAGAAAACACCACTATCATTGACGGCGCAGGCAAAGAAGATGCGATTCAAGGTCGCGTCGCACAAATTAATAAACAAATAGAGGAATCGACCAGCGAATATGACAAGGAGAAGTTGTCAGAGCGCAAAGCTAAATTGGCAGGGGGTGTCGCAGTTATTAAAGTGGGCGCTTCAACTGAAGTTGAGATGAAAGAGAAAAAGGCGCGTGTAGAAGATGCCTTGCATGCCACACGCGCCGCAGTTGAAGAGGGTATTGTCCCTGGCGGTGGCGTAGCTTTGCTCCGTGCCAAGTCTGCGATAACCAATCTTAAAGGTGATAACCACGATCAAGATGCAGGGATTACGATTGTGTTGCGTGCCTTGGAATCACCATTACGCGCTATTGTTGAAAATGCAGGCGAAGAAGCTTCCGTAGTTGTTAGCAAAGTTCTGGAAGGTAAAAAGAACTTTGGTTACAACGCCGCAAGTGGCGAGTATGGAGACTTGTTAGCGATGGGTGTGGTTGATCCAACTAAAGTAACGCGTGTGGCATTACAAAATGCCGCATCTATCGCGGGCTTAATGCTGACCACTGCTTGTATGGTTGCTGAGTTACCAGAAGACAAGCAAGCCGGTGCTGGGAATGCCGCAAATGCTGATGTAGGTGGGTTTGGCGGCCAGTATTAATAATCGAAAATAATTATTATTGTTGCACCAGTAAAAACCCCGCCTAGTGCGGGGTTTTTACTGGTGCAACAAAAAAGTAGGGCGGATTCAGTGACTGTTCAGTTCCTAAATCAAGGAATAAGTTCTATAGCGAGCTTGCCAGAATTCTTTGTGTGAGGGAAGTCATACGACGATACTCGCGAGAAGGTCTACTCGCCTGGCAGTTTCTTCCACGTCGAGAATCCGCAGATGCGCCTTAAGGCCCGATCTACAGCAAGGCGTTTGATCAATCCCGCCGTAGTAGGCCACCCCAACACCGCCTTTGCAACGAAGGCATTGTCCAACATCCCGCGATCATGCGCTGGCTGCCCGCAGCCGCCCCATGTTGACCTGACAAATTCTTCGATACGCACCCATTCCAGCGGGTGGATCACCTGCTCAAGCTTCGGTGTCAGTGCACCCATTTCGTTCCGTAATTCTGGCATCAGTTCGTGTTGAATCACAAACCAGCATTGCATTATTCCACTGCGTTGCGTAGTATTCATATCGGGCGTTGATATAGTTTTCAGAACCTTCATCTTGCCAGCAATGGCCGCCCATCTCTACCTCTTTTCGCTCCCCGTTCGGTGGTTAATTCAGCTCAGGTGGGGAGTTTTGCAAGAAGCTCTAGCGCATACACTTACCACCACACTCATTCACCCTTTTCAGCCATGCACAAAAAAATTCTCATTCTCGATTTCGGTTCGCAATACACCCAATTGATCGCACGCCGCGTGCGCGAAGCAAAAGTTTACTGCGAGCTGCATCCATACGATGTCGGCGATGAATTTATTCGCGCCTTTCAAGCGGACGGCATCATACTTTCCGGCGGCCCCGACTCTGTTACCGAAGGCGACACGCCGCGTGCACCGCAAGGTGTATTTGAACTGGGCGTACCGGTGTTGGGCATTTGCTATGGAATGCAAACCATGGCCGCCCAACTTGGCGGCGCAGTCGAGAACGGTTTGGTGCGGGAATTTGGCTATGCTGAAATTCGCGCGCGCGGGCATAGCAAATTATTTTTTAATCTTCAGGATCGCACCAATAGCGCAGGGCATGGGCTGCTCGATGTGTGGATGAGTCACGGTGACAAAGTTACCAAGCTGCCCGCAGGATTCATCGTCATCGCCTCGAACGAAACCACGCCGATTGCAGGCATGGCCGATGAGGCACGCCGTTTTTACGCCGTGCAATTTCATCCGGAAGTAACCCACACCCCACAGGGGAAAGCGCTGCTAAGCCGTTTTGTGCATGATATCTGCGGCTGCGGACAGGATTGGAATATGCCGGATTACATCAGCGAAGCGGTAGAAAAAATTCGCGCGCAAGTTGGGCAGGAAGAAGTGATATTGGGATTGTCCGGTGGCGTGGACTCCTCAGTTGCCGCGGCGTTATTGCACCGCGCCATCGGCACACAACTGACCTGTGTGTTTGTTGATAACGGCCTGTTGCGATTGAATGAAGCGCAGCAAGTGATGGAAACTTTCGGTAAAAATTTAGGCGTAAAAGTCATCCATGTCAACGCTAAAGCAGACTTCATGCTGCACTTAACGGGCGTGACTGACCCGGAGAAAAAACGCAAAATCATCGGACGTGAATTCGTCGAAGTATTTCAACGCGAATCGGTGAAAATTCCCAAGGCAAAATGGCTGGCGCAAGGCACTATCTACCCCGACGTAATCGAATCTGCTGGTGCGAAATCAAAGAAGGCGCACACCATTAAATCACACCACAACGTGGGCGGCCTGCCGGACACCTTGCACTTAAAATTACTTGAACCGTTACGCGAATTATTTAAGGATGAAGTGCGCGAACTCGGCGTAGCATTGGGCTTGCCGCAGGATATGGTATATCGCCACCCGTTCCCCGGCCCCGGTTTGGGCGTGCGTATATTGGGCGAAGTCAAACAAGAATATGCCGACCTGCTACGCCGCGCCGATGCTATTTTTATCGAAGAACTGCGCGCCACAAAAGATGAAAACGGAGTCTCTTGGTACGCAAAAACCGCACAAGCATTTGTGGTATTCCTGCCGATAAAATCCGTCGGTGTGATGGGCGACGGACGCACATACGAATGGGTGGTCGCTTTGCGCGCTGTGCAAACACAGGACTTCATGACCGCACACTGGGCTGAGCTACCCTACTCATTGCTAGGAAAAGTCTCCAACCGCATCATCAACGAAGTGCGCGGCATTAACCGCGTGGTCTATGATGTTTCCGGCAAACCGCCTGCAACCATTGAGTGGGAGTGACTTTTTGAACCTAAGTAGTTGATTTATATAGGTTTTATACTTACACAAAAGTTCCACAACTCAAAAAAGACTGTTGATTTTATTGAGAAAAGACTTTACAGTTACACGTTAAGTAGCACAGCGTTGCTACTACTCAAAAACGTAGTTACTCTAAAGTCCAATGGCACTCAAAAAAGCAGAATTTAACGACGACGAAGTTCCCATATTTGAGGAAGCGTTAGTCTATAAACGTGGCGAATATTGGCAGATGCGTATGTGGCTTGCTAAGGAGCACAAGTACGCACG
>CANJMS010000060.1 GCA_947475825.1 Nitrosomonadales bacterium
AGTGCGTTGAAATGATAAGGAGCTTCTCAGCGAATTCCATCAGGGATAGAGGCGAAAGCTTCAACAAAAATCCGGATGTATGGCTGCAATCTTTACCTTCTCAAAATCATCGATTGAAAACTTGGCAAAAGTGGGCGTCCATGTATGATCTATACATTAATCGCTCAAGTGCAACAGAAGGCCAGCATTGTTCAAGCCTGCCGCGCCCTACAAGTCAGTAGTGCGGGTTATTACGCGGCCAAAGCACGCGCGCGACAGCCCGCAATCTGCCCCGCCAGCGTACAAGTTAAAGCCGCCTTCGAAGCGAACCAGCACTGCTATGGCAGCCGCCGCATCGTTGACGAATTGCAAGCTCAAGATATTATGATTGGCAGTCCTTCAAATTTCTCCAAAGCGGACGTTCAACGTAAAGTTGCAGGGCGCCGCGCTTTTGCGGCGTCCCACTCGAACGAATATTAATGGACTTCCCACATTCGTAGAGCGGCTAAGCCGCACGGCAGCGAATGTGGGAAGTCCATTTTATTCGTTTATATTGGTGCGCCCGACAGGAGTCGAACCTGTGACCCTTGGCTTCGGAAACCAATACTCTATCCAACTGAGCTACGGGCGCAATTAATACGCGCATTATAGCTTTTTTCACCCACCTTGCCCGCGCCTGACTTATTGGGTGAATGCACTGCATAGCCGTGATGATTTAATCTGCCAGCTCTTGCAATAGAGTCAGTTGCGCACAGTGCTTTACTACACGACGTGCAGGCTTTATTTGATAGTGCCCGTCTTCGTTCATTTGCCAAGCTTGGGTGTTGTCCTGCAAATATATTTGCAGGCCTTCCTCAAATACCCGTTTTTTTAATTTTTTATCGCGCACCGGAAAACAAATTTCAATGCGTCTGAAGAAGTTACGATCCATCCAATCCGCGCTAGCCAAATACATATCCTGCTGGTCATTATTGTAAAAATAAAAAACTCGTGTGTGCTCTAGGAACCGACCAATAACAGAGCGCACTTGAATATTTTCAGACAACCCTTTTACTCCGGGGCGCAATGCACACACGCCCCGCACGATCAGATCAATTTTTACGCCTGCTTGCGATGCCTCATATAACGCCATGATGACTGCTGGCTCTACTAGAGAATTCATTTTAGCGATAATATGTGCCCGCTTACCCGCTTGGGCATTTTTGATTTCTGTCTGTATCGCCTGTAATACCTGATTGTGTAATGTGAATGGCGAGACCCACAACTGACGAGGCTTTCCCACTTTGCCCAAGCCTGTAAGCTGCGAAAATACATCACTTACATCCTGGCAAATTTCTTCGTTGCTGGTGAATAATCCAAAATCAGTATACAAACGTGCCGTGCGCTGATGATAATTTCCTGTTCCCAAATGCACATATCGACGCAGCTTGCCCTCTTCGCGCCGTATCACCATAATCATTTTGGCATGCGCTTTATGACCGACCACGCCATATACAACATGCGCGCCCACATCTTCTAAACGGCTGGCCCAGATTATGTTGGCCTCTTCGTCGAAGCGCGCAAGTAGCTCCAGCACTACGGTGACCTCTTTGCCGTGGCGCGCTGCAACAAGTAGCGCATCCATCAGCACAGAATCCATTCCGGTGCGATAAACCGTTTGCTTGATGGCAACCACGCTTGGGTCTACCGCAGCCTGCTCAATAAAATTAATCACGGGCGCAAAGGATTGGAAGGGGTGATGCAGCAACACATCTCCTTTGCGTAACACGTTAAATATGTCTGCCCCTTTCTTTTTCAACACAGCTGGAATACCCGCCACAAATGGTGGAAACTTTAAATCTTCACGTGCCACCCGATCCGGAACATCCATTAAGCGGACTAAATTTACCGGCCCCGCCACTCGATATAAATCTTCTGGTTCCAGAGAAAGTTGCTGCATTAAATATTCAATGGCTGACGCTGGACAATCCTTGGTCACTTCCAGCCGCACGGCATTGCCAAAATGTCTTTGCGGTAATTCGCCCTGCAAACTGGTACGCAAATTTTTGACTTCCTCATCGTCCACAAATAAATTACTGTTGCGCGTCACACGAAATTGATGGCAGTTCAACGCCTCCATACCACCAAATAACTCCCCTACATGCTGGTGCAAAATAGACGATAAAAACACAAAACCAAATGGACAGCCGCTGATTTCAGATGGTAGCGGGATGGTGCGCGGCAACACGCGCGGAGCCTGCACAATAGCCCTGGTTGCGTTACGGCCAAAGGCATCTTTGCCGCGCAATTCAACAACGAAATTTAAACTTTTATTCGATACCCGAGGAAAAGGGTGAGCGGGATCCAGACCTATCGGTGTCAGCACTGGCATAACTTCGGTAAAGAAAAAATTTCGCACCCACGCGCGCTGAACATCGTTCCAACCTGTACGCCGCAAAAAGCGTATGCCCTCTTTATCCAATGCGGGCAAAAGCACTTCATTCAAAATTTGATATTGCTGTTCTATCAGCTCATGCACTTGCTCGTTTACATACTGCATAACTTGGCGCGGCGGCATACCATCCGACCCGGCAGTAACATTGTCCAAGCTGATTTGTTCTTTAAGCCCGGCGACGCGAATCTCAAAAAACTCGTCCAGGTTACTGCTGACAATACACAGATAACGTAATCGCTCTAGCAGCGGGACGCTTATATTTTCCGCTTGCGCCAGCACGCGCCGATTGAATTCAAGCTGTCCCAGCTCGCGATTGATGAAGTATTGTGGAGGATATTTTTTTGCCACGAATGCCTTTATTATTTACCTGGAGTTAAATTTAAATGAGTGCGGGAAAATAATTATTTAGGCGGCACATAGCCTTCTGGCATGTCAGCTCCCGCGCCAAAAAAATAATTTTCCATTTGTTGCGCCAGATATTTGCGCGCTGAGGCTTCGGCCAAATTCAAACGGTTTTCGTTGACCAACATAGTTTGATGTTTGAGCCACGCCGCCCACGCTTCTTTCGACACCTGCTCGAAAATACGCTTGCCTAATTCACCCGGGTACGGCAGCCGCTCAAGGCCTTCTGCGGCACGTCCCAACTTGATACATTGCACCATTCTTGTCATTTTTTAATTCCTCTTTCTCATTCCGTACTCGAAAAAAATTAACTTTGTGTTAATTCCAGCAAGCAATAGAAAGGAGAACAAGGCGGCAAAGCACAATCGCGCAGATAGTACAGGTTGGTACAGCGAGCAGATTGTGCTGCGGCCAACACAGTTATCGTTTCTATTGCAAACTGGAATTATAAATCGCGCACACACACCTTGGAGCGACGCTGATAGTTGTACAACGCTTTTTTTTGCGCGGGGAGTTGGCTAACGTCCGCCTCCTTAAATCCTCGCTCTAAAAACCAGTGCGCGGTGCGCGTAGTTAGCACAAACAATTTATGCAAACCCTGCGCCTGTGCCAACGCCAGCATGTGCTTAAATAATGCATCGCCGTAACCTTGATTGCGATAGCTCGGCTGCACAGCCAGACAAGCGAGTTCCGCCGCCAGCTCATCATCAAATGGATACAGTGCCGCACAACCAATAATACGGTGATCATATTCCAGCACCACAAACCGCCCGATCTCCTGCTCCAATCTTTCGCGCCCGCGCCGCACTAAGACCCCCTCGGCTTCCAGTGGCTGCAGCAATTGCAAAATACCGCCGACATCAGCGATAGTAGCATCGCGCAATATATTTAAACTGCTTTCCACCACCATACTACCGATGCCCGTGTCACTGAACAGCTCTTGCAGAATTGCTCCCTCTACATGCCGACTAATCAAGTGAGTACGCGCCACACCAGCCTCACAAGCACGCACAGCGCAAGGTAAAAATAGGCTCACATCTTCTGGAAGTTTATTCTTTTTGGTAAGCATATTGCTTGCTTCGGCCGCAGTTAAATCGCGCAGCAGATTGCCAGATTTGTCTTGCACACCATCGGTATCCATCAGAAAAATCAACTTGTCGGCATCCAGCGCTATTGCCGTCTGCGTCGCCACATCCTCCAGCGTCAGGTTGAACACCTCACCCGTAGGCGAGTAGCCAAGCGGCGAAAGCAACACCACTTCATTATGTGTCAGCCGATTTTTAATCGCACTCACATCCACTTTACGCACGCTGCCTGTGTGCAAGAGATCCACACCGTTAATAATTCCCATGGGTTGTGCTGTAATAAAATTGCCTCCTGCCACCCGAATATCTGCATTCGCCATCGGCGAGTTAACCAGACCCATAGACAATAGTGCTTCGATCTCCACCCGCACCCGCCCGACGGCTTCTTTCACGCATTGCATCGTTTGCTCATCCGTCAAACGAATGCCCTGATGATAGCGATCGTCTAGATTATTGCGCGCCAAATGCTGCTCAATTTGTGGCCGTGCGCCATGCACCAACACCAGCCGCACGCCCAAGCTGGAGAGCAAATTCAAATCATGTGTTAACTCGACAAACTTGCCATCCGCGACCATCTCTCCACCAAAGGCGACGACAAACGTGCGTCCACGAAAAGCATGAATGTAGGGCGCAACCGAACGAAACCACGCAACGAAATCGATCGGGGTAAATGTCGGGCTGACTGTAGGCGTTAACCCAGTTATGGGTGAAAATTCCTGAGACATGAATAAGCCCCGTTATTAATCAAAATGCGTATGACTTAAATTCCCAATCGCTGCCAAATCGCTAAAGTAGGCGCAGCTTGATTGAGCGTATAAAAGTGTAGCCCCGGCGCGCCGCCAGCCAGTAGTCGATTGCACAATTGCGTAACCACATCCAAGCCGTAGGATTGAATAGAGGCACTATCATCGCCATAGCTTTCCAATGTCTTACGCATCCAGCGTGGAATTTCTGCACCGCAAGTATCCGAAAATCGAGCCAATTGCGAAAATTTAACAATCGGCATAATACCCGGCACGATAGGCGCAACGATGCCCAGCTTGCGACTATCATCGACAAAACGAAAGTAGGCATCCGCATTATAGAAATATTGCGTGATAGCAGAATTCGCACCCGCGTCCATTTTGCGTTTGAAGTTTAGCAAATCCTCGCGTGGAGATTTTGCCTGCGGGTGAACTTCAGGATAGGCTGCTACTTCCAGATAAAAATGATCGCCCGTTTCCGCCCGAATAAATGCGACCAATTCGTTGGCATGTTGAAATTCACCCGTGGTTGCCATGCCGGATGGCAGGTCACCACGCAAGGCCACCATACGCTTGATACCCATTTTTTTATAAGTCCGCACGATCTCGCGAATATTTTCACGGGTCGAGCCAACGCACGATAAATGCGGTGCGGCGGGCAAACCATCAGCCTGTATGTGTTGCACCGCCTCGAGCGTACGTTCGCGCGTAGAGCCGCCCGCACCAAAGGTCACCGAAAAAAATTCCGGTTTAAGCACCGCCAGTTTCCGCCGGGTGTCTGCGAGCTTACTCAGCCCTTCCGCTGTTTGTGGCGGAAAAAATTCAAAGCTGAATGTTTTAACGCCAGATGTTTTAACACTAGATGTTTTAACTTGGGTCATGATCTATAGTTATCGGGGCTTGCCTGTTATTTTTTTGATCTCGGTTATTTTGCTGCCGGACATTTTGTTGCCGGACATTTTGTTGCCGGACATTTTGCCATTGCCTATTTCTGCGGCGAAAAAACAGCATGGGTATGAGTGAAGATAGGCTATACAGCAATGCCCCTAACACCCCCACCCAGAAACCTTCCACTTCAAAACCCTTAAGCGTTGAACCGACCAGCCAAAAAAGCGCGCCATTTATGATGAATATAAACAGGCCGAAACTACGCACTGTAACAGGCAAAGTTAACACTACCAGCAAAGGGCGCAACACCGTATTAACCAGGCCTAGAATTATGGCCGCAACGAGTGCCGATATAAATCCGTCCACATGAATGCCTGGCAAAACATACGCCACCGCCAGCAATGCCAAAGCGTTATAGACCCAGATTAAAAGCCAGCGCACCGCCAAGTGTCTTCCTCCCATCAATCTTTCCTTTTAGTAACGATAGTGCGCTGGCTTATACGGGCCCTCTTTGGACACGCCGATATAGGCCGCTTGCTGATCTGTCAACGTGCTCAACTGTGCGTTTAGTTTTTTCAATTGCAAAACCGCCACTTTTTCATCCAGATGTTTCGGCAATGTATATACGCCCACTGGATACTTTCCAGTATTCTTTTTTGCCTCATCCCACAACTCTATTTGAGCAATGGTTTGATTGGCGAAAGAAGAACTCATCACGTAAGAAGGATGTCCCGTGCCACAACCCAAATTCACTAAACGCCCGCGCGCCAGCAGAATAATACGCTTCTCTGGTTGGCCTTTTGCAGCGGGGAAAATAATGTGATCGACTTGCGGCTTGATTTCTTCCCACTGATAATTTTTTTCCAGCGTAGCCACATCAATTTCATTATCAAAGTGCCCGATATTGCACACGATGGCCTGATTTTTCATTTTCTTCATGTGCTCGTGCGTAATTACATGATAGTTGCCCGTGCAGGTGACAAAAATATCGCCATGCTCGGCAGCGTAATCCATAGTCACCACGCGATACCCTTCCATCGCTGCCTGCAACGCGCAAATGGGATCAATCTCGGTTACCCAAACTTGTGCCGATAGCGCGCGCATGGCTTGTGCCGAGCCTTTACCCACATCACCATAACCCGCAATCACCGCCACTTTGCCCGCGATCATCACATCGGTGGCGCGCTTGATTGCATCGACCAGAGATTCACGGCAGCCATACAGATTGTCAAACTTGGATTTAGTAACCGAGTCATTGACATTGATCGCAGGAAATTTTAACTCGCCGCGTTGATGCATTTGATACAAACGATGTACACCCGTGGTGGTTTCTTCGGTCACACCCTTAATCGCAGCCAGGCGTGCGGAATACCAGCCAGGTTGCGCTTTAATGCGTTGTTTGATGGAGGCAAATAGAAAGGTTTCTTCTTCCGAAGCAGGCTTGCCAACCAGCGCAATATCTTTCTCGGCACGCGCACCCAAATGCAGCAACAAAGTCGCATCGCCGCCATCATCCAAAATCATATTGGCATGCTGGTCGTTAGCCCATTCAAAAATACGATGCGTGTAATCCCAATATTCCTCCAGTGATTCACCCTTATACGCAAACACTGGCGTACCACCCGCAGCAATCGCCGCAGCCGCATGATCTTGTGTGGAATAAATATTGCAGGAAGCCCAGCGCACTTCCGCGCCCAAAGCCTTGAGCGTTTCAATCAGCACGGCAGTTTGAATAGTCATGTGCAGCGAACCGGCGATACGCGCACCTTTCAGGGGTTGTGCAGCAGCGTATTCTTCGCGGATGGACATCAGTCCTGGCATTTCAGTTTCAGCTATCGCGATTTCTTTGCGGCCAAAATTTGCCAGAGAAATATCGGCAACTTTGTAATCGCTAAAGCCCTTGCTTTTAGCAAGGCTAGGGGGGGGTATTGCGTTCATAATGCGCTCCATTCAGGGTTAGTGAATGAGCGCCGTTGCAACTTGAATTCCTCGTTTCCAAGCCTGACAGCCTACGTTCGGCTGCTGCAGCGCTCCTTGGGCTAAGGTGAAAATTTCTTAAATCTTAAGCTTCTTGCAAAACTCCCCACCTGATCTGAATTAACCACCGAACGGGGAGCGAAAAGATGTAGAGATGGGCGACCATTGCTGGCAAGATGGAGATTCTGAAAGCTACATCAACGCCCGATATGAATAGTACGCAACGCAGTGGAATAATGCAACGCTGGTTTGTGATTCAACCAAGGGCTGGGGAATGCGGTAAATCTGAGAGATTGCCGCAAACAGGGGGAAGCGTAACTGTTCGATGCCGAAATTCGAGCATCACATGTCATTGCGCTTCGATTCGGAAATAGTTTTGCAAGAAGCTCGCTAGTCTAAATATTGTGCATTTATCTTTTATGCAATACTGCTTCAGTCATCTTGCTCAAGAAATGTAGTGCAAAGTTAATCCTGGCGAGAAAGTGGAGTTGACTGAGTGTCAATGAGCACCTGAGCTAAATATTTAACATTGCGATGCGCCCTTCAGCGTCTTTTGGCGCAATAAGATTATTCGATGTGATAATTTGGCGCTTCTTTTGTGATCTGCACATCATGCACATGCGATTCGCGCATCCCGGCGGATGTGATTTGCGCAAATTCAGCTTTGGTGTGCATGGTAGAAATATCGGGACAGCCGAGATAGCCCATGCTGGCGCGCACGCCGCCCATCAGCTGGTGGATCACTGCCAGTACACTGCCTTTGTAGGGCACGCGACCTTCCACACCTTCGGGGACTAATTTATCCTGATTGCTTTCGGCATCCTGAAAATAACGATCGCTGGAACCTTGCTGCATCGCGCCCAAGCTGCCCATGCCGCGATAAGATTTATATGAGCGTCCTTGGAATAATTCCACCTCGCCGGGCGCCTCTTCTGTACCTGCAAATAGCCCACCCAGCATCACCGCATGTGCGCCTGCGGCCAGTGCTTTGGCTATGTCGCCGGAATAACGCACGCCACCATCAGCAATCAACGGTATGCCTGATCCTTGCAAAGCATCTGCGACATTTTGAATGGCAGTAATTTGTGGCACCCCCACACCTGCCACCATGCGCGTGGTGCAAATCGAACCGGGACCGATACCGACTTTTACACCATCTGCTCCGTGTTCCACCAATGCCAGCGCAGCCGCAGCCGTTGCAATATTTCCACCAATCACATCCACATTTGGAAAGTTTTTCTTAACCCAGCGCACACGATTGAGCACGCCCTGTGCATGACCATGCGCGGTATCTACAATCAACACATCCACACCTGCTTCGACCAATAAGCTGGCGCGCTCTTCTGTGCCCTCTCCCACGCCAATGGCCGCACCGACACGCAAGCGACCTTGCTCATCTTTGCAGGCTTGCGGGTGTTCGCTGGATTTTAAAATATCCTTAACGGTAATCAAACCACATAACTCGAACGCGGCATTCACCACCAGCACACGCTCGATACGATGTTTGTGCATCAAGTTACGAGCCTCTTCGCGACTGGCATTTTCCATCACAGTTACCAGCCGCTCACGCGGGGTCATGATATTTTGTATGGGCTGATCAAGATTATTTTCAAATCTCAAATCACGGTTGGTGACTATCCCCACCACGAATTTGCCCTGCACTACAGGCAGTCCGGAAATTTTATGCTGACGTGTCAGATTCAACACATCGCGCACGGTCATTGCCGGTGTAACGGTAATCGGATCTTTTACCACCCCGCTCTCAAAGCGCTTTACCTTGGCAACTTCCAGTGCCTGTAATTTAGCCGTCATATTTTTATGTACGATGCCCAAGCCACCTTCCTGTGCCAGCGCAATAGCCAAGCGTGCTTCGGTGACGGTATCCATTGCCGCAGAGAGCAAGGGAATATTTAAACGAATATTGCGAGTGAGTTGCGTACCCAAACTAACATCACGCGGCAGCACGTTGGAATGCGCAGGGAGCAGCAGGACATCGTCGAAGGTTAATGCTTTTTGAATAATTCGCATAATGAAATGACCTCGACAAAATTAATGAAAGGGCAAAATGTCGGTACTTAACACTTTGTAAAACCTGGAACGAGAAAAGCTGACGACAAAACGTTGCACGGGATAAAACTAAAGTAGTTGCTAAAATGTGGATTTGCGGCCCATTACATACATGAGGCACTCGTAAAATACTTCGCACCACTCCATGTCATTGCCCTTAATCGACTCCAACATTTTTTTAACTTCCTGCGGTGGCCAATTAGGATTAACCGCAACCAACTGCTCTATTTTATAGATTTGTAATAGCGGATTGATTTCCTCGCCAATTTTGTTGATCTCCCTGATCATCAAAGCCAGGTCTTTGTCTGAATCAATCTCAGCCATTAAATCACCATATATTTTTGGATTAAGTTTGGCGTATTCAACAAACTGGCTCAGTAAATAAAAAAATTGTGCTTTGTTGTTTTCACTGATCAGATCCCCCAGCATAAATGGCATTTGTATGAGCTCTAACCAACAATATTGCAGCTTGGGATTGCGATGTTTAATCACACCGACATAACCATTGCGCTCTCGCGTAGTAGCGATGCAATAGTCCATAATTAATTTGTCAGAGCCGCGCGTTACAAAACTTATATCCCCCAAAAAATCCGGTTTAATCAGGAAAAATGGGGGCACTTCGTCCATCAGCTTGCCGGAATTGGTGTGCATCTTATAGTACGAAGTAAACAGCTTCAGTGCTAACTCCCGATTATTCTCGACATCGAAATAGGCAGGATTAACAGCAACTGGAGTCGGGGCAACCGGGACTGAAGTGACAGACGTAGTCATGGAAAATAATTCAAATGTTTTACAAGCTGTTGAGCTGTATTCAAATGACCTTTAACAAAATTGAAGAATTGAGTTCATAAACTTTCCCGCTCACTCCATATTGATAGCTCGTAAAACAAGTTTTTCCACCAAGCGCATGAGCCATTATGCCCTAATCAGCTCGATTGTTGAACTGAGTTTGCAAGCGATTTTTGTATAAGCACTTGAGCGCACTTCAACAAGCCATGCACCTCTGGTCAATTAATCTTACTGTGTCACAAAGCGATCAAGGGAGGCAGCGCAAGGCAAAATCTGGCGAAAAAGCGGAGTTTACATTTAGTTTATCGCTGCGCGACCCCGCATTTTGAGCCATATTTTAACGCCGCAATGCGCCCTTCAGCATTTTGTGACACAGTAAGATTAAGCATAATTAGGCGGCAACCGCATTGGGTTCACTCATCCGCATAGCTTCTTCAATATCCACCGCAACGACATGCGATACACCTTGTTCCTGCATGGTCACGCCCACTAATTGCTGCGCCAGTTCCATAGTGATTTTGTTGTGGCTAATGAAAACAAATTGTGTTTGCTGTGACATGCGCTTAATCAGCTTACACAATCTTTCTGTGTTGGTATCATCGAGTGGTGCATCTACTTCATCCAGCAGGCAAAATGGAGCTGGATTCAGCTTAAATAAAGAAAATACCAGCGCAATAGCAGTGAGTGCTTTTTCGCCGCCGGACAAAAGATGTATAGAAGAATTTTTCTTACCCGGTGGCTGCGCCATGACCTGCACACCGCTGTCCAGAATTTCTTCACCAGTCAATACCAGTTGCGCCTCGCCACCCGCAAATAGCACCGGAAACATTTCTCCCAGATGCTGATTTACTTCGTTGTACGTGGCCATCAATAACTCGCGTGATTCTTTATCTATGCGGCGAATCGCACTCTCCAGAGTAGCCATCGCATCATTCAAATCTTTTGCCTGTGCTTCCAGATAGGTGCTGCGTGCTTGTGCGGTTTGCAGCTCTTCCAGCGCGGCTAGATTCACCGCACCCAGCGCGGTGATCACATCGTTCAAGCGAGTGAGCTCACTTTGTAAGTCGACAGGTTTGTTGTCTCCCGGCTTACCATTTTCGGGTTGGAGTAGTGCCAATAACGGTGCTTCATCTACGCAGCTTAATTGGCTCGCCCAGTGATCAAATTGCAAGCGAGCTTCTTGTTCTTTAAGCGTGAGTTCGTTTACCTTTTCACGCAAGGGATGTAATTTCTGCTCACATGCCATCCGCTCTTGTTCAAATTTATTCAACCCGCCCGTCGCCTGCTCCAGCGCATTGCGCGCCTCGGCCAGATTTTGCTCGCGACTCTGGCGCTGCGACAACGCGGTTTGTAAAAGTACTTTATCAGGCTCGCCGCCAGTTTGAGTCAATTCATTTTTGCTGGCGAGCAAAGTCTGTTCAAGCTGCGCCAACATCAAACCAAGTTGTTGTAAATTTTGTGTGAGATCGGAAATTTTTTCGGTACAGGTTTTGGAAAAAAAACGCGCCTCCTGCAATTCCTGCTGCGCTTTTTGTGCGCGCTCACGATGTTGGCGTAAAGCGGCATCCCGCGTCACTGCTTCCTGCCGCATCTGCTCGGCTTGAGTTTCCAGAGTCACAGTTTGCTCGCGTAATATTTCCATGCGCTCCGCCGCCTCGGTCCGCTGCCGTTGCTCCGCAGCAATTTGATCGGCTAATTCCTGCGACTCGGTGGCAATTTGTTCGGCACGTTCGCGGCTACGTTCATTCGCCTGTGTCAGTTTTAAAATTTGCACTTGCACGCCATGTTGACGTTGCTGTAACTCACTGCCCGCTGAACGCAGCGGCGTAATTTGATGTTCAATCAGGTGGAAATTTTCTTCGAATTGTGTCGCCAGAAGTTTGCTTTTCTGCAACTCTATTTGTTGCTGTTGCACCGTTTGTTGCAGCCGTTCAATTTCGAGTTGCCGCGCCAGCACGCCATGCACTTGATTATCCGGCGCATGGAACAGCACACTATGCGCGCCAATCAAATGCCCCTGCGGGGTGACCAGCCACGCGCCTGCTGGTAAATGTTGGCGTAAAGTCAGCGCATGTTGCAGCGTGTCGGCGGTGAAAACGCCATTCAACCAATCCGCAATAACATGTTTAGCACGTTCATCCCGGCAGATCACAAAGTGCGCGAGCGGTATCCAGTCAGGTGGAATGTATTCAGCATTTTTTGCAGCGAGAGCACCGGGTTCATGCTCTGACGCTGCAAACACCGCCAGCTTGGTCGGCGGGCTGCCGCTCCAATCGGTTATCTGCTGCAGCCCGGGCACGGCCAATGCATTTAAGCGCTCGCGCAACACCGCCTCCAGCGCGTCTTCCCATCCAGTATCGATGCGGATGGATTGCCACAATCGCGAATGATGCTCCAATTTATTTTTACTCAGCCATTGCTTTAAATTCTGGTCATTATCCACTTGCATTTGCAATTGCTGCAACGCTGCCAGGCGCGCTTCTATTTGTGCTAACCGGCGTTCCATGTCTTGCGCAGCAATCCGTTGGGTACGGCGCGTAGTATCGGCTTCCGGTAATTGTGTTTGAAGTTGCTGCAATTGCTGTTGCGCGGCATCGCGCTCCGCTTCAATTCCGACCAATTGCGCTTGTGCCCGGGGCAAAGCATCTGCATCGACTACAGGTAAATTATCCATCTCCAGTAACAAGCGTGAGCGTCGTGTTTCCAGTTGCTGCATATTGCGCTGAATATGTTCGCGCTGCGCGTTGATTAATTGCTGCTGCTGTTGCAGCACAAGCTGTTCGCGCTGCATGGCGTTGTATTTTTCCTGTGCGGCACGGGCGGCTTCTTCGGCGGGTGGCAAATGCTGTGATTCAGTGTTGGCGCGGCTTTCACATACTTCCACTTTGATGCCGGCTTCCTGAAGTTGCACCTGCCAATGTGCCAGCAGAGATTCCACGCCCTGCATCTGTGTGTGCTGCTGCTCCCTCTGCACCTCACCCTGGGTCAGTTGTTGGGTCAGTCGAGCGCGTTGTTTTTCCAGATGCGCAATCTGTTGCTCCAGCCGCGCAATTTCGGCATTGATAGTATACAAATCCCCCTGACGCGCGTGCAACGCATCCGACAAACGATAATGTTCAGTGCGCGCTGTTTCAAGCTGGCTGCCCAGTTCATGCAAGCGTGCAGTCTGGGCTTCCAGATCAATGCCCGTTTTTTCCATGGCGTGCGCGTGGCGGGCACGGCGCGTTTCGGCCTCACGTTTATTCACCAGCCATAACAATTGCTGCGTGGTGTCACGCTTTTTTTCCAGCTCGCGATATTGTCGGGCAACTTCGGCTTGCCCGGTCAAATGGGCAATCTGTTTGCTTAATTCCTGCTGAATATCTCCGACACGAAGTAAGTTATCACGTGTGTCGGCAATGCGTAATTCAGTCTCACGGCGGCGATCCCGATATTTTGAAACGCCCGCAGCTTCTTCTAAAAACACCCGCAGCTCTTCCGGCTTGGCCTCAATAATGCGCGAGATCATGCCTTGTTCGATAATTGCATAGGCTCGACCGCCCAGGCCAGTGCCCAAAAAAATATCGGTCACATCCTTACGACGCACATGCTGATTGTTAATGTAATAATTGGAATCACCATCGCGCTGCAACACACGCTTAACCGCAATTTCGGCATAGCTCGACCACTGTCCGACAGCCTTGCCCAAGCTGTTATCAAAAATTATTTCCACGCTGGCACGCGACACTGGTTTGCGCTTGCTAGAGCCATTAAAAATCACGTCCTGCATCGACTCGCCGCGCAGAGCCGAGGCGCGCGATTCACCCAGCACCCAGCGTAGCGCATCAATTACGTTGGATTTTCCGCAGCCATTGGGACCCACAATGCCCACTATCTGCCCGGGCAAGGCAAGGTGAGTGGGGTCAACAAAGGATTTAAATCCGGCGAGTTTTATATGGGACAGGCGCACAATTTTTTGGCGATTGAAGTTGGGGTAGCGATATAATTAGCCATTCTAACCGACCAACAAGGCATTGCAAAATGAGCGCCCAAAGCACCCACAGCCCGTCCACCGCCCAGCCCACCAAAATGCTGGAGACTTTTCCCAATCCCAAACCTGAACGCGATTACCACATCCACATGGAGATTCCGGAATTCACCTGCCTGTGTCCGAAAACTGGTCAGCCGGATTTTGCCACGCTCATACTCGACTATGTCGCCGACCAGCGCTGTGTAGAACTAAAAAGCCTCAAGCTGTATATCTGGTCATTCCGCAATGAAGGGCACTTTCATGAGGATGTCAGCAACCGTATACTCGACGATTTAGTTGCTGCCACCCAACCACGCTTCATGCGCCTGACTGCAAAATTTTATGTGCGCGGCGGCATCTTCACCAATGTTGTCACCGAGTTTCATAAGCCCGGCTGGCAAGCTGTGCCATTGGTTAATTTAAGCGAGTTTGCAGTGCAATCGAATACGTGCGGCTGAGATACCGCAAGTTTTGAGAGGGTTTTTATTTTATCGACGTGCGATTTGTGGTTTAAAAATCGTCAAGTCTAAAGTTATTTAGTGGCAAAATTAAAAATTCTTATCAGCAATATACGTTGGTATGGCGTCTATCGTCACCTGATTTTTATCCAGCCAATATTGCCTGATACCCGCCTCGCCCTTCTTCTCCGCCCACTCATTTAACTGCGGGCGTTCAGCTTCAAAATTATAAAAAGGCACTCCCATGCCGCACGAAGTTTGCACCAGATCAATGGCCAGATAAAAAATCTGACGTGCGCCGGGCAAGGGTTTGAAGCACGCATACAGCGCATTCCACTCGTCATCATTTTGGTGAACCGCACGAGCCGAGCCATATAAACGCAAAATCAGCGGCGCTCCCGCAAACGCACAAAACATAATGGTCATGCGCGGATTCTGCTGAACATGCGCCGCCGTTTCATTGCCGCTGCCCGTTACATTGAGCCAGGCGACGTGACTGGAATCCAGCACGCGCAAAGAATCCATGCCTTTGGGTGACACATTCACGCGGCTGTCTGCAGTGGCAGTGCCCACAAAATATATTTTTTGTGCCTGGATAAAATGCGTGTGTTGTTCAGAAAGTTCGGTGTACTGCTTGCCCATATTGAATCCCGCCTGCGATTAAATTAAAGATTCAAAGAAGCGTAACGTAATTTGTATTGCGGAGATAGTTCACGGTGAATAACGACTTTAATTTTTAATGTGTATTGAAATATAGATGCCACTGCAATCGATTTAGCCACGCCCTCATCAAAGAATAAGGTTGTTGGTAATGGCATATTGTATTGCCTCCGCATTATTCTTTAGATTCATACATGGACGCCCACTTTTGCCAAGTTTTCAATCGATGATTTTGAGAAGGTAAAGATTGCAGCCATACATCCGGATTTTTGTTGAAGCTTTCGCCTCTATCCCTGATGGAATTCGCTGAGAAGCTCCTTATCATTTCAACGCAC
>CANJMS010000061.1 GCA_947475825.1 Nitrosomonadales bacterium
AATGGAGTGGCTGCTGATCGAGATGATCGAGGAAAGCGCTGTCGCAAAAACCACTGTCTGCGCGCAACAGCGAGACATGTTTGTCTCCCAAACGGTGCAGGGTGTTGGCCAGGAAGGCCTGCACGTTGTTGGCCGAGCTGCTGTTGCCGAGTCGCAGCCATAACCAGCCACTTGGCTGGCGTATTTGGCCGGCCTAGTGGAATGGCTAGTTGTTTCATCAGCAATTGGCAATCATGCGGGTGGACGGAAACCCAGCTGTCGCAAGCGGTTGTCGAGCAATTGGCCAGTGCGGCCTTTATGGAAACCGCGCACAACTTGATTCTGGTGGGCGGCACGGGAACGGGCAAATTCCATCTGGCCACCGCCATTGGGATCGCGGCCATTCACCAAGGCAAACGGGTGCGGTTCTTCAATGCAGTCGATCTGGTCAATCAGTTGGAGCGCGAGAAGAGTCAGGGTAAGGTCGGCAATAGCCTGCGCAGCTGTGTCTGGTGGATGCGGTGATCCTGGATGAGCTGGGCTATTTGCCGTTTCCGGCATCAAGCGGGGCGCTGCTGTTTCATCTCATCAGCCACCTTTATGAGAAGACTTCCCTGATCATCACCACGAATCTGTCTTTCGGCGAGTGGGTGCAGGTATTTGGGGATGCGAAGATTACGACTGCGTTACTTGACCGCATTACCCATCATTGCGATATTCTGGAAACGGGTAACGATTCTTACCGCTTTAAGCAGCGCAAAAATCGTTCTCAGCAAGCCAATAAAGTGGAAACAATTGGACGCTGACGGGTGGAAAGTATTGAACACTGATTGACAGTGCTACGATTACCACCGAAGTGAATGCTTGGCAGTTGCGCCGTAACACGGAACAACGTGGCATCGAGTGGAAGTTTACCCGGCAGGATGCAGACACGAAAATGGCTCGTCATTATGTTTCGTAATTAATGGGTTTATATACTAGTGTAGTACAAAGGGCAGTCTTGAACCCAGGCTTCGTAGAGCCCCGCCTTTTGTAGGAATTCAGCAAAAAAACTCAATTGGCCGTTGGGGGCGGCACTTGCATCTTAATCCCATTGCACATGAATACGCCCACCCTGGGTGTCCACAATCATCGGTTCTGAATGCTTTATCACTGCGCTATTTGCTCGCTTTTTAGCTTCACCCATTTGGTGAGTCTCCCTGTTAGCTTCAACTCCAATAACCATGCACTTTAACGCCTGACTTTAGGGTGTCAACTGCCGAAAGTAGGTTTATTAGAGGTGTCCTCATGCAAGCATGGCAAATTTAACAACGTTGAATTGGCGTACTAATAAACTGATAAGTAGGTAGAATTTGCATGTAAGCAAGTGTAGTTGAAATAATTTTATATTAAGGTAAGGAAAGATATATTGATATGGCGGAAGAACTAGAATCCAATAAGCATCAAAAGGCACAGCTTCCCAATCCTGAAAAAAGTCCAAGAAAAAAAAGGCTTATCTGGCCAACGCTTTTCACGATTGTGGTGTTGTTAGGTGTGGCTGGAATTTTTCTGGCGAGTTTGCCGCGCGGCTTCTCGCAAGATTTTTCCTTAATCGGTAAAGGGGGCAATGTTGTCGTGCTGGTGCATGATTTACACAGCGTAGCCAGCGCAAATAATATGGATCGCGTGAGCAGCACATTACGAAAAGAATATGATGGCCGGGTTACTTTTCTGGTGGCTGATCCGGGTGCGCCACAGGGCAAAGCTTTTGTTGATACTTATGGTATTAATGACAAGACAACTGTAGTGGTGTTTTTTGCGCCGGATGGCAAGTTGATCGGCATGGCGTATGGCGAGCAAGAACTTGCGTTGTTTCGCACGCGCATCAATCAAGCCTTTCATTTTTGAAAATTTAGCTTCAAAGATTTATCCCAAGTCTCCCCACAATGTTTGTAGTGCCGTAATGCCCGCTATGGCAGCGGTTTCAGTACGCAAAATGCGCGCGCCCAAGCTAATCGGGGTGAAATTCGCCTGTTCGGACATCTGCATTTCGGCTGCACTCCAGCCGCCCTCAGGGCCGATCAATAAGACTATGGGATGTGTGGGCTGAATCTGCTTGCTGAGCGAGTCACGACTGGTGGGCGCAAGCATAAGTTTTGTGGCAGTGGAAAGGCGCATGGCTACCAGCCAGTGTGCAAAATCTTGCGGAGAATAGACGATGGGTAAAGTATTTCTGCCACATTGTTCGCACGCGGCAATGGTTACCCCGCGCCAGTGTTCGGCGCGCTTTTCAGCGCGCTCACCCGACAAGCGAGTGATACTTCGTTCGGTTTGCAACGGTTGGATCGCGCTAACTCCCAGCTCCGTGGCCTTTTGTACAATCCAATCCATTTTCTCGCTGCTGCATAGTGCTTGTGCCAGTACGATATGCAAGGGGGATTCACGGTTAATCGCATGGTTGTGTAGACGATTCAGGCGTACACTTTTGCCTGTGATGACACAAATTCTGCCATGCAATTCATTGCCCGTTCCATCAAAAAGAAGTACTTCATCATTCACGCGCAAACGTAATACACGGCTGGCATGGTGGGCAGCAGCAGCGGGCAACTCCACACTGTCACTAATCTGATCCGTTGCAGTAAAAATTGTGCCGGGAAACAGTGTGGGAGGGTAATAGAATCGCGGGATAGACATGGCCAGGATAATTTATGGGACGGCGCATGATAATATATTGCTCCCACAAATTGTTAGGTAAGGTAGAGTGTGAATGGTTAGTTTAAATCCCCCCGTTTGTGATTTTGGCTGGAAGGCGCGCGAATTTAAATTGCCTGGCGTGGATGGCAAGGATTACACGCTGAAAAACAGCCGGGGCAAAAGTGGCTTGTTGGTGATGTTCATTTGCAACCACTGTCCCTATGTGAAATCCATACGCGAACGCATCGTGCGCGACACGCGTGAATTACAGGTACATGACATCAACAGCATCGCGATTATGTCCAACGATTCTGCTGAATTTCCCGAAGATTCATTTGAAAATATGCAGAAAATTTCTCAGCAATACGCCTTTCCGTTTCCTTATGTGTGGGATAAAACCCAGCAGGTAGCCAGGGAATATGGCGCAGTCTGCACACCGGATTTTTTTGGCTTTAACGCACAGATGGAATTGCAATATCGCGGGCGTTTGGATGCGTCGCGCAAGGAGTTGGTGACGGATGCAACGCGTGATTTATTTAATGCCATGGTGCAGGTAGCGAAAACTGGCAAAGGGCCAGCCAATCAGATAGCCAGCATGGGCTGTTCGATTAAATGGGCGCATGAATAATCTTCTTAGATATTAAGCAGCACTCAATCAAAAAATTCTATGCCTGCCAACAACAATTCCAGCAATCTTCAGGTGAAAAAAGCCCCTGCCCAGCAAACCATGAGTGCGACGCTGAAAGCGATTGTGGCCGCAGTAAAACTGGTAGGCGCTGAAGAAATTATGCCGCACTATATGAAGGTGGCGCACCAGCATAAAAATGATGGCAGCATGTGTACCGAGGCCGACCTTGCTGTGCAGGAAGTGCTCACGCGCAAGTTACAGGCCATTTCAAACGTGCCCGTATTGGGCGAAGAAATGTCGGTGGCACAGCAGGAAGCGTTATGGGGAAATGGATTGCAGACAATGTGGTGTGTCGATCCAATAGATGGCACCTCAAATTTTGTGCACGGTCTGCCTTATTTCGCCATATCTGTAGCTTTGATTCGTGATGGTAAAAGCGTGCTAGGCGTGGTTTACGACCCTGTTGCGAAAGAAGCCTTTGCGGCGGAACAGGGGCGTGGCACATTCTTGAACGGCGTTAAGCTGCAAGGACTGACTGCTGTTTCCTCGTTGCCTCACGCATTGGCAAATGTTGATCTTAAACGTCTCGAATTAAGATTAGTATCAGAGTTGGTCAAGCACCCACCGTATAGCTCGCAGCGTAATTTTGGCGCGAGCAGTTTGGATTGGTGTTATACCGCAGCTGGACGTTACGACGTCTATTTGCACGGCGGGCAGAAGCTATGGGATTACGCGGCGGGTTCATTGATCTTGCAAGAAGCGGGTGGACATATGTGTAGCCTAGACAATGATGAATTTTCACAAGGCGGCGTGTGGCAGCGTTCGGTTGTTGCGGCTCTTGACGCCGAATTATTTGCCGAATGGAAAAGTTGGTTGCGTCAACATTCAGGCCAGGCGGAGCAAAGAAAGTGAAAGTTATCATTCTGGGGGCTGGGAAAGTGGGCTCGACTGTTGCAGAAAGCCTGGTCAGTGAAGCCAACGACATCACCATTGTAGATACTGACTCCGAGTGCTTGCGTTTGCTGCGTGACCGGTTGGATCTGCGTACCTTGGTTGGCAATGCGGCGCATCCTTCAGTGTTGGAACAAGCCGGCATTGCTGATGCCGATATGCTGCTGGCAGTCACCATAAGTGATGAAGTCAATATGGTGGCCTGTAAGTTGGCTGCCAGCCTATATAACACCCCCACTCGCATCGCACGCATACGCTCCACTGAGTATCTGACACATCCTGAAATTTTTAACCTAGATAATTTCTGTGTAGATTTTTCCATCTGCCCCGAGCAGATCATGACTGATTGTTTACAGAAGCTGGTGGAGTTTCCCGAAGCGTTGCGGGTATTTGAATTCGCCGATGGCTTGGTGTCACTGGTCGCGGTAAAAGCGTTTGAAGGTGGCCCGCTGGTGGGGCATCCGTTAAGTTTAATGCGTAAACATCTGCCAAAAGTGGAGGCGCGTGTGGCGGTTATTTTCCGGAATGACGAACCGATTATTCCAGAAGGTAACACAGTTATACATGCCGGCGATGAAGTATTCTTTGTGGCAGCGACTGAGCATATTCGCACCGTTCTACATGAGATAAGGCGCATGGATAAACCAGCCAAGCGCATTATGATCGTGGGTGGCGGAAATATTGGTCGCCGTCTGGCGATGGCACTGGAAAAAAATTATCAGGTCAAGATCATTGAGTACAACAAAGAAGTGTGTGAACGTCTGGCGGGTGATTTAAACAATACGCTGGTTCTGCATGGTGACGGAACCGATGAAAATTTAATGCAATCCGAGAACGTGGCCGAGGTGGATATATTTTGCGCGCTGACCAATGATGATGAAAATAATATCATGTCCTCGCTGCTGGCAAAAAGCTGTGGCGCACGCAAGGTGATTGCGCTAATTAATCGCAGTGCTTATGTCAATTTGGTGCAGGGTAGCAAGATTGATATTGCGCTGTCGCCTGCTCATGTGACCATCGGCTCATTGTTGGCGTATGTACGGCGGGGCGATGTGGCGGTGGTGCATTCATTGCAGCGCGGCGCAGCCGAAGCGCTGGAGATTGTCGCGCATGGCGATCAAAATTCTTCCAAAGTAGTCGGACGGCGCATTGATCAAATTGATTTACCACAGGGCGCAACCATAGGCGCACTGGTACGCGGCAAACAAGTCATTATGGGACATCGCGACAGCGTGATTGAAGCAGATGACCATGTCATTGTGTTTGTGCTGAACAAGAAAATTATCCGCAAGGTTGAGCAGTTTTTCCAGGTTAGTGTAGGGTTTTTTTGATGCAGCGTTCGCTTGCCGTCATACACGCTTTGGGCATGATGCTGGTCATGTTCAGCGTTGCCTACATACTCCCAATTTTGGGGTCGCTTATTTATCAAGATGGCACAACCGTAATTTTCTTGACCGCGATGGCAATGACTTTTGTGGCGGGCGGTTCGATGTGGTATCTGACGCGCGGGGAAAGAGGGCAACTGACCATTCGTCACGGATTCTTGTTGGTGGTGATGATGTGGACCGCGATGCCCGCCTTTGCCACGCTACCTTTGCTGGATAGGCTGTCTTTTACCGATGCCTATTTTGAAACCATGTCGGGAATGACTACAAGCGGCGGAACAGTTTTGGTCGGGTTAGATAATTTGCCGCCCGCAATTAATCTATGGCGGCATGAATTGAATTGGTTGGGTGGGTTGGGTGTGATTGTGTTGGCGGTAGCCGTTCTACCCTTACTGGGCATTGGCGGTCGACAATTATTCAAGGCTGAAACGCCAGGGCCTATGAAAGACTCATCACTGGCTCCACGCATTACCGAAACGGCGCGCAATCTATGGTTGGTGTATTTAACAACAACCTTTATTTGTATACTGGTGTTGAAAGCAGTGGGCATGTCGTGGCTGGACGCGATTTGCCATGCATTTTCAGCAATGAGTTTAGGTGGATTTTCCACACATGATGCCAGCATCGGGTATTTTAATTCCTCACTAATCGAATTTGTACTGATCACTTTTATGCTGCTGGCTGCAGTTAATTTTGCCACGCACTTTATGGTCTGGCGCACAAAGAACTGGCGACTCTACCTGCGCGACGGCGAGGCAATAGCAACCATTTCGTTGCTACTCACGAGTGTATTTGCATTGGCGATATTTTTATGGATATTAAATGTTTATCCTGACTTTACGGTGGCATTACGCCATGCCAGCTTTAATCTAATTTCTGTAGGGACCAGCTCAGGCTATGCCAGCACAGATTATGCCCAGTGGCCAATTTTTGCCCCCCTATTTATGTTGTTTTTAAGTTGCATAGCAGTAAGTTCTGGATCAACAGGTGGCGGTATAAAGATGATCCGCACCCTCGTTTTATTTAAGCAGGCCGGACGGGAATTTACCAAGTTATTGCATCCTGAAGTAGTAAATCCAATGAAAATTGGTGGCCTGGTTATTCCCAATAATATTGTGTATGCGGTGTTGGGATTTATTTTTCTGTACTTCATGAGCATCGCAACATTAACCTTTACCATGTTATTGACCGGGCTGGATTTTATTTCGGCTTTTTCCGCCATATTGGCCAGTGTTAATAACGTGGGACCGGGACTGGGCATCATAGGCCCTGCCAGCAATTACAGCGTGCTTAACGACATTCAAACCTGGTTATGTACGGTGGGCATGTTGGTGGGACGGTTAGAAATCATCACCTTGCTGATTATTTTTACGCCGGGATTTTGGCGAAGATAGCAGGCACGCCCGAATTTTAGAAAAAACCAGTTAACACCAGTGCCATAATAGAGTACTATTTAAGAGCTAAGTGGTTCAGGTCAAAGCACTTCTGGTCAAAAAATAAAAAATTGCGAGGAATCTGTATTTAAAGAAAAGAATCTGGCTAAGGGGATAACTGTGGGCGAAAGTGATATGTTACCGGGAATTAAAGTGTTACTGATCGACGACAGTAATACCATACGTCGCAGTGGCGAGATATTTTTGAAGCAGGCCGGATGCCAAGTGCTACTTGCAGAAGATGGATTCGATGGGCTTTCAAAGGTGGTCGATTACAAGCCGGATGTTATCTTTGTGGATGTGATGATGCCACGTTTGGATGGTTATCAAACCTGTGCATTAATCAAGAATAATCGTGAGTGTAAAAATATCCCTGTCATTATGCTGACCAGCAAGGACAGCTTATTTGACCGCGCTCGCGGTCAACTAGCAGGATCAGATCAATATTTAATTAAACCTTTCAGCAAGAAAAGCTTAATCGAGGCTGTCACAATGCATACTCAAAAACATGGAGAAAAAGAAAATTATGCCCATTAAAAAAATATTAGTTGTAGACGATTCAGCAATGCAGCGTCATTTTATCGGTGAAATTCTGAAAACGAAGGGGTATGAAGTGAGTTTCGCTGAAGACGGCGATGCTGGCGTGCTCATGGCCAGGGCCCAGATGCCGGATTTAATTTTGATGGACGTAGTCATGCCTGGTTTAAATGGCTTTCAAGCCTGCCGTGCCATTACTAAGGACCCGGTCACTGAAAAAATCCCCGTGATTCTTTGTACAACTAAAGGACAGGAAACAGATAAAGTCTGGGGTATGCGCCAAGGTGCCAAGGATTATGTAACTAAACCGGTTAACAGTGTTGAGTTGCTCAGCAAAATCGCAGCATTGGGATAAAGAATGCGCTACCTGAGAATAACTTATGTCTAAACGCTTTAGCCTGCGTGAGTTTCAGCAGAATATCCTCAATCGCATTGAAGAACAGGAGAAATCTGCAACGGAGCGTCCATCTACCTTGGGCGTGCAAGTTGGGCAAGGTTTGTGGTTGATTGATATGCAGGACATCAGCGAAGTACTGCCGCTACCATCTGTTACGCCAGTGCCGCTTACCCAGCCATGGTATCGCGGCGTGGCCAATGTGCGCGGGAATTTATACAGCATTTCAGATTTTTCTTCATTTCTAGGGCTAGGTGAAACGCGCAGTGATAAACTGGCTCGCGTA
Organism: Nitrosomonadales bacterium; assembly: GCA_947475825.1. GTDB lineage: Bacteria > Pseudomonadota > Gammaproteobacteria > Burkholderiales > Gallionellaceae > Nitrotoga. The sequence continues at coordinate 8,267 of CANJMS010000061.1, forward strand.
TTGCTGGCAAACTCCAAGCTGAATTGTAATGTCGGGTTGCTGGTGACCAGGGTGCTGGGTTTGCGTGATTCCAGTAAATGGCGCAGTGAAGTTCACAACGGCGAAGAGCAACTTCTCAATGAGCAAGGGCAGGTATGGCGCAAACTGGATCTGGCGCAGTTAGTACATCAGCCAGACTTTTTGAAAGTAGGCATATAGTACATAGTCAAGTTGTCACTTCCTAAAATTATCGATTGAGCAACTTTAAATAACGCACCCAACAAGAAGGATATAAAAATGGCATTTTCACTATCTGGCCTGTTTGGCAAATCCAAAAAAATACTGCCAGCCAATCTGCCACTGGTGTCGGGCTGCAATTACGCCTGCTAAGCATAGCATTGGTTATTGCGATCGCGGCAGTAGTAATATCGCATATCTGGATACGCAGTTTACAGCGCAAAGCCAACGCGGAGTGGAGGAGGCAGATAGTTTGCAAGTGCTGTCACAACGTATGGGAAAGGACACGCAGCTGGCTATTCAGGGCAATCCATCAGCGCTACAACACATACTTAAAGACCATGAAATCATTACAGATGTTTTACAAGTGCTTGATAAGGGCAACCCGACACACAAACCCGCAACGGGCGAATCCAGAGTCGTACTGGATGAAATTATTGTCACAGCGCAAAGAACTAATAAAGCAGTGCAGGTCTTAGGGGAAAAACGTGCGGCACTGGAAAATCTGGGTAATGTCACCAAAAAAATGGACCTCTTGAACAAAGAATTGCGCCCCTTGGTAGATGATCTCGTGGAGAACATGCTAAGCCCTGCTGCTAGTCAATTCGCCATGTTTGTGGCCCGAATGGAATCAGATATCGCCACGTTGACCTTGGGTGATGAAATCACCATGGATCATTTCACTTCGTTGGGTGTGAATACCCATGAGGCCACCGATGCCATGGAGAAAATTCCAGGGTCGTCTCCCGGGTTGGTCACCCTTAAAGAAAAATATAAAAATTATCGTGAGGCGGTAGAAACGGTCATTGCGAGTTCGCGCGAATTAGTCGTCGCTAAAGCCGCCAGCCTAACCTTGTTAAATGACATCGAACTTTTGCAAGCACAGGCTGAACAATTGACCGATGCCTATGCCTCCACTTTTAAAAATCGTGTGACTTTCAGGGCTATGATCGCTTCCGGGGTAATCACCCTGGTTTTGATGATTGCGTTTGCCATCGTTTACTTGATTGACTTGCGCCACCGCACACAAGAGGCAGAAAAGTCTAACAGTAGAAATCAGGACTCCATTCTAAAACTCATGAACGAAATGGGCGAGTTAGCCGATGGCGATTTAACTGTTCAGGCAACAGTATCGGAAGACATTACCGGTGCGATTGCCGACTCGCTAAATTACATGATAGGTGAATTACGCAACCTGGTAACAGACATTACTAACGTATCAGATAAAGTTACACGGGCCACTGGCACAGCGGAGGTGGTGGCCAAAGAGCAACTTGTGGCATCGCAAAAACAATCTCTTGAAATTCAAGGTGCGGGGCAATCTGTAGAACTGATTACCAAGTCTATTCAAGAGGTCGATGCCAGTGCAATGCAATCATTAGAAGTTGCGAAAAGAACACTGGCAGCCACAGAAGAAGGTGCGCGCGCTGTGCAAAATACCGTGGCGGGCATGGATGAGATTCGCGGACAAATCCAGGAAACCTCCAAGCGGATTAAACGCTTGGGCGAAAGCTCACAGGAAATTGGCGAAATTGTAGATTTGATTGCTGACATTACCGAACAAACCAACGTGCTGGCACTGAATGCCGCAATTCAAGCAGCATCGGCGAGCGATGCAGGACGTGGATTCTCGGTGGTGGCGGCGGAAGTTCAACGTTTGGCAGAACGCTCGGCAGAGGCAACCAAACAGATCAGTACCCTGGTTAAAGCCATTCAGGGTGATACGCAGAATGCAATTGCTGCGATGGAAACCAGCACCAATGGTGTAGTGAACGGAGCAAAGTTGGCTAGCGCAGCGGGACAATCGCTACGTGAAATTGAGCAGGTATCGCGCGAATTAGCCAGCCTGATTGGCAGCATTTCGGTTTCCACGCAAGTGCAAACTGATATGGCACATGAAGTTGCAACTACCATGGCGGACATCCTGAAAATTACTGAGCAAACATCAGAAGGTACTAAACGTACCTCTGCATCAGTGACTGAATTGGCCGGCTTAGCGACAGGACTTAAGTCCTCTGTAGCAGGTTTTAAAGTTTAACTACCCAATTTTAATCTATGACAACAAGCTAAATGTGGTTTCCAAAACGACCTCGAAATGTGCCTTAAAAAATATGTTATCGAATTGTCATGACTTTTAATCCTACAGCACTGCTATCGATAAGGCCTGGCATCAACAGTTCGTTGGAGCAGGTGGAGCGCGATTTAACGCTTTATTTCGCCGCACCAGACGATAACCACGAAGCCATAGAGCGCGCCTTGACTGAGATGCATCGCATTGGCGGGGTTTTTCAGATGGTCGCGATGGATGGCGTGTCGGTTTATTGCGCAGAAATTGAAAAAGTATTGCAGGAATTCACCACCAATTCGCTCATCCCCTCCCCTGCCAATTTCGGAATTATTCAGCGCGCACTACTGGCGCTGACGCATTATCTGGATGCGCTCATTGATGGAGCCAGTAATGCAACGATGCGCCTGTTTCACCCTTATCAAGAATTGCAGCAAACGCGTGGCGTGGAAATGTCATTTGAAGCGGATCTTTTCTTTCCTGATCTAAATATCGAATTACCTCCCTCTGTTTTAAGAATTCCCATCAAACCTGATTTGCCAGTGAGCGTTAAAAAATGGCGCGGACAATTTCAACTCGCCATGTTGCAGTGGTTGCGTCGCAATAACTTAAGCCAAGATAGTACAAATGACGCTTTACAGAATATGCGTAAAGCAGTTTTAAATGTGATGGCATGCCTACCTCAAGATGAGCGGCGTGTTTTCTGGTGGATTGCGGCAGGAGTACTGGACTGCTTGTTGGTTGACGGAATACTACCGGAATTAAACGCCATGCGAGTGCTCAGTCGCATAGACCGGCAAATGAAAATTCTGCTCGACGGCAATAAAGACGAAGACCGCAGCATCATGAATGAAATGTTGTACCTGCTGGCGCGTAGTCATTCGGTGAGCGAGCTGGTTGATAGTATTAAGCAAGTCTATGCGTTGGATGAATTTTTGCCGGAAGAGTCAACACTGCCTCCTGACGAGCTGAAGCAAATGCTGGAGCAATTACGCTTGCAACTATTAGCTGCGCAAACTACTTGGGAACAATGCTCGCAATATGAGGTAGATGATGAATACAAAATTTTTATAGCTCAGAGCAACCGCTTACTAGAAATGGCGGCCAGGCTGGATAACAACACGCTGCAATATTTGTGTCAACAAATTCATGTAATAGCGGTGCAGGCATTGAAGCTGGGGGCAACCCAGCGCGCTTCTCAAGCCATGGCCATGTTCTTGTTACTGCTGGAAAACGGGATTGAAAATTACGGACATCTGGGGCGCGACTTTCACGATCAAGTACGCCTGCTGCAAGAATATTTACTGGCGGAATTACAGGGGAAGCCAATCGAGCAGGGAAAATTTGCCAAAGTTGTTGAACTGAATTTGCGATTGGAAAACCGCAAAATCATGCCCCCCCTCATTAACGAGTTGCTCGGCAATCTGAATCATGTGGAGCAAGGCTTAAATGCCTTTTTTAATAATCTGTCCACCCGTGGTGAGTTACCGCTAGTTGGGCGATTGCTTCTGCAAGTGCTGGGCATTACCCAGGCACTGTCATTGGATCAGGCATCTCAATTGCTTCAAGCTTTGGGAGAAGCCAATGCACGCTATGCACAAGGCAACAATCCTACACAAGCAGAAATGCTGGCCGTCGCAGTCGCACTGGGCGCAATATCAGCATATGTACAAAACATAGCGCAGGGGCAAACCCCAGATCATGCGCCGCTGGATAAGGCGTTGTATGAATTAATAGCAGCACAAAAAACTGCCCCAACGACACCTGCACCTGCGGCTTCACAGATTGAGGCAAAAGGATGGAACGACGAAGATGATTTGCAGGACGTGTTCCTGGAAGAGGCCACAGAAGTATTGGAAACCCTGCGTCTGAATTTGGAAATCAGTCAATTGCACCCTACCAGCCGTGAACCGCTCGCTGTAATGCGACGCGGTTTCCATACCTTAAAGGGCAGCAGTCGTATGGTCGGACTAACGGACATAGGCGAAGTCGCGTGGAATGTGGAGCGTGCCATGAATAAATGGCTGGAAAGCGGCAGGCTCGCTGCCCCAGCTTTATTAAAACTGATCAGTGATGCAAGAAAAGTATTGCAGCCATGGATAAATCAGCTCATTCAAGGTGAGGATGTAACGGTGGAATATGGCGACTTGCTTAAAGCTGCAGAGCAAATTGAAAGCACTGCTGGACAGCCCTATGTGCCAGAACCAGAGTCTAATCAGGTAAAGGAAACTAAGCAGGCACAGAAGCCAGAATTAAACTTAGAATGGAAGTCAGAAATTGAATTCAAACCAGAAGCCAAGACGCAGCCTGAAATTATTTTCGCACCAGAACATGCTGCTGAGAAACAGGTGCAAAAGCTAAGCTTGGAAAACAAATCAACTACACCAGCAGAAGAATTTATAGACACCGATCTTAACAGTTTGCTGACCACTCTTGCCTCTCCATTCTCGGCACCGAATACAGATGCTATGCCTGAGTCCGATATGAAAATCGGCAGCAAAGAAAAATCTGTACAGAGCACCAGACAACTTCCTGATGAAATTTTGGGATTGTCATTGGAAATGCAGCCCCCCGATTTTCAGTCCGTCGAGTTTCAATCAGATGCCTCCCCAACGATTCCTGATGCGCCTCCAGCAGAAACTCCCATTCCTAATTTAGATTTAATGCTGTCCAATGAGCGACCTGCATCCTGGTCAGGGTCAGAGTTTGAACCAGAACCATCATTATTTAATGTAGGTGTAGACACTGAAGGAATTGTAATTGGTGGGGTCAGAATGTCGCCCACATTATTTAAAATTTCGACTGAGGAGGCTGCGCAACATGTCGCAACCTTGCAGAAATGTTTGGTTATTTTGCGTACCAGCCAGCTTCCGACTATTGAATATGGTTTTATGCGTGCCGCACACACCTTGACAGGTGTGGCGCGTACTATCGGCGCACCACAAATTGCCGAACTTGCCCACTCGTTAGAATTGTGGTTGCAGGTCAGAATGGAATCTGAATTCTCCCTGAACTCTAGGCAGAGGAATATGCTGGATAATACAGTGACCGCGCTGAGTGTCATGGTTGCAGAAATCACCGCAGCCCGCGTGCCAGAGCCACAGATTTTGCTGGTGGCACAATTGCAAGCAGACAAAATCAAGTTGGTAGAAGAGCCTGATTCTTCAGCAGAGCCCAAATTTTTAGCTGACGAAGAAACATATCTCCCGCCCGAAGTAAAATTGCTCGAAAAACCGACTGAAAAACTGGCGGAAGAGATTGTAGCGGAAAACACGCAATCACCTATAGCTTCAAAAACCCCACTCATACCAGATGGGCTGCCCACAGTATTGATGACGATGGCTGCCACTCCGCCTATTACCTTGCCCGAAAGTCGCTTGGTTAAAGATGATATTGATGCTGACCTGCTACCCATTTTTATAGAAGAGGCAGATGATTTACACCAGAAAATTAACATAGCCATGCACGAAGGAGTAGCGCACCCCGATAATGCCCAATATTCACAGGATTTGCTGCGTACCCTGCATACTTTAAAGGGTGGAGCACGTATGGTAGGTGCAATGCGTATGGGTGTGCTGGTACATTTAGCTGAAGATTATGTAAAGCACACGCCACGAGAAAATGAAAATTTTTGGGTGGGGCTTGAAGATCTTTTAGATCGAATAAGTAATGTGCTGGAAAAATTACGCAAAGGTTTCCAGGCGTTTGATACCAAACTCGCTGGGGCAAACAACACTTTAATTACCGCACGAGAAATTGCACCTCCAACACTTAACGCTGCGTTAATTACACCCCAATTAACTGCATCGGAAATTCCCGATTTATCCCAAACAACTCATACCGAGCAAACTGCCCGGGTTGCCCCTGAGTTGCCTATTACAACCCATTTGCAAGCATCTTCACCCGTTAAGACACTCTCGCCAGTTACGCCCGCATCCATGCCGCGGGTGCGCGCCGAACTGATCGATCAACTGGTGAATGATACGGGAGAGATAAGTGTAGCCCGTTCACGCATTGAGGTCGAATTGCGTGCATTTCAAACAGGCTTGATGGAATTAACAAATAGCATTGACCGCCTGCACAAGCAAGTGCGAGACATTGAAATTCATGCGGAGAGCCAAATTCAGGCGCGTGTAGCCTTATCACGAGAAACGGCAGAACATTTTGATCCGCTAGAATTTGATCGTTTCACGCAATTTCAGGATTTAACCCGCTCCATGACCGAGAGCGTGCATGATGTACAAACCGTACAGCAATCACTCCTGAAAAATCTTGATGAAACCAGCTCCGCGCTGGCAGTTCAAACACACGTGACCCGTGAAATGCAGCAACAATTAATGACTATACGCATGGTGCCCTTTTCCACCATCAGCGAACGGCTTTATCGCATTGTTCGACAAACGGCCAGGGAACTGGGTAAGAAAGTAAATCTTGAATTGGTCGGCAGCGAAATTGAATTGGATCGCAGTATGTTGGATAAAATGACTGCGCCCTTTGAGCACTTGTTACGCAATGCAATTGCGCATGGCTTGGAAACCGTGGCTGAACGCGAGATCAAGGGTAAGTTACCCGTTGGTGAAATTCGCCTGACTTTGCATCAGGAAAGTAACGAGATGATTTTTAATTTTACCGATGATGGTGCGGGATTAGACATTGAACAGTTACGCCGTAAAGCAATTGAGCAGGGTTTAATTCGAGCCGATGAGGTGGTGAATGAAAATCAAATCATGCAATTTATTTTTACATCGGGAATTTCCACTGCAACGCAAATAACTGCAATTGCCGGACGCGGTGTGGGGATGGACGTGGTTCGCAGTGAAATTGCGGCGTTAAATGGTCATATCAATGTGTTCTCAGTGCGCAATAAAAACACACGTTTTGAAATTCATTTACCGCTCACTTTGGCTGCTGCACCAACCTTGATGGTGCGCTCAAACCATGATTTATCCGAGATTTTCCAATAGAGCACAATTCCCAATGGAAGCCATTAGAGAATTACATTGATTCTATTGAAGTTTGGGTTGATTTTGAGTAGCGTATAGCCATCGCGATTTAAGTGCAGAGGAAATCATGGGTTTTGAGCTGCGTTTTACCGACAAAGAGATCACCGCCTGGGGTGGCATGGCCATCATGAAACGGATGCTCGATCACTTAGAATTTGATGCTGCACTCACGGCTGCCGGACTGCCGCAACCGAAGAGCAATCGTGGTTATCGACCAGAGCAATTGATTATCCAATTCATGCTCTCGATCTGGTGTGG
>CANJMS010000062.1 GCA_947475825.1 Nitrosomonadales bacterium
ACCAATTCCTTTGCGATGCAGCCGCACGACCTGCTTGCGTCTCTCGTGCAACCGCTCCAATGTCTGAAATCTAGCATCTTCTTTGTCCATGCGTATCGGACTGAAATGCGCGACAAAAGTTCAAACTTCATCGTGCCGAGTCTATAGAATAGCATTGCAATATACGCAACTGTTCATAAATATCCACCTTAAAATGTAGGTATTCACAGAGACAATTTATTCAAAGTGTGTTACATGTTTTACTTATATTTATCACGGTTACTCGAAAAGTAATTAAAATTCCAGCTTGTGGAATCATTAATCTTGTTTTATCTGTAATTAAAGGAACAGAAAGCAATGTAAAACATGGCATCATTAAATTAGAAATGGAATAATTGCGCCGGGCAGCATAGCTCTACAAGCTCCCCAGAAAAGATCATGTAGTTGGGCGGATATATTCGCTATCGAAGTGAATTAAAATGGCAGGCTGTGCGGGTATTTGCTGGCAAAACCACCCCGTGGTAGCGGTGAAATCTTATTTAGGAGCAGCACAAAAATCTGTGGCGAGTAGAAGATGTTTTTATTGCGCGATTGGCTATAGAACCAAGCCTGAAAATTTATTTGCTATCGATTAATTTGCTATTGGTTTGCTTTCGGTAAGCTAATTTTCAGGTAATTTTCTTTTCGGCAACTGTCTTGCGAGTGATGCTTTTTCTGGCACAGAGGATGCCGCAAAATCGCTCAAAACATGAAAAAAAATTTCATCCCGTTTAACCATGCCAAGATCGCTTCGGGCGCGTTCCTCTATGGCAGCTGTGCCTTGTTTGAGATCGCGCACTTCGGCATCCAGTGATGCATTGCGCGATTGGAGTTGCTGATTGATTTCTTTTTGTGCTTCAACCTGATTATCTAAATCCCATATTTTCAGCAAGCTGCCTTTGCCCAGCCATAGCGGGTATTGCAATAGCAGAATGATTGCTACAAGAATCAGGCTAAGCCAGCGCACGTCGTACTTTCATTGTCCCCTTGTGGGGCCATGCGTATATTGGTTGCTGCGCGCTGAACAGTATGTGCTGCCGTTTAATGTAATTAAACAACAGATATGCGGTGGTAGATAAAGTATTAAAGAATGGCAACACGCTTACGTGAGTTGATAATAAGCATTGCGCCCGGGATAAAGGGCGCTGTCGCCGAGGTCTTCTTCGATGCGTAGCAATTGATTGTATTTGGCCATGCGATCTGAGCGTGATAGTGAGCCAGTTTTAATTTGTAATGCATTAGTAGCTACGGCAATGTCTGCGATCATGGAATCTTCTGTTTCGCCGGAGCGGTGTGAAATCACAGCGGTGTAACCCGCACGCTTAGCCATTTCGATGGCAGCAAAGGTTTCTGTCAACGTGCCAATCTGGTTAACTTTAATCAGAATAGAGTTGGCGATGCCTTTGCTGATCCCTTCTTTGAGGATTGTTGTGTTGGTTACGAATATATCATCGCCAACCAACTGTACAGTTTTACCAAGGCGATCAGTCAGTAATTTCCAGCCGGCCCAATCATGTTCGCTCATGCCATCTTCGATACTGATGATGGGATATTTATCCACCCAAGTGGCGTATAGATCGATGATCTGAGCGGTGGTGAGCGTGAGTCCATCTGCTTTAAGGTGATATTTTCCCGCTTCATTGTCCCCTTGTGAGATGTAATACTCGGAGGCAGCGCAATCCAAACCGATTGCCACCTCTGTGCCAGGCACGTAGCCAGCTGCATCTATTGCTTCCATAATGACTTTCAGTGCGGCTTCGTTAGAACCCAGCGCTGGCGCAAATCCGCCTTCATCACCCACTGTCGTGCTCAGACCACGGTGATGCAGAATATTTTTCAGGTGATGAAATATTTCCGCACCGCAACGCAACGCCTCGCGAAAAGTTTGACTGCCCAATGGAATAATCATGAATTCCTGAATATCCGCACCACCCGTGGCGTGCGCGCCACCGTTAATAATATTCATCATCGGTACCGGCATAGCCATGCTCGCCGCGCCACCCAGATAGCGATATAGCGGCAGGCCGGATTCTTCTGCGGCTGCTTTAGCCACTGCCATTGATACCGCTAAAATTGCGTTCGCGCCCAGACGAGATTTGTTTTCTGTGCCGTCCAGATCGATCATGGTCTTGTCGATGAATGCTTGCTCAGCAGCATCCAGTCCAATAATAGCCTCGGCGATTTCGGTGTTTACATTTTCAACTGCTTTCAACACGCCCTTGCCCAGATAGCGTTGCTTATCTCCATCACGCAATTCAACTGCCTCTTTGGTACCAGTCGATGCGCCAGAGGGGACGGCAGCGCGCCCCATGACGCCAGATTCTAATAATACATCGGCTTCAACAGTAGGATTGCCACGAGAATCTAAAATTTCACGGGCGATAACATCAACAATTGCACTCATTCTTTTTCCTTATCTTATTTTAAAATTTCGTTTACTAAATATTACGTAAATCTACACTTTCCTCTATCAACCCTTGCCGCTTCACCGTTTCATCTAATATTTTTAATGTTTGCAGCAAAGTTTTCAAGTGTCCTAAAGGAAAAGCATTCGGGCCATCGGATAATGCTTTAGCAGGATTGGGATGCGTTTCCATAAATATGCCAGCTATGCCGACTGCCACTGCGGCACGCGCCAACACGGGGACAAATTCGCGTTGCCCGCCACTGACTGTACCCTGCCCACCGGGAAGTTGCACCGAGTGCGTAGCATCAAACACCACTGGACATGCGGTATTCCGCATAACAGCCAGCGAGCGCATATCCGATACCAGATTATTGTAACCAAATGATGCGCCGCGCTCACACACCATAAGGTTGTCCAAGCCGCTGGCTTCACGCGCCTTGGCGACAACATGCTGCATGTCCCACGGTGACAGAAATTGTCCTTTTTTGATATTCACAGGTTTGCCACTGCGCGCCACGGCGTGAATGAAATCTGTTTGGCGACATAAAAAAGCGGGCGTTTGCAACACATCCACGACTGCTGCAACGGCTGCAATTTCTTCGATGCTATGCACGTCGGTCAATACGGGTACGCCGATTTGTGATTTTACTTTTTCCAGAATTTTTAAACCCGCTTCCAAACCAAACCCGCGAAAGGATTTTCCCGAGCTGCGATTCGCTTTGTCATACGATGATTTATAAATAAATGGAATGCCAAGTGCCGTGCAGATTTCCTTGATTTGCCCGGCAGTGTCCAGCGCCATTTGTTCGGATTCAATCACACAGGGACCTGCTATCAAGAATAGTGGCTTATCCAAACCTACTTCAAAAGTACATAGTTTCACATTCTCACCTTTTGCTTGGTTGCGGCTAATGTTTGAGTGAGTGCGGCCTGATGCTGCTGCACGGTTGCTTCGACGAAGGCCTTAAATAATGGATGTCCTTCACGCGGTGTAGAGGTGAATTCCGGGTGAAATTGCACGCCCACAAACCACGGGTGAACTGATTGCGGCAGCTCCATTATCTCAGGCAGATTCTCGCTAGGCGTGCTCGCTGAAATTATCAGACCTGATTTTTCCAACAGCGGTACATAATAATTATTCACTTCATAACGATGCCGATGACGCTCATTCACCTCAATGCCGTAAATACTTGCCGCCAATGTGCCGAGCTTAATAGGGCAACGCTGTGCGCCCAAGCGCATAGTGCCCCCCTTGTCCGAGCTTGCGCTACGCACCTCGGCACGACCTTCGCTGTTGCGCCACTCCGTGATCAGCGCTACGACCGGGTGTTCTGTCTCTGGGTTAAATTCTGTGCTGTTCGCATCGGCCATGTTCGTCACATTGCGCGCATATTCAATCACTGCAAGCTGCATACCTAAACAAATCCCGAGGTAGGGTAACTTATTTTCTCGAGCATAGCGTATAGCTGTTATTTTTCCTTCTACGCCGCGCTTGCCAAATCCGCCTGGCACCAAGATGGCATCCAATTTGACTAACTCATCCGTACCATTGGCTTCAATCGCCTCAGAATCTATGTATTCAATGTTTACTCGCGTCGCCGTGTGTATCCCCGCGTGGCGCAATGCTTCGATCAAAGATTTATACGACTCAGTCAGCTCTACATATTTGCCGACCATGCCGATGGTGACCTCGAGCTTAGGGTGACTCATCGCATGTACCAATTTAATCCACACGGACAAATCAGCAGGCGGAAGTGTTAACCCCAATTCCTCGCAAACAATACGATCCAAACCTTGTTCATGCAGCACTAGTGGAATTTTGTAAATGCTGTCCACGTCTGGCATCGAGATTACCGCTTCTGGGCGCACATTGGAAAACAGCGAAATTTTCTCCATCTCTTCAGCCGAAATCTGGCGGTCTGCTCGACACAACAAAGCTGTTGGAAATATACCAATCTCACGCAATTTTTGTACGCTGTGCTGGGTAGGCTTAGTTTTCAATTCTCCTGCGGTCGCAATATAGGGCACTAAAGTCAGGTGGACGTATGCTGTGCTATTGCGCCCTCGGCGCAAACCCATCTGGCGCACCGCTTCCAGGAACGGTAACGATTCAATATCGCCGACCGTTCCGCCAATTTCAACGATGGCAACATCAGCATGTCCATCATATGAAGCGGCAGCTCCACGTTCGATGAATGCTTGTATTTCATTCGTGATATGCGGGATAACCTGTACGGTTTTGCCTAGATATTCTCCGCGCCGCTCTTTGCGAATAACGCTTTCGTATATCTGCCCAGTCGTAAAATTATTGCTTTTACGCATCTTGGCAGAAACAAAGCGCTCGTAATGGCCAAGATCCAAATCTGTTTCCGCACCATCTTCAGTAACGAATACTTCACCATGTTGAAACGGGCTCATTGTACCTGGATCAACATTAATATAAGGATCAAGCTTCAGCAGGGTAACTTTAAGGCCACGGGACTCAAGAATTGCTGCAAGAGATGCAGCAGCAATCCCTTTCCCCAAGGATGACACAACACCACCTGTAATAAAAATGTATTTAATCATGGGACGCAATCATACCGTAAAACCCCCAGGGAAATCTCATCTCGAGGCGAGTTTCACGCTACAGAAGCTGCACGTCGGGCAACGACTTCATGCGCTGGTCAAAGGTAAGCGTGTGGCTGCAACTGGCATGGCTGGCTTTGGCTATGATCAGGCAATCTGGAAAATCTGCCGCCGTGGTTTCAAAACTGTTCAGCGCGTTGCGCACGGCGAGCGGCGATTCAATGACGATGCTGCTGTTATCGAGCAGAGCGCGCACGGTGCGTGCGATGTCGGCACGTTCCAACTCGTAGCTGCGCGACAGCGTCCAACACAATTCGGCCAGAACAATGTCGGACACAAACAATCCACCGTGCTCCTCCCCGTGCGCGTCGAACACTGCCTTGGCGCGCTGAGCCTGCGCCTCGTTGTCACGGGTGACCAGCCGCACCAAGACATTGGTGTCAAGCGCAATCATTTGCGCGAACGTTGGTTGCGCGCCTTGGTCGCCGCGACGATGCCTTCATCCATCGCCTTGATGCTGAGCGGCTTGATTCCGGGGCGATGCACCAAACCGAACAGATTGTCGGAGCCGCGTACCAGCACCCGCACCCGCAGGCTACCGTCTGCCTCCACCTCGAAATCGAGCTTGCTGCCGGTCGCAATGTGGAGCTGGTCACGTATATTCTTTGGGACGGTTACTTGTCCCTTGTCAGTCACTGTCGCAAGCATTATTGCCTCCTAGAATTTTTTTTAATTACGACTTATTTTTTCATGTAAGGAATTTTATGTCAATCTGAACATGTACTGTGAGCAAGTAATCGCTCACAATGTCCTGTCACTTCTGGATTGTGCTAAGCAAAAAACTGATGGATGTGTTAATGCAAGACCTGACCCCGCCAAGCACACACATTCCCGCCGCTGTTTTTCGTGATGGTCGTGGTGTCGCTTAATCTGCGCGAAGTCAATTGGGGCCCAGGTTTCATCTGGAGTTTCATCTGGGATTTGGCCGGGTTGCTGCTGCTGGCGGCCTTCATCGGCAAATTTGCTGCCGGTTTTTTCATCCGCGAACCGCGCCGCAACCAGATGGTCATTGGTCTTTCATGACGCTGCGCGGCGAAGTGGGATTGATCTTCGCGCAACTCGGTTTCACTCAGGGCATCATTGCCGCTGTTTCCTCTGGTCTGAGCAACGATGCCTTACGCCAATAACAACGCAGCCGACGTTGCCGCCGTCAACAGGCGGTATGTTGTGCATCCTGTTTTATCGCTTTTCATGGCTTGCTCCAAGGTAAGCCTACTGCCAGCGGTAGAAATACGACACTCCGACGAAGTGCACTTTCTGGTTTGGGTTCTGAAATACGCTCGTGCCATCGGAGTAAGTGAAATTCGTCCAGGTCCAATCGTTGGTGCTAACGCGGTCATAGATGTAATTTAGCCTGATTCCGGCGTTCTTTTGGATTGCGTATTTCGCGAAAACCTTCAGCGACGTGAGTTTGGTCGACACGTCCGGCAATGAGGTTACTGCCGCCCCCGTCAAAGCGCGTTGTCGGTACTCGTCGTTGATGTCGGAATAGCTGACATCGGTGCCGATCTCCATGCGCTCTAGCGGTTTGCCGTGCAAGCCCAAGCCGAAGGCATCACCCACATTGCGCAGGTTGGCCGCCTGACTCGCCGGGCAAGTCATGGCGCCGGTGACGGCATCTACCGTGAGCGTCGCGCAAGTAGCCTGGTCAGCACGGGTTTCGTTACGCGAATACCACGCTGTCGCCTGCCACTCCGGCGAAAACCTGTAAGAGCCATCAACAGCGTAGTTGCGCGCCTTACCATTATTTGGCCCCATGCCCAACACAGTACGGGACTCATACTTGTCCAACGCCTCGTCCGCGAAGAACTGTAGCGATAGCTCTTCCGTCGGCTCCCAGTTCACGGACAGCCGAATCTTGTCGCGTTTGCGATCTGCCAGATGCGGTGGTGCAATCAGGTTTGCGCCAAACGTTCCATCATTCCTGCGCGTCGTCAGGAAGGGTGAACCGTCGCGGTCGCTATGCACATAGGAAAGCGCGCCGGTTGTTGTTTCTGACATCGAACGCCGCAGTTCAGCGCGCCAGGATTTTTCCTCGGTTTCCTCGCGCGCGCTGACCACACGCACCGGCGAGAAGTTGCGATTGCGCTGGTCGTAGTCAAAACCGCCAGTCAGCCGAAACCCCATAGGCAACGCATAGCCTGCCTCCGCTTTTCCTGTCAGCGAACGAATCGAGCGCGGCTCGTTATTGCCGTTCTGCGTGCCGCCCGGCGTGTTGTAGCGGTCGATCGGCGTCCTGTCGGGGCGATCCTCATAGCGCAGGTTCCCCAACAGCGAGAGTTTGGGCAGGGGTCTTGAGGTGATGCCCGCTTGCAATAGTTTTGTGTCCACCACACCACCCAGATCGGTGCGCCCGCCCAGTGTCGGCAGAACGATAAAAGTATCGTTCTGCGTTTGATGCGTATACGCTGCGTTGAATGTGCCGCGCGTCGTCGAAGTAAAACTGTAGCCGCCCCCGAGATAAAGCTGGTGGGATTGATTGTCCGGCGGCAATGCCATCGGCGTCTGGCCAGTAATGCCCCCGGTTACGTTGAGCAGGTTATTTCGATTCTCGAAGGTCGTCCCGTAATAACCGCCAGATAGCTGCAAGCGCTCACCCGTATAGGCCAGCACGACATCTAACTGCCGCGTGGTCTGGTTGATCGGGTCGGTCAGGAAGTTGATGGTGCCAGGGGTGCCTTGGCCGTACATGCGCGCACCGTCTTTTTCTTCGTTCTTGAAGCGCACCTGCACGCTGAAGCCACCGATAAATATCTTTTCGGCCCCCAGCGACAGGGCATCGCGCTGGGTCTTCATCTCAAGGTTGTAACGCGCCGCCGCGCCGTTGATGGTTTGCGCGCTGGTACCGGCGCCCACCAATCGGGTGTTCACATCAAGCGGGTTGTAGCGCGGCGTCTGGCCGTATTCGACGAAGTAGCCCCAGTTTCCCTGCTGGTTGTGCTCGAAGCGCAGTTCACGATTGTCCAGACCGAGATTGCGTCCGCTGAGCTTCAGCCAGGTTCCGGTTGCATCATCGCGCCGCACGACATTCAGGTCGAGCAGACCATAGACACCATTATCTTTCAGCCCGTTGTATTGACCGAACCGCTGATTGTCTTTGTTCACGTACCCGATGCCCGCTTCCACCGAGCTTTCCGGTTTGGTGAGCTGGACAATATCTTCGTCCTCCGCCGCCTGGGCTGGCGTAAGTGTTGCGAGCGCGGCGAGCGTGGCAGCTGCAATCGCGGTCAGCTTGATACATCGGCATGTATACATCATCATGATCAGTCTCCTATTGTCCTTCATCGCCGGAAAGTCCGCTCGCCCGACAAATCCGTCGGATTATTGGTGCCATGGATATTGGTATGGCAGTTCAAACAGCCGCGGGCGATGGTGCCAGCAGTGCCTGGGCTATATCCACCCGGCACCCCTGCCACCTGACCGCGGTGCCCAGTCGGCTCATGGCACTGCTGGCACAGGAACGGCGGACGCGACCTCAGCAGATTCGGCGTGGTGGTGCCGTGCGGGTTGTGGCAAATCGCGCAGTTTTCGGTCACCGGCTGATGCGTACGCACAAACGGGCCGCGCTTCTCCATGTGACAGGTATAGCAAGTGTCGTTCACGCTGTCGCGCACCATCAGCGACGGCCCCGCCGAACCGTGCGGGTTGTGGCAGTCGGAGCAGGCGACCTTGCCTTCCTTGATCGGATGGCGCGAGGGGCGGCTGATTTGCGCGCGTTGTTCCTTGTGGCAGGTGAGACACACTTCCGCTTGCGTGGCCCTGTCGCGCACCTTGTCGTGCCCGGTATGCACCTGATGGCACGAGGTGCAGGTGGTGTCACGGCTTGCGTGAATGCTGCCCTGCCAATGGATGCGCTTGCCTCCCTGATGACAGGTAAGGCACGCCTGATTCTGGATCTCGGCGGCAACATTGGATTTTTTACCGAACACGCGGTCGGGCCGTGGTCGTTCTTTAACACCCGCCGGCTTGTTGATGTGGGTTTCGCTGGCGCCGTGGCAACTAGTACAGGTAGGCGTTCGCCCATCGGCCACGGTGCCGTGCTTGGTCTTGCCGATGGCCAGCACCGGGAATTCCCCGTCGGCGTCATGACAGCGCGTACACTGGGCATCGCCTTTGAGTACCAAGTCCTTGCGTGCCGTGGTATCGGCAGGCTGCGCAGGATTCGTCGGCTGCGCCGCAATCGTCGCCGGAAACAGTAATACGACACCCATCAGGATCAGCATCGTATTCAGCACAATGGCGATGGTGTGTCGGGGATTTTTCATTGTTCTATCTTTTTTCATTGTTCTACCTCTTGTGGGATGCGGCGATGGCGGTTTACAGGTTTACATTTAATTACTGCGCGCCCGATGAGTGAGGCTATTTTTTGCCGACCTGCAGCTCCTGCGGCCCCGGCCCGTCCGGCTCCTTGTGCGCAATGCCGAAATGGCAATCAATGCACGTCTTGCCCTCTTTCGCTCCCTTGGCATGACGGGCCTTCGCGCGCTCGGACTGCAAGGCGACACTCATCGACTCGGCTTTATGGCAATTTCGGCATTCGAGTGAGTCGGTTTCTTTCATGCGCATCCAAACACGCTTTGCCATTTCATAGCGATGCGCTTCAAACTTTTCCCTAGTGTCGATCACGCCGGTGACAAAATGCCCCCACAGTTCGAACGTCGCCTCGACCTTGCGCTTGAGCAAGGGGATGGGCTCGTGCGGCACATGACAATCGGCGCACACGGCGCGCACCCCGGAGCGATTGGTGTCGTGGATGGTGCCCTTGTATTCGGCATACACGTTGTCGCGCATTTCGTGACAGCCGATGCAGAATTTCTCGGTGTTGGTCCACGCCAGCCCTGTCGCGCCCACCATCATCATCAGGCCGGAGAACACCAGCACCACCAACCCCGCACCAAGCGCGAGCCGCAACCGCGAACAGGTTTCACAGCGCAATGTGAGCAGATGCCAGATTTTTTTTATCACGACGTTTTCCCGATGATCCGCTGATGTCTAGCGCGACAGTACCCACTTCACCACGTTTCTGACTTCCGCGTCGTTCTTGGTTTTCAGTGAGTCATGCATTTCGTCTTTGCCATCAACCTTGATCGTGGGATTGGTGGTCACGTGTTTGAACAGCACGGCTTCAGCATCGGCCTTGCCTTTGTATTTTTCGGCGATCGACTTGTAGGACGGGGCATTTTTCTTCTGCGCAACCGAGTGGCAGATCAGGCAACCACTTTTCTTCACCAGCGCTTCGGCAGCAGCGTTACCAGCCTCCGCGCCTATCAACGCTCCGCTCCATCCCGCGAGCAGCGCCCCAATGACCCATGTGTTTTTCAGACTCACAATTTTTCTCCCTAAAAAAAAGACTTACGATTTATTCTATAACCACGGCATCCGCGCCTATTCATCCCGACTAGAGAATACTCCTTTAACTGAACAATAATGTGTCCGGTCTAAAGGGGCAACTCCAGAAAACCTGCCCACACTACTCGGCTCGGTAGTCAGAAATTAAGGTGACACGAATGTAGGTTGTGCTGAGGTACGAAGCGCAACTGATTTCCGTGCGCGCTCCAATACTTCTCGTCCGGGAACAGTTTTAATTGCGCCAGCCCTGACACCATCACGACGGTTGCGCGCTTCGCTAGGAAGGGAAAGAGCCTCCTCCGCGATTTGTTCAACTGTAAAGCCCATGTTTGGCACTCCTATGTGTGATGTGGAAATATCCAAGAATAAATAATTGCAGCAAAAGTATGCCGCTCATCAATCGGTAAGGCAAGAATACGTTATTCTAATTCATCGCTCTAAGGAAATTATCTCAGCCCCTATCACCCATTAATTGGCGTTGCGTCCCTGTTAATTCAGCACAGGCTCACTACCCTTGGGGAACAACACCCACAGCCTTCCTTTCTGTTTCATCTTACCAGCTTGTGCGCCCGCAACATGCCCCATGCCCCAGAAAAAATCGGCTCGCACTGCACCGCGAATCGCACCTCCGGTATCTTGCGCCAGCATGAGCCGATTAAGCGGTGCGCTGTCATTAGGATAAGTGGTTGATAAAAACACTGGTGCGCCCAGTGGAATAATTCTGGGATCAATAGCCAGACTGTATTCGTTGGTGAGTGGCACACCGAGTGAGCCAGGCGGAGTAGCAAAGCTGTCGGGCAGTTCGCGGAAAAATACATAGCTGGGATTATGGCCGAACAACGCGCCTAATCTGTCTGGATTTTTTTCACCCCATAATTTAATACTCTGCATGGAAGCCTCTTCTAATTTAAGCTCACCCATGTCGACTAATTTTTTTCCAATCGACATATAGGGATGTCCGTTCTGCTCGGCGTAGCCCACTTTTACTTGCGTGCCATCGGGCAAATCTATGCGCCCAGAACCTTGGATGTGCAGAAAAAATAATTCCACCGGATGCTCTACCCAAAATAGCTCGCGTCCTTTTAAGGCGGCTACACCAGCCCCCTCGCCTGCTTCAATATCAGCACGACTGTAATAAGGCAGCACGCGATTGCCCTGTACGCGACCACGCAACCGCATGTCTTTTAACTGCGGGTAAGTAATGCCCAAATCAATAACCAGCAAATCATCAGGCACAGCATATATCGGATAACGAAAGCGTGAAGTTCTGGTGCGACTGCCTTTCAACACAGGTTCGTAATATCCCGTAATAATGCCCTCCTCGGTGCCATCTGCATTGAACACTTGGTAGGGGGTAAACCACTTTTCGTAAAATTCCCGCAAAGCATGGTTGTCGTTGGCATTAAATGTTTCTGCGAGGCCACATACTTCGCTCCAATCCGTGCGTGATTTCAGCACGCGGCAGCTTTGCAAAAATGCTTGATGCGAAATAGAGAGATTGAGCGATTGCCAGTCAGGTAGCATCTCCCACTTGCTGGGCGAGAAGGCTGGTGTTGGTGCAGGCGTTGCACTGGCTGTTGGCGATTTAGGCGTGCTACAAGCGCTGAACAATAAACACAGCGCGACTGCCCAGATTTTTTTATTGCCCGTGCATGTTGGATTGCAAAGTTGATTGGATGAAAAATGCATATCGAAACCTTATTTAACTTTCTGTAACTCTATTAATCGAAACCAGCCTCGCGCCAATATCGGCTCATCTGTCATCACCCGTAAATCTGGAGCAGCACGCATGACTTCTTCAAACACCACATCCAGTCGCGTGGCGAGTTGTCCTACCAGTGGAGTCAGCGCACGGCGTAACCAGGCACGTTCACCAGTATGCAAAAATTTATCAAATAAAAATATTCGCCCGCCGGGTTTAAGCACACGTGCCGCCTCGTGCAAACATAAAGCAGGTTGCTGCACCACAGCTACAATCAGGTGCAATATTAAATAATCAAAACAGTTTGCGGCAAAGGGGAGCGCCATACTATCGCCCCGCACGCACTGCATATTTAAATTATCCGCACGGGGTTGAGCGCGAGCCAGCATGGCCGCAGTTAAATCCAGGGCGATGTACTCATGGCACAACGGCAGATGGGGAAAATCCAGACCCGTACCCACACCATTGAGCAACACCTTTGCTGCACACTGTTGCGGCAATACTTGTTGGGGTAAGCGAGCTAAGCTGCGTTGACGCGCAGCTCGCGTAGCGCGGTCGACCAATAAATCATAGAACGGGGCAATGAAGCGATAACTGGTTTTTAAAGACATCTCTAATGCAGCACGCGCGGCACGCTCAACACAAACTGCGGAATCGGCACATCAAAGCGTGAGCCATCCTCCGCCTGCATTTGGTAACTGCCCGACATGGTGCCGACCTGCGTAGCTAGCACTGCACCGCTGGTATATTCAAAACCCTGATTCGGTCGAATGAGCGGCTGCTCGCCTATCACGCCCTGTCCGCGCACTTCTTCCACATGCCGATTTGCATCAGTAATAATCCAATGACGGCTAATCAGCTTGGCGGTTGTGCTGCCTGTATTGGTAATAGTCATGGTGTAGGAAAAAACAAATCGATTTTCCACTTCATTCGATTGCTCCGACAAATAACTGACCTGAGTGGAGATTTTGATGCGATGATTATCTGATGTGTTCATGGTTGGTATTTCACAACATTTTGCTTGAGATGACAAGACTTAAACTTGAAAATAACACTGCATCAAACCAAATGACAGTTAAGAAAAACATGCGTCGCAATGCTGGCAGCATAGCCCAGTGCGATGAACCAATCGCCAACAGTGAGAAAAATACCCAGAAATCAACTAGACCATTACTTGCCTGAATATTTTTTTGCCATACCATCAGGGACACCCAAAGCAACGCGAATAGCGTAATAAAACGGTTCCTGAATACATAAAAAATGGTGTTACGCGAAACATAATGGGCACACATCACATGTTCGTTAAACTATGTCTGTTTGCCTGCACTTGCCCGCAGGCTCAATAGCATACTGATGCCCAACACCGCGACGATCACCCCCAATGACACCGCCACCGGAATTTTGAACCAATCCACGATAAGCATTTTAATACCCACGAACATCAGCACTACCGCTAGGCCATATTTGAGCAAATGAAAACGTTCGGCCATGTCGGCCAGTAAAAAGTACAGTGCGCGCAAACCTAAAATGGCGAAAATGTTAGAGGTAAACACAATAAACGGATCCTGAGTTACAGCAAAAATAGCCGGAATACTATCCACCGCAAAAATAAGATCCGATGCCTCAATCAGCACCAGCACCAGAAACATCGGCGTAAACCAGCGCACCCCCTTGGCATAAATCCAGAATTTGTCGCCATGATAGTTGTCGGTAATGCGCACATGTTTACGCAACCATTTCAACAGTGGGTTCTTGGCGAGATCAGGCTGATGTTCGGCGAACAAAAACATCTTGACACCAGTAATCAGTAGGAAAGCCCCAAAAATATACAATACCCAGTGGAACTGCGCGATCAGCCAGGCACCCAGCAGGATCAGCACGGCGCGCATGATGATGGCACCCAGTACACCGTAAACCAATATGCGTTTCTGGAATTCCAGTGGCACAGCAAAATAAGAAAATATCATGACGAAAACGAAAATGTTGTCCATCGCCAAGGTTTTTTCCAACAAATAACCGGTGAGATACTCTACAACCTTGGTATCCGCCACTTCACGCCCAGCTGTGTGATCGAGCCAACCCCACAACGCACCGCCGAATAATATCGCCAGCGTAAACCAGACCAACGACCAAATGAGTGCTTCACGAAATGTAACTTTGTGTGCCTCGTGCCTGCCCAACAAAAATAGATCTACCGCCAGCATCGCCAACACAAATACCCCAAACCCAATCCACATCCACCCAGTGCCTATTGATTGCAATTCAACCATTATCATCTACCCTATTTTTTATCGAATAATACCTCAACCCATCGGCATTTTAGAGCAACCATAAAACTGCTTGAAAAAAATAGTGGTGTCATAGTGGTCAGTGCGATGCCGACCACCGCGACGATGTGCGCGAATTGATCGTCCAGGGCTATCGGATCATCTACTTGCTTCAAACCGACCAACTGCAAATCCTCACAGATATCCACGGCAGCCGTGATCTGGCGGGGCAGGAGAATAAGCCGTGGGCGGAAAAATAGCGTTCGGAAAAAACTCGCGCATGAGTAAGTTCCTTAATCGTGCTTCCGGCATTTACACGCTCGAACCTGTTGCTGAAGTACACAGCCATTGGAGTTTAACAATACGAGGTGACTCACCAAATGGGTGAAGCAAAAACACGGTCTAAATCTGCGGTATCGGTGCCCAGTTCTTGTGACGCTACATCGCAATCTGCAGTGATGAAATTAATTGGCTCTGAATTCAATTAGAGTGTTTATGTAACGGAGGGAAAAATGTGAATTAAAAATTCAGCTTGACGGGGAATGACCTGTCCTGACAACCGTAGACACACCTACCTCAACCACGAGCCTGTTGTTTGCTGAATTTTTGTGCAAACACGGCCGGTGCCAAATAGCCAAGGCGCGAGTGGCGCCGCTGGCGGTTATAAAAGATTTCAATATATTCTCGGATCG
>CANJMS010000063.1 GCA_947475825.1 Nitrosomonadales bacterium
ACCAATTCCTTTGCGATGCAGCCGCACGACCTGCTTGCGTCTCTCGTGCAACCGCTCCAATGTCTGAAATCTAGCATCTTCTTTGTCCATGCGTATCGGACTGAAATGCGCGACAAAAGTTCAAACTTCATCGTGCCGAGTCTATAGAAAGGTGAACAAGACGGCAAGGATAAGGTGACGAAGACAGTACATTTGAGTACGGCCAGGAACCGAAGACGATGCCAACACAGTTATCGTTTTTAACGCGAATTGGAATTAGGTGGAGGTAAAAAGGCTATTGCTGCGAACTCAATCCTATAAATACCGTGCGTCCTAAAGTGTTATAGCCATGTGCCAGCATATAGTCTTTATCGAGAAGATTATCTGCACGCACGGATAGTTTAAGCCGCTGGTTAATTGCGTAATCAGCAACCAGATTCAACAGCGTGTAGCCCGGCAAAGTAATCCTCGAAAATGTCATGATGTCGCTATCTACACGCGAGCCGCTGTGCTGGGCTTCTCCGGCCACACGCCAGCTTTGCATTTGCTGTGCGATATTTAGATTGGCGAAAGACTTGGCACGACGCAGCAAAGGTAAATTGGTCAATTCATCACGCGGATTTTGGCGGGTGTAGGCAGCCTTGATGCCAGTGTTGGCAAATTGCCCGGCGTAGCTTAATTCAACTCCATTTATGCGTGCTGTGTTGACGTTAACAACAGTGCTGAAGTCGGGGGTTGATGCGATTAAATCACGAATGCGGTTATTAAAATAAACGACATTAAAATGTTGCCGGTCGTTTGCATAACGAAGGCCAACTTCACGATTCTTAGACCGTTCCGGCTTTAAATTCGGGTTGCCGGAAAAACCAAAGGATAATGGATAATATAGATCATTAAACGTTGGCGCTTTGAATGCCGTACTGGCACTGGCTGTAGCGCGCAGCGTGTCGGTGATTGCATAACCATAGCCCAGCAAGCCCGTATTGGCTTTGCCGAAATCGGAGTAGCGATCTTGACGCAAATTTGTTTGCACCTGATGCGCGCCATAGTTGCCCGTGTAGCCCGCAAACAGGGAATTGATCTGGCGCTCTGTTTGGGTGAATGCAGTGTCTGATGCAACCTGCTGCTTCAATTTTTCCAAGCCCAATAAAACATTGCCATCGTTATGCACGGCCACGGTATTTTGCCAGGTGATTTGTCGGTTGATTGTTTTAAAGCTGGAGTTTTCTACAGTATTCAAAAAATTCTTGGAATTATCCGTACCTTGCGCCAGCTGCAATTTGCTTTGCCACGTGTCACTTAGCCGATTTTCGGAAGCCACAGAAAATTTACTGAGCGTGGCAGAACTCGTATGTACATCGGTTATTGCACCGCCAAATGCATTGGTGACATCATATTCCACCTCGCCCTTGCTTCGAAAGAGTGAGCCGGACAAGTAGTGATCGGCACTTAACGTATGACGCACGTTCGCGGACAAGCTGGTATTCTCATAGCCATCATTATCGGGATTGGCATTGGGAGCAAGCTGCGGGTTAATGGCAGATACCCCGGCGGTCTGATAATGGGAAGCCTGAACATTAAATTGCGTATCATTTATTTGACCGCCGTAGCCTGTGGCGATGCGCCGCGATTGATTCGATCCCGCTCCAACGCTGGCAGAAAGAGCAGGTTTACCGCGACCACGCTTGGTGAAAATCTGAATCACGCCACCGATAGCTTCCGAGCCATACACACTGCTGACATTGCCGCGCACGACCTCAATGCGTTCGATTTGATCCAGCATGAGTTGGTCGATGGCGGTAGCACCTGTGGTTGCAGAGTTGATACGCACCCCGTCCAGTAGGATCAATACATGGCTGGAATTGGTGCCGCGCATAAACAAGCTGGCTTGTTTGCCGATGCCGCCGGATTGATAAAACTCAACCCCGGCAAGGTTTTTAAGCAGCGAGGGAACATCGATTGCTTGCGAATTTTGAATTTCTTGCTGATTAATCACTGTGGCATGAGACAGGGTTTGCTTTAAAGGCTGGCCAATTCGCGTGCCGGTGACAATGAAAATTTTCATGGGAACAGCCAATTCATTGTCCCCTTGTGGGGCGGTTTCAACTGCTGACGCAGGAGCAGATTCCGTTTGGGCATGGGTTGAAGAGATAACCGCAAATAGTGTGAAGGCAAGTAACAGCAGATGTGATTTATTTTGCAGCATTTTAATTTTCCTGAATGAATTCCAAGGTTCCCCGTTGGAAATTTATAATTCAGGAAATGTGCGGAACAGCAGGAGACAGGTATATTGCAAATTTACCCTTGAATCACCATGCACCCGCAAGGGGTACGCCGTGGTTGTAATGGGCTAATAACAAAGTCAGGCAATTTGCTACTCAATAAATTGAGTGCAAAGTTGACACAGCCCAAACAACACACGCTGCGCCACCCGCAGCATTTCCCGGCCTGATGAATGCCTGCCTACGCAATGCAAAACCTACTCAATGCAAAACATAGTCAAGATTCATTCACTCAAGGCCGGTATCCGGGCTCGCAGGGGTGGTCAATATTCAGACCAGACGCATCGTCTTCCCATGATGACTCACAGTGACTTGTTGATACGTCCATACCTGCTTACCGTTGCGGGGGCAGCACAGGCTTGTGGAGCAAACTCCAGCACCTGTTTCCCGTTTAACCAGACATACATGATCTGGCACCTTAAGCGGCGCGCATTGTAGCAGATAGAAAATGGTTGGCAGAAGGCTGCCGCACTTGGCATCCCCCCCTGACATGCTCCGGTGCAGCGGCGTGACCACACAGCATTAAAAAAGGAGCAGCACCATGAATAGCAATGCGGCACACACCCGTCGATTCAGCTATGCTGTACTCCATGAACGGGGCGGATCACCTGCCCGGCACATGGTGAAAATACTCATGGCTACCTTAATGAGCTTGGGGATGGCGACCTCGGCACAGGCTTCCATTGAACAAGTTGCACCGAATTCGGGTGCTTGTTTTTCAAGCTCTCAAAATACAGGGTGTTCACCTTCTGTACAGTTTGCGGCTAATTCTGCTTGTGGGACTGTGGGGGGCGGTAGTGCAACTAATATTACTCGCATAGATTTAACGACTTGGAGAGCTGAGTGCCAGCTTACAGTCCATATTTTTCGGATTATCGGATCAGTTACTTGCCCTGTCCCTACCGTTAATTCAACAGTTCTGTATTCGTATAATGCCAACACCAGCATGTGCGAGCGCGAGCAACAAGTGCTATACACCATTACGCTTCACAACCTGGGCGGCGAAATAAACACTTCTGCTTCGCGGGCAGCCTACGCACAGGTGATGGAAGGGGCGACAGCGAAGAGCGGCATAGCAGTCACACTCACCACTACTGCGCCACCCGAGGCAGGCACGGCCATACTCAGTCCCACGGCGGGTTCAACGGGCGGAGATGGCAGATTGAACTTCTCTTTTACCGCCCCGCCTGTGGGTGGCACGCACACCGTTACCGCGACTTGCGATGGGGGCAAATGTTCTAACCAAACGACAGAGACGATAGTGGTGACGGCTTGTAAGATACCGCCTTTGACTCCGATGACCGATCCAGTTGCAATAGACTTTGATAATAATGTTCGCAGCCGCTGGAGGCCAAACGGACTAACAGGTGACTATTCGGCAAAATTAAAATGCGTTCAAGATGGCATTGATTTAGCAACAGGGACACTAGGGTCTTATACAGGCACCTCGGCGTACCGCCCTTTCCAATATCAGCAGCATTTGTTTGAGATTGTTCAAAAGGATCGCGAACTTAATCCAAGATACATGTTCGCACATCCGGAATGCCAGGCACGTAGAGATGAAATAACCCGAAAAATGGGACCGGAGCCACAGGGACATGCTTTAAAGCCACGTCAAAAAGTTGCCACGCCTGGCAAATCGCGTCACGAGTCTGGGACGGCATTCGATCTCACGCCGATAGGTCTGAGCAAAACGCAGATGGCACCTATTTATGCGGGCTGTGGGGTTACAAATACCAAGGTGAGAGGCGAGCCTTGGCACGTTAAATAAAGAAAGGCACAACATGACAATATTACTTTTACGCCCAATACTATTATGCGGTACATTTTTGATGTCGGTTTTCGCAGCTTCCGTAGCCTATGCGGGTGTGCCGATCAAAATCAACGCCTGGGGCATTCATCAGGGCGGGCAAATCGTGTATCGCTACCAGATCGAGAACAACTCCGCGAGCACAATTCACCAGCTATCTCTTGGCCTCAATTCACTTGGCAAGGAATTGCCCGGGCCGCCTTGGTCGTTGAATCCCGTTTACGCAGAAGAGGAAGGTCCTTTTCCACTGGATGTTACACAATGCAAACCATTTTTTTATATGGATTGCACGGTGAGCGTAATCCAGTTTGACCACATGCCGGAGCCAAAAACTATTATTGATATGGAAGGATTAGAAAATAACTTAACCCCGCCGCCTAAAGTTTTTTCCGGTGCTGGGGATATCAGACCCGGCACCCTCAGCAGCGTCGCGGAATTATATATTCCCGCAGCGCATCAATCGCTCGGCTACCTCACCGCATATGGCGAAGTTTTTTTGCTTGATAACAATACAAAAAACCCGGATGGCACGATAGTTACCTTGGTCGAGATCCCCTTTACCCAAGTAGATGTAACCCCACCCACACTCACCATAAACCCCACCCCCGCCATCCTGTGGCCGCCCAATAACAAGATGGTGGCGGTTACTGCGGCTATCACGGTTCAAGACGATTACGATCCGCAGCCCGAAATTAAACTTGAATCGATCACGTCAAGTGAGGTGTTGGCGCAAGGCGATATACAAGGTGCAGTACTCGGCACAGATGATCGGCAATTCAGCTTGGCGGCAGAGCGTGATGGGTCTAGTCTGGCCGGAGGGGTTTACACCCTCACCTATTCCGCTACTGATGGCTCTGGCAATAAATCTACTGCCAGCACCACTGTCACCGTGCCGCATGATCAACGATAGAAAATTAAGGGAAATGTAAACAAAAAAGTCGCAATCAACTGCGATTTTTTATTGTCTGATTGATACTTGATGTTGCTTGCCCGATATATCCCACCATTTCAACGTAAGCGTTGACCGCACGAGTCGCACAGGCAGAGCGTTAATGTTTCAATTACAATTCGACCATGTCCGAATTCTACGCACTCGTCCCCGCCGCAGGTCTTGGCTCCCGCATGGACAGCGAACTGCCCAAGCAATATATGTCTTTGGCTGGCAAGCCAATGATTTATCACGCGCTGGCAACGCTGTGTGCTAACCCGGAAATCAGCCTTGTTTTTGTTGTGCTTGCGCCTAGCGATACGCATTGGCATCGCTATGATTGGTCTGCCTTGCTTGATAAATTTGGGAGCGAAAAATTGCAGCCACTTTTTTGTGGGGGCGCAACCCGTGCGGAGAGTGTGCTTAATGGCCTGATCGTGGCTGAGGTGGAGCCGGATGATTGGGTGTTGGTGCATGATGCAGCGCGCCCGTGTTTAACAGCAGAACAGCTTGCACGATTAATTGCAGAAGTGCGCGACGACAAGATAGGCGGTCTGCTGGCCGTGCCCGTGGCGGATACGTTGAAGCGTGCTGATTTGGTGGCTGGCAATGGCGCAACGCAGCGCGTAGCCCACACCGAAAATCGTGCGGGTCTATGGCAAGCGCAAACCCCGCAAATGTTCCCGGCAGGCTTGCTGCTGCAAGCTTTGCACACCACGCCGCTTGTTACTGATGAGGCTGCTGCAATCGAAGCCTTGGGATATTCCCCGAAACTGGTCAGCAGCGAATCTACTAATCTCAAGGTGACGTACCCGCAGGATATTCAATTGGCGGAATGGTTGTTGAGTAGGCTGATCATTTCTTGACAAGTGGGGGAGGGGGGTAGTTTTATTCAACTTAAAATCTGTTTTGATAATAGCGCGCCCATCTGCTATTTTTTTCGGTTGTGGCTTCCACGCATGGCCGTAGACGACTTCAAAGGTTGCAGGTAATTTTCCGTTATGGCGCAAGCGTTCGTAATTATTCATCACAGTCTGCCAGGCTGTCTTACCCATCAAACCTTGGCCGCGCCCTGCTGTGACATTGTGTGCACCGATATTGCGTAAATCCTGCATGACATCGCGCACATCATTGTAGGTCAGGGTGATGATTTCCATATCCATCACTGGGTCGGCAAAACCTGCGCCGCGCAGCATGTCACCGATGTCATGCATGTCGGCAAAGCGATTGGTGTGGCGGTGTTGATCGACACCTTGAAAAGCGGTTCGTAATTCTTTCAAGGTATCTGGACCGAAGGTGCTGAACATAACCAAACCATTTATTTTTAATACGCGATGTAGTTCGGCAAATGTGGCGGGCAAGTCATTGCACCATTGCACGGCCAGATTAGACCAGACCAATTCCACGCTGGCACTGGCTAGGGGCAAGGCTTCAATGTCGGCACAGAGGTGACTGTATTTGAAATTGTTAAATATTTTTTTCCACCAGCCCGGCTGTCCGCGCGACAGGTTGAGCATGGCTATGGCAATGTCTAACGAGAGCATGTGTGCCGCCGGATAGCGCTGCGCCAGTTGTCGTGTGCCCCACCCGGTGCCGCTGCCCGCATCCAGAACTTGTGCGGGTTGCAGCTTGATGAAATCGAGCCGCTCCAACATGCGGCGGCAGACCTCATGCTGCAATACTGCTGCACTATCGTAGGTGCTGGCAGCGCGATTAAAGGCACGGCGTAATTGCTTTTTGTCTATGTCGAATTCGTTCATTTTTTGCTACAGAGGACGCAGAGAACTTGGCTCTTATTGATTGAGCTTAGCTTAGATTCTTTATTTGCGCGCACTGACACCCTGTTATTTATTATCCATAAAATTTTTCAATCGCATCAAAAATGTATCTGTGTGCGATAAAAATGGCACGTGCGCCGCACCCTTGATCGCAACCATTTTCGCGTTCGGTAAATGTTGCGCCAGATATTCCGATGCCAACGCAGGAATAAGTTCATCGCACTCACCCGCAAGTACCAGCACAGGCTGCTTAATGTGCGGCAACGACGCACGCAAATCTGTCTCGCGCAAAATAGCCAGTCCATCACGTAACGCCGAGTGATCCGGTTGCGCACAATTCAACAAGCTGCTGCGAAGGTGTGTAAGACACGCCTGTTCCTGCTCGCTGCCGCGCACTTGCAACGAGATAAATCGTTTCAATGTTCGTGCAGGATTCGTCTGTAAATCCTGCTCGAATGCTTGAAAAGTTGCACTCGGCATGGCACACAACCAATCTGCGCGTTGCACAAAACAAGGTGTACTCGTCACCAGTATCAATCGCTGCACTTGCTGCGGCATATGCTCCGCCCAATGCAATGCAATCTGCCCGCCCAATGACCAACCACATACTGTCAACATCTGACCAGAAAAATGTTGCCGCGCATATTCCGACAAACTAGAAACAAGCGCATCCAGATTACATTGTCCCCTTGTGGGACATTGTCCCCTTGTGGGATAAGGCGCGATGTTGCCGCTCGCGCCATGTCCCGGCAGATCCAGGCAATGCACGGTGAAATGCTGTGCTAATTTTTGGACTGCATCGCCCCACATGCCGCTGTGCATCCCCCAGCCATGCAACAGCAACAGCGGCGCACCGTTGCCAAAAGTTTCAACGTGCAAGCTCATGCAAGGCAGTAATAAGTTGAGCCACATCGCAGCCGCTGTGCGCGGCAGATAATGAAATGCGTAACCTTGCTGTACCCGGCGGCACCGTGGGCGGGCGGATGGCTGGGATCCATATTCCTCGCTCGCGCAGCGCATTGCTTAATTCCAGCACAGCATTATTTTCGCCTACGATCAGCGGTTGGATGGGCGTATCCGAAGGTAATCCCACAGGGGGACAATGTCCCACAAGGGGACAATGTAATTTCCACGGCAGAGATTGCAGACCCGCACGTAATTGTGCAATTAATTTTTGCAATTGCGTGCGTCGCCAGTCATCTTGTTCGATTAAACCCAAGCTGGCGATAAGCGCGCTGGTTAAGGCGGGCGGGCTGGCGGTGGTGTAAATATAGCTGCGTGCAGTTTGCAAAAATGTGTCGATGACTACTTGCTCTGCCGCGACAAATGCGCCGGATACGCCAGCGGCTTTGCCCAATGTCGCCATGTAAATAATGCGAGGATTGTCTAGAAAATAATGTGCAACGCTGCCTCGCCCTTGCTTACCCAACACACCAAAACCGTGTGCATCGTCGATTAATAACCACGCATCATGCTGCTCGCACAAAGCCAATAATTCAGGCAAGGGCGCGATGTCGCCATCCATGCTGAAGACTGCGTCGGTGATAATTAATTTACGCCCTGTCATTGTCCCCTTGTGGGACCCCGCCGATTGCTGCAACAACAGAGCCAGATGCGCGACGTCATTGTGTCGATAGCGTTTGATGCTGGCACGTGATAACAGCATGGCATCATTGAGCGAAGCGTGATTTAATTTATCGGCAAACACCGTATCGCCGCGCCCCACCAAAGCCTGCACCGCGCCCAGGTTAGCCAGATAGCCAGAAGAAAAAAACAATGCGGCAGGCTTATCGACAAATTTCGCCAACTCTATTTCAAGTTGCTGATGTGCCACTGTGTGACCACTCACCAGATGCGACGCACCCGATCCTACACCCCATTGCTGCGCGCCCTGCTGCAATGCGGCGATAAGCTGCGGATGATTGGCCAAGCCGAGATAATCGTTGCTACAAAAAGATAGATAGGATTTTCCATCAACGATGATGTGCGGGGAGGGCGGGCTGGAGACTGTGCGGCGCGTGCGTAATAAACCCGTGGCGGCGCGTTCGTTGAGTGCTGAGTGAAGGGTGGAGAAGGGCATTAAAAAATTCGCGCTAATTAATGTTATAACCATCGCTGATGATGTGCATCACATTGTCCCTTTGTGGGGCATTGCGGTTCGTATCAGTGCAATATATTAACAACCAGCGTGCCCTTTGCGGGTGTCGGAGGAAGGTTAGAGTAGGGTAGGGTTTGTTGCGTTTGATCAGCCACAAAATAAAATGCTCAACATTTTTTATTGAGTGGATACATTCCTAACTTATCCAACAACGCGTGATCGCGTTCGACTTCTGGATTGCCAGTAGTCAGCAATTTTTCACCATAAAAAATAGAATTTGCCC
Organism: Nitrosomonadales bacterium; assembly: GCA_947475825.1. Taxonomy (GTDB): domain Bacteria; phylum Pseudomonadota; class Gammaproteobacteria; order Burkholderiales; family Gallionellaceae; genus Nitrotoga. The sequence continues at coordinate 9,159 of CANJMS010000063.1, forward strand.
CGGCCAGAAAACATAGCGCCTGCACCGCTTCGCTCATTTCCTGCCGCCCTGCAGAAAGTCGCACCCGCGCTTTGGGCATGGCAATGCGTGCGGCGGCGATGGTGCGGACAAAATCCAGCGGGTCTAATGCTGCTGCGGTTTCAGCCAGTGGCGTGCCTGTAACTTTGACCAGCATATTGATAGGAACACTTTCCGGATAGGGTTCAAGGTTGGCGAGCTGCGAGATTAGCCCGGCGCGTTGGGTGACATTTTCACCGAGACCGACAATGCCGCCGCTACACACATGCATCCCCGCTGTACGCACGCGCTCAAGCGTGTCGAGTCGATCCTGATAATCGCGCGTGGTGATAATTTCGCCATAAAACTCCGGCGCGGTATCCAGATTATGATTGTAGTAATCCAGCCCCGCTTCGCGCAATTGCTCGGCTTGTCCTTCTTTCAACATGCCCAGCGTGGCACAGGTTTCCAGTCCCAACGCTTTCACTTCACGCACCATGTCTAGCACGGGTTCCAGTTCACGTTGTTTTGGCCCACGCCAGGCTGCGCCCATGCAAAAACGGCTGGCTCCCGCGTCGCGCGCGGCACGCGCGGCATCGAGCACATCGGTCAATTTCATCAGATCCTGATTTTCCACACCCGTGTTGTAGCGTGCAGCTTGTGGGCAATAGCCGCAATCTTCGGAACAGCCTCCCGTTTTAATCGATAGCAAAGTGGAAAGCTGCACCGCGTTGGCATCGAAATTTTCGCGATGCACTTGTTGCGCGCGATACAATAAATCAGCAAAGGGCAGCAGTAATAAGGCTTCCACTTCGGCCACGCTCCAGCGTGGTGCAGGAGGTGCTTGCGGTGATATATGAGCGGATGCGGCGGGAGCAGAAGGCTTAACAGGCATGGCTTGGATTGACATGAGGCGAGCTACCGAGACGTGGTTTACAATGCTTGCATCATCCCCGAAAGGACGCGGACTTGTCAATTTTTACCCGATATTTTCTGAACAAGCGCGCAAAAATTGGCCAGCTATTGCCGCCCCAGTCTTGCGTGCTATGCGGCGCAGTTAGCAACCATACCTCCGCTTGGTGCGCTGCCTGCGATGCGGGCATGCCACATCTGTATATGCCACTCTGCCCGATTTGTGCTCTACCCTCACCGCTGGGTGCAATGTGTGGTCATTGCATCAAAACCCCGCCGCACTTTAATCGCACTGTGGCTGTTTTTGGCTATACCTTTCCGCTGGATAAGTTGATTCAAGCATTGAAGTATGGCGAACGGCTGGAGCTGGCGCACAGCTTTGCCGACCAGTTGGCGCAGCACATAATAATCCGCCCAGACTCTATGATTGCCATGCCGCTGCACCCTGCCCGTTTGCAAGAACGCGGCTTTAATCAATCGTTGGAATTAGCGCGCCGACTGGAGAAAAAATTACATATCCCCGTGCTCACTAATGTGTGCGAGCGCGTGCGCGACACCCCTCCGCAAAGTACCTTGTCGCGCAATGCCAGAAATAAAAATATGCAGCAGGCTTTCGCTTGTACGAAAAATTTTAGCACGCAGGATTTATCTGGTCAGCATATTGCAATAGTGGATGATGTGATGACTAGCGGTGCGTCTTTGAATGAAGTGGCGCGGGTGTTGCGTGCCGCAGGGGCCAGTGAAGTAAGTGCCTGGGTCATCGCACGCACGCTGCCGCGTTAAAGCACAAGCATTGCCCAACTGCCACTTTTAGATATGCTTAATTGAAACCATCTTTAATCTGCATCCACTATTCGCGCGGTGGAACAGTGTGTTGTCTCAGTACATTTGGTCAAAAATTTCCAGCATTTGTCCTTCGGTAACCACAGCTAATTCAATCTCACTCTCAAAAATGTGAGAAATTTTGTCTATCGCTGAAGCGTCCGTCGGGTCAACCATGCCGATTAGCAATTTTCCATCGCTCTCATTCAGCACCACAGATCGAAAACGCCGAGCATAAATTTCCGACAAGCGACGGGAGATTTTTTCATTGACGTTATAATGTTTCAGGTTGATAAACGGAATGTTGAATTGCGTGGCCAAGGTTTCTGAAATTTGATCTTCGCTGACCAATCCCTGCTCAACTAACACTCGACCCAACCTGCGACCGCTCTGTTTTTGCTTGAGCTGCTCTGCCAACGCAAATTCAAGCTGAGCTTGCGTGATAAGCTTTTGCTGTACCAATATATCGCCGAGGCGTAATCTTTCCGGATGATTCATGTTTTTATCCTAAGTTGTGCAATTGATGCATTAACGGCTCGTTCATTTGATTATTGAAAAACGTTATATTTAACTTATCTTAAGTCGATTCTACACCACGATGTTCAACGTCATTCTATACGAACCTGAAATTCCGCCCAATACGGGAAATATTATTCGACTATGTGCCAATACAGGTGCAACCTTGCATTTGATACGACCGCTCGGGTTTGAATTGGATGATACAAAATTACGGCGCGCGGGCTTGGATTATCATGAATTTACTGCGTTACGGGTACATGAAAATTTTGCCGCTTGTTTGCTGACGCTACCCGACGCTCGCCTGTTTGCTTTTACCACAAAAAGTACGAATCCTTACCATCATGCCCGTTATCAAGCTGGGGATATGCTGTTATTTGGCCCGGAAAGTCGTGGGTTATCGGCGGATATACTGGATATGGTGCCGCCGCCGCAACGCTTGCGTATACCGATGTTGCCACATAGCCGCAGCCTGAATTTATCGAATACCGTGGCAGTGGCGATGTATGAGGCGTGGCGGCAATGTGAATTTTCTGGGACGAATTATTCCAATTCCTGATAAAAACGATCACAGTGTTGGCTTCGTTTTCGGCTCCTAGCAGCCTGTCGGTCTTCCCCTGCTAAAACAATCACAAAAAACCAACGGGTTACCATCGTGTAATGCTATAATTACAGCGGTTAATCAATGAGTTGAGCAAAAAATCAGGGCGCGATTTATACCCATCCAGCGTGACAACGACTACCTGTTCCCACCCTCAATGAGCGACTGGCTACCGGAACACCACCTATCGAGATTCGTTGTTGATATTGTTGAGCAACTGGACTTGAAGCCGATGGAGAAAGCCTCCGGCACAACCGGAACACCACCTATCGAGATTCGTTGTTGATATTGTTGAGCAACTGGACTTGAAGCCGATGGAGAAAGCCTCCGGCACAAGTGGAAGTGACGCATTCCATCCCGCCTTGCTTTTGTCGATCATGGTTTACGGATATGCCACAGGCGTATTCTCCAACCGCAAGCTGGTCTACCATTACATAGGAGATATGTTGGGGATGGTGTCACTTGTGTTACTTGTGGCTATCTTTCCTCCAGGTGAATTATTTCCGCTTTTAGTGAATTATAAGTTACAATGCAAGCAATGAACACCATCGAACATTATCGCGATAACGTTGGTCATGTGCCTTTTCAAATATGGCTTGATTCCTTCAAGGACAAGCAGGCCAAGGCAAGAATTGCTTTTCGCCTGGTCAAAGTTGCAGCAGGAAATTTTGGCGACTGCAAACCTTGTCGCGAGGGTGTATGGGAACTGCGCGAGGATTTCGGTCCCGGCTACCGCGTGTATTACGCTCGCAACGGCAAGACTGTCGTGCTGTTGCTGTGCGGCGGAGATAAGCGCAGCCAGGCCGCGGACATCAGCCGCGCCGTCGAGTGCTGGAAAGATTACCAACGGAGGAATACAACATGAAAACGCAAAAAAAACATGCCGCCTCGGTCTCGCATGAGGAATGGGTGCTCGATGCCTTGCGCTCAGACCCTGAATTTGCGGTTGAATATCTCAAGCAGGCCATGTCGGAAATGAACGAGCCGGACGGTCGAGGTGCTGCGCTGTTGGCTTTGCGCCAGATTGCAGAATCATGCGGCGGCATCGCCAAGGTTGCCGAAGCGGCGGGAGTCCAGCGCGAAAGCCTGTACCGTGCGCTGTCGCCGAAGGGCAACCCGACACTGAACACCTTGCTGGCGGTACTGAAGTCAGTCGGCATGAGGCTTTCCGTCGAGCCGGAAGATAAAGCGCACGCTTGAATTCTTGTTTCAGCGGCAGCTCATCTGATGCGCTGCCATGCAAAAGAAGATATGTGGGGAGGTGTCACTTGCACATAGCGCTTGTTAGTATGTGCCTTATGTAATATAACAAAGAAAATTTTCGGAGCCATTATTATGAGCATAGGACCCAGTGGTCGCATTGTGGTCGAGGTTGAGCCGGAGCTGAAACGAGAACTCCATTCTGCCTTGGTCAAGGATGGAAAAGCCATGAAAGATTGGTTTGTAACTCAGGCTGAATCTTTTGTTAAGAGCAGGCAGCTGTCTCTCCAGTTCGATAACAAATCATCAACGAAACAATAATAACGTATCAGTTCATCTTTAATCATGGGAGCCAAAAACGTGGCAAATCGCAAACTCATCAAGCCTAAAGCCGTTAGCATGTTTTCTGGCTGCGGAGGCATGGACCTTGGCTTAACTTAGGCCGGATATGATGTCGTTTGGGCTAATGACATTAAACCGGATGCTTGTGAGACTTACCGGAATAATATCGGGCCCATAATTCAAGGTGATATTAACGAACTAGACGTGCCAAAATTTAACAACATTGATTTATTGGCAGCGGGGTTCCCTTGCCAACCATTCTCGAATGCTGGCTTGAGAAAAGGCACGCGCGATACCAGGGGCAACTTGTATCAAGCAACCTTTCGGTTCATTGAAGAACTTAATCCAAAAGTAGTCATTTATGAAAATGTCAGAGGCATTCTGAGCATACAAGGAAATAAACATAAATTGATAGATGAAATTGCGGAAACATTACGCGAGAAGTATGGCTACCACGTTGCATATCGCTTACTCAATTTTAGCCATTTTGGAGTGCCGCAAAATCGAATTCGGGTAGTGCTTGTTGCATTGCAAAATAAGAAATATCTGGATCATGCTTTTCCAGAAGTAGTAGCGAGCAAAGATTTGTCGATTGAAGCGACCCTGCGAGGGCTTCATAATGGCATTCCAAATCAAACTGAACTCATGAAGCTCAATCCACAGGCATTGCACTATGGAGCCATGATCCCAGAGGGTGGCTCATGGAAAGATTTGCCATATGAAGTCTTGCCTGAACGGTGGAAAAAAATACGTGACAATATGGCGAGGTATCACTATCCGAAGTTTTTTCGCCGTTTTGCCAGAAATGAAATTGGCGGAACAATTACAGCCGCGTTTAAACCAGAAAATGCAGCGGTATGGCACCCGGTTGAGAACCGAATTTTCTCGGTGCGGGAAATTGCAAGATTTCAAACTTTTCCTGATGATTTTATTTTTCATGGCTCAAGCGTTAAATCAAAATATGAACAAATTGGCAATGCTGTACCCCCGTTAGTCGGTAAACTTCTCGGACTCCAGCTTATGGATTATCTTCGCCAGAAACCAGTATCTAAAATGGTAAGAAGAAGCCCGGAGAGCACTGAATTTAACGTGAACAAGCATATTGCACATCACAGCAATAACGGCCTTCACCAGCAAGTTCACGTTGCTCAGATTTAGCCGAAATTATGTTTCTTACCAAAAAAGCGATTGAAAAAGTCTATCCCCTTTTAATTAAGCTGGATACCCAACAAGGTCGGCAAGGCAAATCAAGAAAAGAGAAAGTTAGCGCGCTACGGCACTTGCTTGCCACAAGTTTGGTATTAAAAAAAGGGTCTTAGGAAGCTAAAGCGGATTCAATCTCAATAATTTGAGTAGTTCAAGGTAAAGATTATCACGACGATGATTAAAACGATATTCAGTTTCTTTCAGATGCAAATAGAACGTATGTTTAGGTATGCCATTAAATTTGGCCAGCCT
>CANJMS010000064.1 GCA_947475825.1 Nitrosomonadales bacterium
ACCAATTCCTTTGCGATGCAGCCGCACGACCTGCTTGCGTCTCTCGTGCAACCGCTCCAATGTCTGAAATCTAGCATCTTCTTTGTCCATGCGTATCGGACTGAAATGCGCGACAAAAGTTCAAACTTCATCGTGCCGAGTCTATAGTCTTAATGGCAGGGATAAAGAAAAGGATCCAATTTTTACAGGAATTAATTTTTCCAGGAGATTTGCACATGTTTAACAAAAACGTTTTAACAAGATCAATTTTAAGTGTAATGTTAATAGCATCAACTGATGTCAGTGCAAGAGGTGGTGCTTACGGTGCTGCTGCTGCTGCTCTTGACCACATGAGTTATGGCTATAGAGATAATGCGGGTCTTGAATCCATCCCGTCTGAAATTATTCGTACGATGATGTATGCCGAAGTATTGAACGATGACGAATGACCTTGCGATATGTAACCACCTTCAAGCCAGATTTAGCTGACCCCGGTTTTCAGATAACTCAATCTTCATGTCGCAGTGGTTTGAATCAATCATATTAAACCCGCCCATTCAAGAAGGTTCACCTACGGTGTATTGTTGCCAAGCATTCGGATCGTAGGTCGTTCAGATCATAGGCCTCATCCTTGGTCAACCGTACCCATCATTACCAGGCATACTTTTTAGCAATGGTGACCGGTGTCTTGTGATTGCCCACTGAATGGTCAGGGACATAGGTAATACTTTAGTCCAAGGACACGGGCTTAATAAACCATTACCTCTGTGATAAACTGTTCGCCTTAATGGTTTAGAGATAGAAATTAATGCGCAATGGTTAAGCAACGCACCTTGAAAAATTCGGTACATGCCACTGGAGTAGGCCTGCATACTGGCGTGCGCGTTGATCTGACGTTGCGTCCTGCTCCTGCCAATACCGGCATTGTGTTTCGCCGTGTCGATTTAACGCCCGCAGTTGAAATTCGCGCTGAAGCTCATGCGGTAACTGACACGCGCCTGTCTACCTGCATTGAGGTTCAAGGCAAGCGCGTGGCAACTATTGAACACTTGATGTCTGCATTTGCCGGCCTGGGCGTGGATAATGCATTTGTGGATTTGAATAATTCTGAAGTGCCGATCATGGATGGCAGTGCGGGGACATTTATTTTTTTGCTGCAGTCGGCGGGTATTGTTGAACAATCGACTGTCAAAAAGTTTATTCGAATCCTGAAAACGGTAGAGGTGAAAGAAGGAGATAAGTGGGTGCGCTTCGAGCCTTACAATGGATACAAATTGGATTTCACTATCAATTTTGCGCATCCGGTTTTTGCTGCAACCAAACAAAATATCACGATTGATTTGGGTGAGAGTTCATATATCAATGAGGTGAGCCGCGCGCGCACTTTTGGTTTTATGCAGGATGTAGAATATATGCGTTCGCAAGGTTTGGCACTGGGTGGTAATTTAGATAATGCCATCGTGATGGATGAATACCGCGTGATCAATCCAGATGGTTTGCGTTTTGAAGATGAGTTTGTCAAACACAAGGTGCTGGATGCAATTGGCGATTTGTACTTATTGGGGCATCCGCTGATTGGTGCTTTTTCTGGATACAAATCGGGACACGCGCTGAACAATGCTCTCCTGCGCGCTACACTGGCCGATGAAAATGCCTGGGAGTTTGCCACTTTCAAAAAAGCCGACGATGCTCCCAATTTCCTGCATTTGCAGCCACAAGCTGCTTAGGGGGTAGCGCAAAACGTAGTTCAATCGCGATAGGAACATTATGCTTATCCTGCGTCTGCTCCTTGCTCTCACTGTCCTCTCACTCGTCGCCTGCATCGGGATGTATCTGTATACACATAATCGCCGTTACCTCAGACTCGCCAAGGAAATTGTGCGATTTGTATTTTTCTTGCTGCTGATATTTGGCGCGCTCTATTTGCTGGAACGCTACGTGTTGGTCGGTTGGCAAGTTTTAATCTAAGCTTACCCAACGGGCGTTGGATTTATTGGCCCAAAGGTTCAGCGTACCGCTTGTTGGCTTTATACCAGGCATCAAATTCTTGTTGCCCCGACTCATTCACTGGAAATTCAATAAAATCACCCGCATATCGAGCATGCTTGCCAAGGTAATTCACCAGCCTCGTGCCCAGTGCTTGTGAATCGACATAAGGCAGTTTCTGCTCATTAAAACGGACAGGCACTAAATCCATACGTTGTATTGCGCCATTCAAGCCAATTGACACATCGAGCAAGGCCGACACAGCAGCAAATTTTTGAGATGATAGTCCGCCTACGCCTACAAAGTTGCCGAGCGAATAAATAATTGGTTTGCCCTGATAACATTCGGCTGCGCGTAGTACGTGCGGGCCATGCCCGACGACCATGTCAGCACCTGCTGCAATCATCGCTCTGGAAAAAGCCACCGTGTTGCCACGATTTTCTCCCATGAACATTTCTTCTTGATCGGCGTGCCAGATCGCAGATGATCCTTCAGCACCTGCATGAAAGGTCACGATAACGTAAGCGCCTTGCGCCTTGGCTTGTTGCACCAATTCTGCACTTTTGGTTAAGTCTAAGATTGAATTAAACCAAGAGGCGTAGCTATACCCAAGTACGGCAATATTAAGACCCAGTATGTTGAGTAATTTTATTTCTCCAAGCACACCAGCCGTGGTGATTTTAGCCTGCTCCAGCGCGGCCAGCGTATCGCGTACACCCACTTCCCCAAAGTCATAAGCGTGATTGTTGGCGACATTGAGTACGCCAAACCCTTCTTCTTTTAGCAATGAGGCATAGCGAGGTGGAGAACGGAAGGCAAATTGACGACCTGTGCCCGTTGTCTTCCTGGTAATAAGGTGTTCGGTCAATACACCTTCAAGATTACCAATGACGAGATTCGCTTGTTTCAGTACATCGCGTACCCCGGCAAAGTATCGTTGATCCCAATCTTTAGGGATGTCCTGAACTACAAAGCTATTGCCTAATACGATATCGCCAGTGAGCATGATTCGAACAGGTGGACGGGGAATTGCCGAACTGACTGCCAAAACAGCCGACGCGGCTTGAGAAATGTCAGCAGGAATGGCAGTAACTATATTGGAGGTCGTCAAGGAATCAGTGGCTGACGTAACGGCGGAGACGGCAGAAACCGCTATGGGAATTGTTGATGAAAGGGCGGCTGGTGCGACCAACGGGATGCAAGACATCGCTTGTGCTGCACTATAGTTAGTCAGCGTCATTAGCAATAACAATAACGCAGCTTGGGGGGAGGTGTGGCGTTTTATAGTGACCGAAGCCGCCAAGTACCTACTCACTGAGGTTGTAAAAATAATACGATTGAATTTGTAATGTAGGTGGGAATTTTGCATAGGTATAATGCTAGTCATTTTTAATTTTATCGACAATTAACCGATTTAAGGCCACTTTTAGGGGGGAATCGTGCAGATTTTTAGCGAAATCAGCTAGCTGCCTTTTACCTGTCGCACTCAAAGGCTTGGGTTGTCGCGGCGGGCGGACGGCGGGGGTAACTTGCACCTTCACCTGAATTGCAGTAACCTCATGCCCCCCATCTTGAAAAGCGTGGGTAAGGGCGGGTGCAAGCTGGCGTAATTTAGCCGCAACTGCGCTGTTCTGCGTAGCCACTATCAATATGTAATCAGTTAAACACACAACGTGACTCGCATTACTCAGGCTGGCAGGGGCAGTCCGGTCATAAAAACGCTGCAATGCCAAAAGCTGCTCGGCCTTGTGCGACAAGTGGTCAAGTTCTCGGTTGGTGTTGAGATAAGAGATTAAGCGTAAAGTCACAATATGTGGATAATAACAGGAGCAATGAGTATGGATGTTATTCTAGTTTCCAATCGGTTTGCCAAAGCGCGCAGCCTGCGACTCACGGGTAGTCACGTACTTCTGACTATATTGCTTGCATTGATCCTGTTTTTCACTGCTTTATTCTCAGCGCAATATTTGATTGTGCGCTTCCACCCTGATTCTTTGAACAGCGGGGTACGTAGTTGGCTGGCGAGCGTGCAAAGCGAGGAACAGCTGAAACAGCAGGCTTATTTGAGAGAAGGGCTGAACACGATGGCGATTCGCCTCGGTCAGATGCAGGCACAATTGTTAAGATTGGATTCACTCGGTGGAAAATTAGCAAAAATGAGCGGTTTGAAGCCGCACGAATTTGCCTTTGACCAACCTCCCGCACAAGGCGGCCCTTATATACCGGATCGATCTGCTTCTCAAAAAAATGTTTTTCTGGACGACATTAATCATCAACTATCTAACCTGTCTTTAACACTAGCTGATCGGCGTGACAAGCTGATGGTGCTAGAAACATTGTTGCAGCAGGATAGACTGGACAAAAAATTGTTTACTTCTGTCCCCCCGGTCGCCGATGGAAGATATTCTTCTAATTTTGGCTGGCGGGTCGATCCATTTACAGGTAGTCGTGCTATGCACGAAGGCGTAGATTTCACTAAGCCTGACGGGTCGTCCATATTTGCTGCAGCTGGAGGCATTGTGGTGTTCTCGGAAATGCATCCACAGTATGGGAATATGATCGAGATCGACCACGGCAATGATGTCATCACGCGCTATGCTCACGCCTCGGTTTTAATAGCCAAGACTGGTCAGGTTGTACGGCGAGGACAAGAAATCGCCAAGGTAGGCAGTACGGGACGTTCTACTGGCAGCCACCTGCATTTTGAAGTGCGCTACAAGGGTTCTGCGCAGAATCCACTCCCATTTCTTAAGAGTAAGGCAGGTTAAGTCTTAAATAACTTGTTATGCATAACATTGAGTGATGTAGTATTTTTTGGGAAGCTCTTCTCATTACGACCATGACACGCTTTAAGAAATGTCGCCTTAATAATACACCCACCTATTCTGTGTGTTCCTCGCCTGATGTTTCAAATGTATGTAACCATCCACAACGTGCAAAGTTAGCGCGCTAACAAGAGCGCACCAGAAATTAAGCACCAGAGTGACTGGCTTATATTAAAATTCAGCCTTAAACTAATCCATTAATTAAAATATAACCAACCAAGATGATTTCAAGCTTGTTCAAAAGTGTGTTCGGCAGTCGCAATGATCGACTGCTCAAACAATATCGCCAAGTTGTTTCCACTATTAACGGGTTGGAATCCAGCTTGGAAAAGATTTCTGATGAGGCGTTGCGACTCAAAACTGAATCATTCAAACAACAGGTTACTCAGGGCGCGACGTTGGACTCGCTGTTGCCAGAGGCTTTTGCCGTGGTGCGTGAAGCAAGTCGTAGAGTGTTGCAAATGCGGCATTTTGATGAACAGCTCATTGGCGGTATGACTTTGCATTACGGAAAAATTGCCGAGATGCGAACCGGTGAAGGTAAAACTCTGATGGCAACTTTGCCTGCATACCTGAATGCGCTATCCGGGTCGGGTGTGCACGTGGTCACGGTCAACGACTATCTGGCTGCGCGTGATGCCGAATGGATGGGGCGGCTGTATCACTTTCTGGGATTGTCAGTCGGAGTCATTCTGTCGCAAATGGAACATTCTGCCAAAGCGACGGCTTATCACGCTGATATTACTTATGGCACGAATAATGAATTCGGCTTTGATTACTTGCGCGACAACATGGCCACTGATGTCACCGAGCGGTATCAGCGTAAATTAAATTTTGCCATCGTCGATGAAGTCGATTCCATCTTGATTGATGAAGCGCGCACACCGTTGATTATTTCTGGGCAAGCAGAAGATAACATCGATATTTATATGCGCATGAATAAACTCGTGCCGCATATGGTTCGTCAAAAGGAAGAGGGCGGCGAGGGGGATTACAGCGTAGACGAAAAAAACCAACAAATTTTGCTCACCGAAACAGGGCATGAACACGCCGAAGAATTATTATCTAAGGCCGGTTTGTTACCCGCCGATACGAGCTTGTACGACCCGGCTAACATCATGTTGTTCCAACATTTGTATGCTGCGCTGCGCGCACATGCACTGTATTTTGTCGATCAAAACTACGTTGTGCAAAATAACGAAGTAATGATAGTCGATGAATTTACTGGCCGTATCATGACGGGTCGGCGCTGGTCGGATGGCCTGCATCAGGCTATTGAGGCCAAAGAGGGCGTGCCAATACAAAAAGAAAATCAAACGCTGGCTTCTATTACGTTCCAGAATTATTTTCGTTTGTACAACAAGCTCGGTGGTATGACGGGTACGGCTGATACCGAGGCATTTGAATTTCAGCAAATTTATAATCTTGAGACCGTCATTATTCCGCCGCATCGCCCCACTATACGCAAAGATCTGATGGACAAGGTTTACCTGAGTACAAGTGAAAAATATCAGGCCTCAATACTCGATATACAAGATTGCTATGAACGCGGACAGCCAGTTCTGGTAGGCACTACGTCGATTGAGACTTCTGAGTTGCTGTCAAAATTACTGACGCAGGCCAAGTTGCCGCATCAAGTATTAAACGCCAAGCAACATGCGCGGGAAGCGGAAATTATCGCGCAGGCAGGGCGGCCTAAAATGATTACCATCGCTACCAATATGGCGGGACGCGGCACCGATATTGTGCTCGGCGGCAACGTGGAAAAGCCGATTGAAGTGCTGCGTATGGATGAAAGCTTGGATGATGCGACGCGCACTAAGCGCATTGATGCGTTGCGTGCAGAGTGGCAACCCGTGCATGAACAAGTTATTGCCAGCGGTGGTCTACACATTATCGGTACTGAACGACATGAATCACGCCGTATTGATAATCAATTGCGTGGTCGTGCGGGTCGTCAAGGTGACCCTGGCTCCAGTTGTTTTTACCTGTCTTTAGAAGATCCGTTGTTGCGTATTTTTGCTTCTGAGCGCGTCGCCGCAATGATGAACAAATTCAAGCTGCCTGAAGGCGAAGCAATCGAACACCCTTGGGTAACACGCGCCATTGAAAACGCCCAACGTAAAGTGGAAGCGCGGAATTTTGATATGCGTAAGCAGGTGCTAGAATATGACGATGTCGCTAACGAACAGCGCAAAGTTATTTACCAGCAGCGCAATGATTTATTAGAGAGTGCCGAGATTACCGATACCATCACCGCCATGCGCGATGAGGTTATTAATAACAGCATCGACGAATTTATTTCACCACAAAGTATGGAAGAGCAATGGAATGTGCCAGCGTTACAGAAATCATTGCATGCAGAATTTCAATTGGATTTGCCGCTGACGCAGTGGTTGGAGCATGACACCAAGCTGGAAGAAGCCGCGCTGCGTGAGCGCATCGTACAAGCAGCACAGCAGCATTTTCAAGCCAAGGTCGATCAAGTCGGCAGCGAAGCCATGCATCGCTATGAGCGCATAATCATGCTGCAAAGTATAGACACGCATTGGCGCGCACACTTGTCGGCATTGGATCATTTACGGCAGGGCATACATCTGCGCGGCTACGCACAAAAAAATCCTAAGCAGGAATATAAACGCGAGGCATTTGAGTTGTTTGCCAGCATGTTAAATATCATTAAGCGTGATGTCACCTCAGTATTATTAAATGTGCGAATCCGTAGCGAAGAAGATATTGAAGCAGTGGAAGCACCCGCTGCACCAGAAAATATTCAGTATAATCTGGCCGACGTGGGTGAAAATGCATCTGCTGCGAGTGAGCCTGTCGCGCAACCTTTTCATCGCGCTGGCCATAAGGTTGGCCGTAACGATCCGTGCCCGTGCGGTTCTGGTAAAAAATATAAAAATTGCCACGGGAAATTAGCCTGAACTAACCTTTTGAGATACTTTTAACTCAAAGCCCGTAACTTCAGTAATCATTACAAAGAGGCTTAAAGTAATTGAACACTAATGATCTGATTTTACATACGTTACACCAATCTACTTTAACCGAAGAATTGCGTGACACAGAAGTGGAAGAATTGGCAAAAATTATTGAACTCAAAGAGTATAAAGCCGGAACGTATCTGCTCAAACCCAACGAGAGCGAGCTCAGAAACTCCTTGATAATGCTTGTCTCAGGAGAAGTTGAAGCGACTGCAACAATAGGCGGAGAAAGAGCTACTTTGCATTTACTCCAGCCTGGTGACTTAGCCGGCATCATCACGTTTGTCGGGGGTAGCGTGGCGCAAATTGGTGCCACAGTCATGGCTAAATCTGACAGTAAAGTCTTATTATTGGAACGTTCCCGCTTGGAGTCTTTTCTCAGCACCAACCCGGCGATTGTGTATTATGTAATGCGCGGTGTGGTGCGCCATGTTCATGGCGTTACGCGCCGCATGATGCGCCGCATGAATATGCAATCGGTCGAAATGATCAACTACATCTATAAACAAAGCGGACGTTATTAGTATTTACAGATACCCCTTGCATAATTTAGACAGTTCCAAACCATGCCAGTTAATCTTCCTCCTCCCATAGCGGGTGACTTATTGCCTATCAAGGGTGTGCTGCTGGGCACGGCTGAAGCCCATATAAAAAAACCTAATCGTAAAGATTTACTCCTCATCAAACTGAACTCCCAAGCCACTGTGGCGGGCGTGTTCACAAAAAATAAATTTTGTGCTGCGCCAGTAATAGTCGCGCAGGAGCATCTCGCTACACATACTGGTGTGCGTGCGTTGATTATAAATACTGGTAATGCCAATGCTGGTTCGGGTGAGCAGGGCATGATCGCCGCGCGTGCCACCTGCGCGGAAGTCGCTGTCTTGCTGGATTGCGAAGCCAATCAAGTGTTGCCTTTTTCCACTGGGGTCATCATGGAGCCGCTGCCGCTTGCAAAACTGGTCGCAGGCTTGCCAGATTGTGTAGCTGATTTACGCGAGGATAATTGGCTCAACGCTGCCACCGCTATTATGACTACAGACATCGTAGCGAAAGCTGTGTCGCGAACAATTACTATCGGTGCAAAAACTATTACCCTTACGGGTATCGCCAAAGGTTCAGGCATGATCCACCCGAACATGGCGACAATGCTGGGCTACATTGCTACCGATGCGAGTGTCGCGCAAGACATGTTGCAACAAATGGTGACGACTGCGTGCAATGCGTCATTTAATTGCATCACAGTAGATGGGGATACTTCAACTAACGATGCGTTGATGTTGATTGCCACCGGCGAAAGTCATGCCGGAAAAATTGTTGATACGCATAGTGCAGGATTTCAGCAATTGCAAACAGCGATCACAGAAGTGGCCATATATCTGGCGCAAGCCATTGTGCGCGATGGCGAAGGGGCGACAAAATTTATCACTGTTAATGTGACCGCCGGAAAAAATGAAGCCGAGTGCAAGCAAATTGCCTACGCCATTGCACGCTCGCCGCTTATCAAAACCGCGTTCTTTGCGTCTGACCCTAACCTAGGCCGTATCCTGGCCGCCATTGGTTATGCGGGGGTCGATGATCTCGATGTGCAAAATATTAAAGTGTATTTGGATGATATGTTGGTGGCCGAGCATGGTGGGCGGGCGCTCAGTTATCTGGAAAAAGATGGACAGCGCGTCATGCAGCAAAGCGACATTACCGTGCGCGTGGAATTAAATCGCGGCATTGCGGCAGTGACAGTATGGACCTGCGATTTTTCGTATGACTATGTCAAGATTAATGCCAGCTACCGCAGTTAGTTAAGGGCATCTCTAAAAATCCAACAACATCACAACACTTTGTCGCGCAAAAACTTTGAATTTTTAGAGACGCCCTTAAAGAGAATGAGCTCTACTAATCATGGATAAACTGGAAGTATTTTTGCAGCGTGCGCGCGAAGTACTGGACAGGCTAGATGCTGTATTGCCGCCAGCACGTCAGACGGTTGAGTGGGAGCAAACGCTGGCTTGCCGCTGGCAACATCGCAATGGTCGCGGCGCATTATTTCCCATCTCCCAAATTCATGCTATTCGCTTACATGATCTGCATGAAATCGATCTGCAAAAACAACAGATCCATCAAAATACTCAGCAATTTATTCAAGGTCTGCCCGCCAACAACGTCTTGCTGACGGGCGCGCGTGGCACGGGTAAATCATCGTTGGTCAAAGCATTATTAAACGAATATTCCGCACAGGGTTTGCGCGTGATTGAAGTAGATAAAGCGGGGCTGATTGATTTGCCAGAAATTATTTCCGCCATCAGTGCGCGGCCAGAAAAATTTATTTTGTACTGCGACGATCTTTCTTTCAATGCTGCTGAGTCAGGTTATCAGGCGCTCAAAGCTGCGTTGGACGGTTCAGTAGTGGCCTTGCCAGATAATTTATTGATTTATGCCACGTCTAATCGCAGGCATTTAATGCCTGAACAAATGAGTGAAAATTTGGGCACGCAGTATATGGGAGATGAAATTCATCCAGCAGAAGGTGTAGAAGAAAAAATTTCTTTGTCGGAAAGATTTGGTTTGTGGGTATCTTTCTATCCCTTTACTCAAGATGAGTACTTGAATATCGTGGCGCACTGGTTGCAGCATTTTAATGCGCCTCCCTTAACTGAGGAGAGCCGACGCGCCGCCTTGCAATGGGCGCTCACGCGCGGGTCGCGCAGTGGGAGAGTGGCGGGACAGTTTGCACGCGGTTGGGTGGGAACGCAGCGATTAACCAGCAGCACATGAGCGCAAAGTTTATGGAAGTGGCCGTGGCGGTACTGCAAAAATCCGACGGCTCTTTTTTGCTGGCACAACGACCACAGGGAAAAGTTTACGCGGGATATTGGGAATTTCCTGGTGGCAAGGTTGAGCCGGGAGAGTCTGTGCAACAAGCCTTGGTGCGTGAGTTGCACGAGGAGCTGGGCATAAAAGTTATCACCGCCTACCCCTGGCTAACCCGCGAGTTTACTTATCCGCATGCTACAGTTCGACTAAAGTTTTTTCGTATTACCCATTGGCAGGGTGAGCCGCATGGCCTAGAAAATCAGGCTCTGCGCTGGCAGTCGCCCTTCGATTTAACTGTTGCACCCATGCTGCCCGCCAATATTCCCATTCTGCGCGCACTGCAATTACCTATGCATTATGCAATTAGCAATGTGGCGGAGTTGGGTATTCAGGAATTTTTAAAGCGTTTACAGCAGGCACTGGATAATGGATTGCGCTTGTTGCAGATACGCGAGAAAGATTTTACGCGCCTTGAGTTAAAAAAATTAGCACAGCAGATAGTTCATTTGGCGCATGCCCACCATGCTCAGGTATTAATCAATCAGGATGTTGAGCTTGCACGGGAAATTGGTGCCGATGGCGTGCATCTGACCAGCGCACAATTGATGAGCTTAAAGACACGTTCACACTTGGAACATCCCGGCTTAGCCTGGTGTGCGGCTTCCTGTCATAACGAAAATGAATTGCTGCAGGCTAACGCACTCGGTTTAGATTTTGTCGTGCTCGGCCCGGTGCTGCCTACGCGCAGCCATACGGGCGCACCGCATCTCGGCTGGACGACCTTTGCCACGCTTGCAGCGCGCTCGGCTATTCCAGTGTATGCCTTGGGTGGCCTGAGGTACAACGATCTGGAGAATGCACAACAACATGGTGCACACGGCGTTGCTTTGTTGAGTCAGGCCTGGGGAAACACTGAGCAAGTTGCTTCTACTCATGGTTAGACAAAGTGGGGGAAATTGCAGACGAAGCGTTGGGAGAACTGGAGAGGCAGAAGGCGAAAACGTGATGCAAGGCTTGGCTATTTTTTTAAGGCGGAGGTATGGCAATGAAAATAAAATGCCCATGCTGATCGGTTTAATTCGCGTTTAATTCGAAAGCGGTTAACCCAAGCTACGCTTGATAACTTATTGCAATGCAGATTCAATGGCTCCCTTATTCGGCCAACGCTTGCCATTCGGCCACATGACACCCTTCACGTTCATACTGGCCTTCACCGCCATAAGTGATGCCCGGTGGGAAATGCAGCTCGATTTAGCATGTTTACAAATTGAAAGTATAAATTTCAAATTGCGTGGTAAGGGAAAATAGGGTGAATGGGAAGGGGCGGATGTCGTGTTGCGCCCAGCACGAGCCACATGAAAAATAATCCCAACCCGATCACATGCAGGCGCCATTGATCGATGGCGCAGACAGCCGCTCGGCCACCGCGGCTTCAATCTGCCGCAAACATCCTCACGGAGAAGTGCTGGAAATAGCAAAATGCGAAAACGTAATGCGAAGCTAAGCCCACTTTAAATTTGGTTATAATTGCTTACAGAGGTGTTCTATTGAATCCTATTAACTGAGCAATTCCAATGGCAGAAAATGAAGAAGATTATTTGCACCAGTGTTTGGAGCGAAACATTTGTCCTGTTTGTCAGCAGCCTATTACAAAAAAGTTTGGAACTGGTCAATTCAAAGATGGTGTATTTTGTTCTTTGAATTGCCACACAGAATGGAACAAGGCGTTACTGATACGACATCATCAAGACAAGGCACAGAAGAGTAAATCCGATGAATGAAGTAATAGTGAAAATCGATTCAACGGCCAAACCAGGTTTGATAGCCCCAGCACGCAGCGGCGACTATACCGGCATCCTTCCGAGCCAGAAGATTCAGGAGATGCTGAATAGCGGCGAGATCAAGACGGTGATGAATCTTGATCATGACCAAGTCCAGCCCGCAAGCATAGACCTGCGCCTCGGCGATTACGCATATCCCGTAGATACGAGTTTTCTTCCCGGCAAGGGAATGAAGGTGCTCGATAAAATGGAACAGCTTGATGACCGGTTTGCTGACTTCGGAATCGATCTTCGCAAAGGTGCTGTTCTTGAAAAGGGGCGCGTATATGTTATTCCTCTTTTGGAATCCATTAGTTTGAAAAGTGAAGTAGCTGCCTTTGCTAATCCGAAGAGCTCAACGGGTAGGCTGGATATTTTGACACGCCTGATTGCCGATGGAGCCACCAGCTTTGATCAGGTAAGCGAAGGATATAAAGGCAAGCTATTTATAGAGGTTGCACCCCGCAGTTTCAGCATCGTGGTAAAAACAGGCACCCGCTTGAACCAACTAAGATTTCGCCGCACACGAGGTGAGGGGGCAAAACCCATCACGTCCGCAGAATGGAAAAAACTTCTCGATGGGGGGCAGATTGTTAATACCAGCGATCACGAGAAAAACGCGAAGTCGATCAAAACAGGAATGCTGCCTTTTACCGTGGATTTGGAAGGTTCAGGCAAGAAAGGCGAAATAATCGGATATCGCGCGAAAAAACATGCCAAGCGTATTGACCTAGAAAAGCGGGATTATGACCCGTTGGATTTTTGGGAACCCATCATGTTTCACAAAACGTCTTCACTGATATTGGATCCTGATGAATTCTATATTCTCATGACGAAAGAAGCGATTGCAGTGCCACCAGAATATGCGGCTGAAATGTTGCCGTATGACACCAGAGCAGGTGAATTTCGGGTTCACTACGCTGGGTTTTTTGATCCTGGATTCGGTTGGAATGCCGAGAAAAATAAAGCGGGAAGCAGCAGGGGAGTTCTGGAAGTGCGCTCACACGAGGTACCCTTCTTGCTTGAGCATGGGCAGACGGTCGGATGGCTTCGCTACGAGCGTATGGCAGCTCGACCAGAACTTCTGTACGGGCAGCAAGACATCAGCTCGAATTATCAGGGGCAGAGTCTTAAATTAGCCAAGCAGTTTAAGCAGTTGTGAAGTTAACGAATGTGAAGGGATCTTCTAACCTTTTCTCCATGAAGGGGAGGGACTCAGTTCATCCCCTTTGGGGGGCGGTTAGGAGTGGGATGGGGTAGATGTAGAATTACGATTAACGGTATTTTTAGAATTTCAGTCCAACTAAGTGGTTTTATCAGAAGGGGAGAACGAATCGCTTCGCGAGTTTCATGTTAAAACAACCCGAATCAATCGTTTGGTCTCGACCTTCCGTTTTGCTCAACGCATAATCAATTTTTTCTGCGCAACGACATCCGCTCCATCAACCCATCTTTCATAATGAACTGGTGCTTGATTGCGCCCAGCACATGCACGATCACCAGCACGATCAGCACGGTGACCAATGTTTCATGCACATCATGGGCAAATACACCGCTAAATTTTTTAGGAAGCAAACTTGCATCCCATGCTTGCAAAGCCTTTCCCACATCGCTGGTTGCAACGGTTACAACGCCGCTCACCGGCAACACAATCAACACGGTATGAAGCAGGTGGTGAATACCCTTGGCCGCCTTGTCCATCGGCGTTTCACCCATTGGGGGTGGTGAGCCATCCTTACTGCGGAAATACAGCCGCGTCAGGGTCAACAGCAAAACCGCAGCGCCAACCAAGACATGCGCCACATACCCAATCAGTGTCGAGCCCTCTTCGTGCCGCGCCTCATCCAGCTCATGGTAATCCCCCCATTTTTAGCGGTAGTCAGAAGTAGAGTGGTTTAAGGTCAACTTCTGTTTCGGGGTGATGCCACCGAGCGCCATGTTGGGGCGCTCGTGATTGTAAGTCCACATCCACTCAGTTGCATAATCCTGCACTTCGCTAAT
>CANJMS010000065.1 GCA_947475825.1 Nitrosomonadales bacterium
ACCGTCTTGATGCCACGGATCGCTTCAAGTGCGACCTTGGCCTTGAACTCGCCAGTATATATCTTGCGCTTCGTTTCACTCATAACCTGCTCCTTGTTGCAGCAGGTTACCACCTTAATTTATTGTCTGAAAATCGGGGTCCACTATAGTGATACTTGGTTTCGAAACGGTGCGTAACATCGCGATGACACTAATTCTGCTGGAATTTCTGCAAAACAAGGCGCAAGCGGTACAACTCAAGGATGAAGTTATACAGGCTATCTTCTCCGGTCTCGTAGCCGCGCAATTATCGGCCGGGCACAACATCCGCGATGCCGAGGAAGTGATTGTCTGCTCCATGTTCCACAAGCTGGGAAGAATGCTGGCTATTTTTTATTTCTTTGATGAAAGCCAGGAAATTTGCCGTCTGATCGAGCAGGGCGAAAGCGAAGAGCACGCATCCATCAAAGTGCTGGGGGTCTCCTATCATGAGTTGGGATTGGGCGTTGCGCAAAGCTGGCACTTCCCGCCGCGTTTGGTTGCCGGGATGCGCAAACTGAGCGACGAAAAAGTGCACTCCCCCAATAGTGACCTGGATTACCTGATCGTCACGGTTAATCTTGCGCACGAGTTGTGCGAGATCGCGGGTTCCAGCACAGCGGAAAAAAAACATCAGTCGCTAAGCAAGCTGGCCGAACGCTACGGGAATGCGGCCAAAATATCCGAGCGTGAGTTGTCCACCTCTCTCGATGCGGGGCTGCTTGAATTAACCCACAGATCCGGTGTTCTGGGAGTCGGTATCGGCAAGAGTCCGTTATTGGCCAGGGTGCGCAAGTGGTCGGGAAATGCACTGACCACAGAGCAGACGCAAAATGAAAAAGAAGTTGACGGCATCACCAGTCCGGATCAGGCTGTAGAACAACAAAGCGAAGGGAATGATGCCGATGTCCAACCGCTCAATCCCGAGGTCATACTCGGTGCGGGTATACAGGATGTAACCACTTCCCTGGTGAGCGATTTCAATCTTAACGATATATTGCAGATGATATTGGAAACGATTTATCGCGGCATGGCATTCAACCGCACCATTATTTTGATAAGAGACAACAAGCAAAATGCGATGATTGCAAAATTTGGATTGGGAGAGGGAGTGGCAGTCGTAATTCCGCATTTCCGATTTCCTTTATCCTTCGTACCGGATGTATTCCATCTATCGATTGAAAAAGGTTTGGATATTGCAATTGAAGATATTCACGCACCGAACATCGCCGACAAAATTCCTGCCTGGTACAGAACCTCTATCAATGCACCTTGTTTCATGCTGTTGCCGATCATGGTAAAAGATAAAGCGATCGGCTTGTTTTACGCCGATAAGCTTAAGCTAAATGCTCTCAATATGTCACAACATCAACTATCGCTAATGCGCACCTTGCGTAATCAGGCCGTCATTGCGATCAAGCAGAAAACTTGATAACTCTAGTGTCAGTGCGGCCAAGACATGAACTGCGTCCAATTTAGTACCGACGTTGCATCACAAGGTGTTTGCCGTAGGGGCGTTCTGGGATTCAAATGCCGAAAAAAATGTATTGCGATTAGCCGTGACACGGCGACGACGGCAATGGTTTGAAGGGCGGCGTTGGGCTCAAGTCACAATCGATCCGGGCCTGCATCGGTTCGGCCATGAATGAGGGATGAGTATTTCTAATGGACAATCTGGGATCAAAGCAAAAGCGACCTACGGGTCGCTTTTGCTTTTTTACAAATGTTACTTTGTTACGGTATTAACTCACGCCATATTACTCGCTTTCCAGTGAAGCCAGATGATGTGCTAAAAAAATCAGGCTGTATAGGAGGTTGGCTGGGTGTTGGCTTATTGGATGTAACCAGGCTTACTATGGGTTTACCTTCTATGTACAAAACGTTCACACCAACTATGGGTGAATCAGATTTTGTGGCTGCTATAGTTTTCACTGCAGTACCTGTTTTGTAGTCAACAAAGTTAAGCCAGCCAAATCCACCAGGCGTACAAGCCGTGCTAGATGGAACGATCGAGGGAATGAGAAGCACACCTTGTACTAACTGACTGTCAATATTGACCCTTTCACCTAGATCAGGTAAATCAAAATACCACCCACGTTGCGACAGGAAGTCCACCGTAGCCTCCGAGCTGGTACGCGTATTTGATGTAGTGTTGCTCAAAGTTTGCTGCACCAATGAAGCGCGTGCATTGATTAATGTAGTGGTTGCGCCATCATCTTTGATCGCATATTGAGTCTGTTTCTGGGTATTGGTCAGATCTGAAGTTTCCAGATACTTACCCGTGCCAATAAACACTACATTTTTACCTGAGACATTACCCAGCACAGGTGTGGTGGTAATGGGTTGCGTAATGCCGCTAGGGCTCAGTAAAGTAGCAAATTTCAAGACTGCCCCAGTCCCACTTCCCCCTCCGACAGAAGCATCAAGGGGGCTGTTGATATCGAAGCGCCATACATTACCCAGCAAATCGCCGCCATATACGAAACCTGCTTTATTGCCTACAGTTTCAAGGTTAAAAGCTGAGATTTTAGCTAGGCCGCTTGGGGTTGTCGCATCCCCTGTACCAGTTGAAATTTTGCTAATAATCGCACCCGTAGCGGCGTTGAGTACATACAGATACCCTCGGCCACTGCCTGGGCTGGCATTGTTGTAGCCGGACGTGACTAACACAACCCAAGTGCCGTCGGCTTTTCTGGTAATGATGGGTTGCCCAAAGGTGTAACCCAAATCATCATCTTTTGTTTTGCCTATGGTTCCCACTGCATTGGTTGTGAATTCCCACAACAGAACAGGGGAGGTGGGCACTGTAATATCCAGTGCAAAATAGCCTCGTCCACCCGCATTCAAGCCAGCTACCAACACAGTTTTCCAAACAGCGGCAGCAGTATCACAGCTAGAGATGCATATATCTGAGGTGATGGGGCTGCCATTAACGTAATTCGCATGGCCGCCTAGAGTGGAATAAAGGAAATCAGCCAGCTTCCACATATTGGGTATCACCATGCTCGGTACATATGCCCAACGTTCAAGCCCATCACTTGCTGCAAAGGCATGCATCATGCCGTCGTTGGTACCCATGAACACTGTTCCGGCGCGATTAATTTGAGCCGCAGCATAATCAAGATAGCCAGGATACGGATAACGGAAGGTTGGCTTCGCAATAAAGGTAGGCTGAGATTCCAGCGCATCCCCTAATATAGCTTCGCGGTAGCGGTACAAGCTGTTCACATCACCGTTAGCAACACGAACTTCATAGCCATATTGTCCGCGCAGATATTTAACCAAATTCGCACCTGTGGCAGTAGCCTGCTGTGTAGCGTCGAATGAGCCCCATTGGCTCAGCGCACTCAGTTTTGCAGAGCTAAAGTACCCTGGATTGGCCGCAGCATACGCAGCATCAAAATCGATCAGTGCCGCACCCGTGCCGTTAGCAGTCAAAATTTTCCGCGTATCACTCAAATCGGTCACTTTTGAAATCATTGTGCCCGTGCAAGTTACTGCCACTGGTATCTTGCAAGACGTACCGGCCATTATTCCGCTGCAGGTTACAGCATTGGGGATGACGCAGTAATAGCTAGTAGTATTACCGACAGTCTCAGCAACAGGTGCCGTCGCGCAAGTGTCTGCGACAACGTTTTCTACACACCAGTCCGCATTTTCATTGACAACGCCATTGATAGTATTAATACCGCGCGCTTCCAGATTACCTTTCCAGGTAACCGTGGTATAGCTGGCAACATAGGCTGAGTTATTGCCCGCGACTGGATTTAATGTGCTGGTCGCTGCCGCTGCCGCTGCACCTTTTTTGGCAAAAACACTTGCTAATGCGCCTGTCAAGCCAGCGGTCAATGTTGCGGGGTTGGTTGCGGCAAAATATGCGCCGCGACCGTTTACTGCGCTATGCCATAGATCATCAATATTTTCAATTTTACCGCTCGTGCTCACCATGCCGGGAATAGGCCAGTTACAGGTGGTGCCCGTAGCCTGCCATGTACAAACCGTGGCAGAGGCAGTACTGCCATTTTTGACGCTGTGAAAATCTCCTGCAGTTTGAGTCAAATAGTCCGTCGAATAATTCATTTTGCCACTGGCACCTAGCCCCAAGGTGAAGGTCGTCATGTGTTGTTGGGAATTGTCATCTGCGTCGCCAGTAAATACGTTATTAAGAGGGTCACCTGCGTTTACCCCATCAACTATTGCATCTGCTCCACATATTGCTTGGCCGATAGCTCCCGTACAATTATTTAATGAGGGTGTGCGCAAATCGGTCTTGTAATAATACATGGCAACATCTGCCAGGCTGTTACTACTGGCATTGCTAGTGACGGATGTTGTGCAGGAAGTAGTGACCCAACTGTTGGCTGCCGTGGCGGAGGAGGCAGTGCAAGCGCCTGTGAAAGGGCCGGCGTTCACGGTGTTGCAGCTGGTTGTAATAAAATCAGGGGAGGGGCCTACCCCTGCAGTACAGGTTTCAACAGGTGTGGCCGCTGTCATGGTGGTGGTGGCGCAAGTGGTGGTTGTGTAGTTATTTGCGGCACTTGCGGTGACAGCGGTACAAGAACCGACGATGGTTGGGCCAGTGGGAATTGTTTGGCAGCTAGTTATAGGTCCAGACCACGTACCGGATGTGCCTGTTCCTGCAGTGCCAGAAGTGCAAGAACCTATAGGCAGCCAAACTGCTGTTGCAGTGGACCATATTGTTGATCCACCAAGAGTTGTGACATAACGGCACTCTCTTTTGGGGCCAGAGGCCTTCCAAGTACAAGACGTAACGCCACCCCAAGCACCACCATTGGAGCTTAATTGAAGAAATCTCGTCGATTTCTGAATTTGGCTGGTAGATTGTCTAGTTTGCATCTGTGTTCTTTGTAATTGGCTGGTAAAACGCTGAGTAGTGAGCGTAGAACCGTCGTAAAAGGGTCTGCGCTGATCACCATCCTGGTTATCCATAATGGTGCTGCCATCTAATTTATATCCGTCCCCAGCATTCCAATAACCATCGGTAGAAAGAATAGTGAAGTTCTGCTGGCAGGAATATTGGATGGGGTCGGTGGCAGTTCCTGCTGCGTAACCGGTCAGTTTTCCGGCAAAATATCTTCCCGCATCAGATAGAGATCTACGCAAAGGCGTGCTACCGCTAACTGTCGTGCCGTAAAGCTGTGTATACCAATTTGTTCGTTGCGCGCCTTCGAATGTGTCTAAAGCAATAACGGGTGCTGTTTGGCTGATTTTCATCAGGCCAACGCGGTAGGTGTTGTTGAGACCGCTGAACGCTTGTCCGGTAGCCGTTTTCATCATAAGCATACGGGTGCGATAATAGCTGTACCAATTCGCGAAATTGGTGAGTTTTGCAGGGTCAGTATCGGGGAAGGGATCAGGGGTGAGTGTTAGATTACCCGTCTGGGTCATGACCGGGGTGAAGTTCATGACCGAAGCCAAATAGGTGGCATTAGAGGCTGAACTTGTGATGGTCACCGTACTACCTAGAGCTGTGGCACTAAAGCCGTTAAGCGTAATTTTAGCAGCTATATTAGTGGCAACAGCCGAGCTCCCCGTATCAGCTATTGAAGTACCCGACATTAACTCTACGCCATTAACTTTAATGCTGCTGACTGCTGTGCTAGTAGGGCTAGCAGGCAGGGTGACTTTGATGGTGGTAGTTTGGGTGGTAGATAACCTGCGTTTGCTGAAGACATCCTTGGCAGGCGATGTATTGATTGCGCCCTTACATTCGTTGCTAAAAACGCTGGTGGTGTTGTGATAGTTCATTTGATCTTGATTTGTTTGCGTGCCTGAATATTGAAAATAATACGCACCAGTAGCTGTATCTGTTCCGCCAGCATTGCCACCGATGCCGGACTGATTTGCCGTAAATCCTGTGTTGAGGTTAACTGAACCAGTAACCGCAATTCCGTTATCCCATGCAGTGGTAAAACTTGAGTTGGCATAGCTTGTTTTGTCTGCCTTGATGGGCGGCTCATAAGTGTAAGTGGGGTCATAGTAAATTTGATTGCACTGATTGCTGCGTATGCCGTAATAACCGTATGTAAAGGGCACATCACTGCCACCGTCGGTCAAGTCGTCGGGCATATGATCCCAATCCATACTCCCAGAATTATCCAGTATAAATAATAAGTTGGGTTTAACCGTGGAGGTGGTAGAGGTTGCCAGTGGCGAAGTGGCCAAATTGACTAATGCCGCCATGGCGGGTGCAGGTAGGGCTAAGCTCGCGATTAGCGCAAACGCCATGACCGTATAACGGGTACGAGCCTGATAAGCCACATTGACAAAGGTTGTAAGATGATTTTTCATGATGACCCCCCAATAAACTACCAAATAATCCACGAACTAATAAACAAACGCCTGCACATAACTCACGGTGTTTCTGGGTCCCACACTACGGGCAGTGATGCGTATTTGGGGAGTTTGTCCAGCTGAGGGGCAACCCGCACCTTCGCAAATTTGCTGCGGCAGGGGAATTTGCTTACCGTTGATGTCCTGTAGCGCGCCGCTAAACAGGCATTCTGCGGCTTCGATCGCTTGATTGGCGTTGCGGCACATGCGCTGAATGACATAACGGATACGATTGCCACTACCATCTACGCGCTCCGGGATGATGCCTTGATCGATCGCATCCCAAGTCGCATCAGCGAAAACATTCACATAGCCAACCGTTCCGAAGGTATCGTTAGCATTGGAATAGTAGCCAATTGCCGCATTGGTTTGGTTAAATGGATGAGCCGGGTCTTTTATAACATCTATCAGCACATTTGCATTTTGGAGGGCTGCTAATTGATTCATGGCATCATCAATAGCGATATCGGCAGAGCTGGTGACTGCTTGTTTGAACGCCAGATTGCCTGCGATAAGGGTACCGGTATCAACCGAGCGTATCAAGGCGACTGCTGCGAGTGACATTAATACCACAGCAATGAGCGCGAAAAACAATACCACGCCCCGCTGTTTTGCTATGCGTATTGGGCCTGTATGATGGTTTGATGGTGATTTCATAACGTGTCCTTGGACCAAATCACATTGCGTAGCGGAATAATGGTGTTAAATACGCGATAGCGATAACGTAACCAGTTGGGATCATTCGCGCTCAGGTCGATGAGAGGTGCGGGCGAGGCCACGCTGCCTTCCCAGGCACATAGGCCAGTCGGTTGTGCTGCAGTGAGTGAGTTGCATGCAGTCGTTACAGCAGTCGATTCTATCTTTGGGCTGCGCGCCACCACCGCGATGCGTATAGCTTTGATCCGGTTGCGACTGGCGAGCGTCATGTTGGAACCCCAATCGAAGTCAGTGGAAGCGCCATCTACAGCCACAACCCAGTCTGCCAGATTCTTTGCATTAACCCATTGGATGACCTGATTAAATTTAGGGTCGCTCGATAGCCCATATTGAGCCTGGAGGTTTACAATTCCGCTCATACTGGGTATCCCGTTACGCTCCAAATTGCCATTGTTTATAGCATAGGTGACAGTGTTCCATGTCCCCAGGCAGGAGAGGTTGGCTCCGGAAATGGCCGCAGTAGTATCTTCTAGTGTTACGGTCGTGGTTCCTGTCAGGGCACTTACTCTTGAAATTGCACAATTGTCAGCATCTTTTATAATCAGGCTAATATCTTGAGGTGCACAACCAAAGTTGGTTTGGACGGGCACAGCAAGGCCAACTGGTGCGGCAGTAATTTGCGTAGGAACACCTCCACTCGGTGAAGTGCCATAGCGTATGGTGATACTGTCGCTGGCACTCACGCCAGCTGCTGCCACAACATTGACAATTGTAATAGGTGAGATGCTGGTTATGCCAGTGCCACCAAAAGTCAGTGTGGTGCACTCAAGCGGTGAGACGGTAACGGGTAACAGAGCGTAGCCAGCTTGCTGTATCTCGCGCCCTATGCTGAATAGCGCAATGTTGCCATTCGTTTGTGCATCGGCAGTGCCTGTGGTGGTATTTTTTTGTGCTTCAAAGGTGGATAAAACCTGCACGATCACTATGCTTACCAGCATGCCAATGACTAAGCCAACCATAATT
This sequence comes from Nitrosomonadales bacterium, assembly GCA_947475825.1. GTDB lineage: Bacteria > Pseudomonadota > Gammaproteobacteria > Burkholderiales > Gallionellaceae > Nitrotoga. The sequence goes on from CANJMS010000065.1 coordinate 8,053, forward strand.
TCCACTAACGTGAAACCGGTCTGGTTGTGGTTGTGGTTGTGGTTGTGGTTGTGGTTGTGGTTGTGGTTGGCTGGGCGTGTTGCCAGTGGATTTGTAGTAACTAATATTTTTTTGGGGTTCATGATTTAATTCCCGACAATACTGGCTTCGGTGGTGAAATTATGCATATCTTCGCCCTGCTTCTGCCAGATAATCGTGATCGTATATTGGTTGGTTGCGGGCTGAGTGATGGTGAGTGAACCGTTTGGCAACTGCGATGACACATCAATGGTGGTATTTACTAAAGCAGGGAGACCGCTTGGGTTAGCCCACATTTGCCCCACTTGTTGCTGAGCGATATAGCTGGCTACTGCACGAAATTCTGATTCGCCTGTATTTTTAATCATAACAGCTTGCAAACCAACCAGCCCCAATAATGCAAAGGAAAAAATCAGGATAGCAATCAATGCCTCAATTATTACCACACCTTGTTGGGTAGTTTTAGATGGGGGTGATTTTTGTTTACGCATAATTTTCTTCCATTAACATGCGGTGATATGCGAGCCTGTGGCTAGAGCAGGGTTGCACATTTTGACACTGCCGCCAGCATTAACCGTCACACTTAAAAGTTTACTGCTTCCGGAGGCTGCAAGGGTTACGCGTGTGAAGGTTGGGCTTGCATCCGCATTGGGTGCTATTTGCCCAAAACTATTATAGGAAATGGTTGTTGCACCCGCAGGTTCTGTTGCACCCGTGACATTTTTAGAACCTTCGCTACCGGATCGAGATTCTATAATTGTTACTGGGTTGGCTATTCTTACTACCCATGACGAATCTGCTCCCAAAATAAATTCAATGCCGGTGTTGCGCGATACCGCTTCTGCACGCGCTCGTTGCAATCCATTCTGGATAGATTCCGCTGCCGTGCGAATTTTGGTGTCAACCATCCATGATTGAAAGCTAGGCAAACCAACGCTGGCCAAAATACCTAAGATCGCGATACCAATCAATAACTCAGGTAAGGTTAATCCCAGTTGTACAGATTGTGAGCGGGTTATTAACACGATCCACCCTTGCTTGTGACCCAGCAGTTTTGTGGAGCCGTTCCCCATCCAGTTATAAAGCCAATCGTTTGTTTCAAGTTAGCTTCATTGATGGTGTAGGCAAAGCCAGCTAACGACCCTTGTCCAGTCGCAGTGATCAGATAAGTTTCGATGCCTCCAGGATTGGTGCATACATAGGTAAAATTTGTAGTCGAAGTAGGGCATGTAGCAGTTGGGTAAGCGCGACTATCTTGATATGCCCGTTCCATTCGGATGCGGCCATCGGCCAATGCGGAAGTGGCTTCCGTCAATTTCCCGCGAATAACATAATCACTATAAGCAGGAATAGCAACAGCGGATAAAATTCCAACAATCGCCACCACGATCATCAACTCTACCAATGTGAATCCGCGCTGTAATTGCATTTTTCCTGCTCCCCTGAATATAAAATTGAGTAAATTTAAAGTTGTGGCGCACCTTAAGGCATAATTACCCTTGTCCTCAAGTATCAGCCGATAAATGGCTTATGGTCTAGGATAAGCGGTGGTCGGGCATAGAGTAATTTAATCATCAAATTTTAGGTTAACAATATTGTATAGTAAATTGATTAACAGGAATTATATTGTAATTGGTGCTGGGATTTCGGGTTTGGCAACGGCGCAGCTTTTGTTAAAACAAGGTGCGGCTGTTACTTTGCTGGATCGAGGTCTCGTTGGTCAGGAATCCTCGTGGGCAGGGGCGGGAATTTTGTCGCCGTTGTGTCCGTGGGATTATTCAGATGCAGTAACAAATTTAACTAGCAGAGGCGCAGCTTTGTTTCCGCAATGGGTAGCAGAGTTGCAAGCTGCTACGGGGATTGACCCTGAATATGATGTGAGTGGGTTGAAAATATTGTCATCGCTTGATGTTTCTTCCCCCGATGTTTCTTCCTTGGGAGTTTCCCCGTTTGATATGTCATTGGCGCAGCGTTGGTGTGAAGAACATGAGGTCAGGCTTGTATGCCAGGCAGAGAATATTTTTTTACCAGACATCGCGCAAGTGCGAAATCCGCGATTGATTCAGGCATTACGCAAGTATGTGGAAATGCTTGGCGGCAAAATTGTCGAGCAGTGTGAAGTTCTGGAGATTGCAACCAAAGTCGATCGTGTGCAATCTATGACCACGACTTGCGGTGAATTTAAAACTGATAATTTTATTGTAAGTGCAGGCGCGTGGAGCAAGCAGGTACTGGGGCAACATGCTTTGCAGTTAGATATTAAGCCAATGCGCGGACAAATGTTGTTGTATAAGTTTGACTCGCCTCCACTGAGTAATATTATTTTGCAAGACCGCATGTATCTCATTCCGCGCTGTGATGGGCATGTGCTGGTAGGCAGTACTTTGGAGGATGTCGGGTTTGATAAAGGGACAACCACCGATGCACGTGATTTTCTGAGCCAGCGCGCGCAGCGTATCTTGCCGCAACTACGTGATATGCCGCTCATTCAACATTGGTCAGGGTTGCGCCCCGCTTCGCCGCATAATATTCCCACTATAGGCCGCCATCCGCACCTTAAAAATCTGTATGTTAATAGCGGTCATTTTCGATATGGCGTGACCATGGCTCCATCCAGCGCGGAAATTTTGTTGAATGAAATAACAGGTGCGCCACAAGTGTTGGATGTCGCGCCCTATCAAGCAGGATGGGGCAGTGCTAAAAAGTAATATTGGGGCTAAAGGATAAATTTTGGAATCCAGTTTAATCATTCTGGCTGCGGCATTTTTTATCATCGCCGCACTGTATTCGGTCACGGGTCACGGGGGCGCGTCGGCGTATATCGGCGTGATGGTGCTGCTGGGTATGGCTCCGCAAGAAATCAAACCCATTGCGCTGAGCCTGAATGTGATTGTCTCGCTGGTTGCAACATTACATTTTTACGGGGCTGGGCATTTTCGTCGGGCATTATTTTTGCCATTTATATTAAGCTCGGTTCCACTTGCTATGCTAGGCGGCTATTTGCAATTACCGACACAATGGTTTAATTGGTTAATGGGCTTCGCGCTCATCTTTTCGGCTTTGCGTATCGGCATTCAATCATCACGCGCCACTACCGGACATATACCAAATTTTACGATCGCCTTGGGCGCAGGCGCAGTGATTGGCTTAATATCAGGGCTCATCGGCGTGGGTGGCGGTATATTTCTCACACCATTGCTGTTATTGATGGGATGGGCAAATGCCAGGCAAGCAGCAGCGGTTTCCGCGCCATTTATCTTGCTGAACTCTATCGCAGGCTTAATTGGGTTTTCGGCGCAAGCCAGCGCAGTATTCCCCGAAATAATAATGTGGCTGGCGTTACCTGTATTAGTGGGCGGATTTTTGGGGTCATATCTGGGCAGCCGTTCATTAGCGACAAGCAGCATCGCCCGTGTGTTGAGTGTGGTGTTAATTCTTGCTGGCGTAAAATTACTTTATATTTAAGCTTGCAAAAATATTGGTGATGCATAGTGAAGATTAAATTATTATATTTTGGTCGCCCTGCGGATCGACTCAACATTACGCACGAATTACTTGATCTCTCCACAGCTCATTTTTCAGCAGAGGTCGCCACGCTGGCTGATTTACTTGTTTGGCTGCGGTTGCGCGGCGCAGCATGGAAGCAGGAATTAGCCGAGCAAAAAATTCGCTGTGCCATCAATCAAAAATTTAGTCATCTCAACGAAGAAATTAAAGACGGCGATGAAGTCGCGATATTTTCACCCATCTCAGGAGGTTGAAATGCGAGTGTCAATACAACAACATGATTTTGATCTGGGTACAGAACTGGCCGCGTTGCATGGCAATACAGGACAAGCAGGGGCATTGGTAAGCTTCGTCGGACTCGTGCGAGATTTTAGCAATGGCAAACAAATAGAAAATATTTATTTGGAACACTACCCTGGCATGACTGAGAAGGCTCTGAATACAATTATCGATGAAGCTACCAGTCGTTGGCAGCTCATCAATGTGCGCGTCATTCATCGTGTTGGTTTGTTGCTACCAAGCGAGCAAATAGTGTTGGTGGCGACAGCCGCATCCCATCGCCCCGCAGCGTTTGCAGCGTGTGAATATATTATTGATTACCTCAAAACTGCCGCGCCTTTCTGGAAGCGCGAACAAACCAGCAATACCACACACTGGCTGGAAACCCGCGACTCGGATGAACAACGCACCGCGCGCTGGGAAAATAAAACAGCCTAATTGGCCATTAATCAGGAAAATCACATGCCAGATTCCTCTTCAAAATCCCTCACGCATTTCGATTCAGCAGGGCAGGCGCATATGGTCAACATTGCAGATAAAGCAGAAACCCAGCGCATGGCACGCGCCGCAGGCAGCATTACGATGCTGCCCAGCACGCTGGAGTTAATCGCAAACGGCTCTGCCAGCAAAGGCGATGTACTAGGCGTGGCGCGCATTGCAGCAATTCAAGCCAGCAAACGCACTGCGGAATTAATCCCACTGTGTCATCCCTTGCCACTCAGCAAAGTGGAGGTGGAATTTAAAATAGATACAGAACGTAGTCTCGTACAATGTATCGTTACTGCTGCAACGTTCGGTCGTACTGGGGTTGAAATGGAAGCGCTCACCGCAGTCAGCTTGGCATTGCTGACCATTTATGACATGTGTAAGGCAGTGGATCGGAGCATGTGCATTATCCAAGTGCGCCTGCTGGAAAAACAGGGCGGGCGCTCAGGGCATTGGAAGCAAGCAGATACCAAGGAGAAGGGTGCTTAAGTCTTACTGTGTCACAAAACGCTGAAGGGCGCATTGTGGCGTTAAAATCTGGCTCAAAATGCTCATTTACTAAATGTAAACTCCGCTTTTTCGCCAGATTTTGCCTTGCACTGCATCCCTTGATCGCTTTGTGACACAGTAAGATTAGTTTGTTGTTGAAATGTTACAGAAACTATAAAGAATATGAATGCCGCGTTATGTGCAGGCTTGCCACAATGCCATTAAAAAAATAAATGGGTCTTAGGAAGCTAAAGCGGATTCAATCTCAATAATTTGAGTAGTTCAAGGTAAAGATTATCACGACGATGATTAAAACGATATTCAGTTTCTTTCAGATGCAAATAGAACGTATGTTTAGGTA
>CANJMS010000066.1 GCA_947475825.1 Nitrosomonadales bacterium
ATTAGCGAAGTGCAGGATTATGCAACTGAGTGGATGTGGACTTACAATCACGAGCGCCCCAACATGGCGCTCGGTGGCATCACCCCGAAACAGAAGTTGACCTTAAACCACTCTACTTCTGACTACCGCTAAAAATGGGGGGATTACCAGCTCACCATCGCCGGGCTCAAGTTTCACAACTTCACGGCGACTTCAGCGGCGGACAACCTGGAACTGGTGGTGGCGGGGACAGGGGGAACGACGGCGGCCGCAGACGATAAGACGATCACGATCGTAACTAGTAATGTCAGGTCCGCCGGCAGCCGGATATTGAACGATAACGCCGGCCGCACGCCGGTGGCGGCAGAAAATGTCGATGTAACGAACTGGGACAAGAATACGAAATTTCTGGTGACGATCGGCATTCAGACCAGTGGCAGTAACAGGTGCGAGAACAACCAACTGACCAACAAACTCCAGTGGCGCAATGTAACCGACGCGTCGGGAACGTGGAATAACCTTGGCACCGCGGCTGGGCCGGAGATGATCCTTTTCAATTCAGCGAATCTGGTGGACGACAACGCGTTGACTTTGGCGGAGGCGCAAATTGTCGGGACCGGGACCTACATAAACGGAAAAGAAGCAGAGAACAATAACGATAAGACTTGGGTGCGTTTTGAAAATGGAGAGTATTCGGCTATCCAATTTGCAATTGATTCTTCCGCAGGCATTGCTGGAAAAGCCTATCAATTCCGGTTTATCGTAACCCCGCTTTGCGATGCCGGCTCGAATGTGATGTCGGTAAGTATCACGCTGGCCGCGCCCGCGCCCAGTCTGGTCTTTATGAAAACCGTCTCCGTCACCAGTGACCCGGTGAACGGCGCCACCAATCCCAAAAATATTCCCGGCGCGGAGGTGCTGTACAACCTGCGCGTCACCAACACCGGCGCGGGTGTGGTGGATAACAACACCACCATCATTACCGACCCGATTCCGGCCAACAGCGATCTGTTCGTCGGCGATCTGGGGGTTGCGGGTTCGGGACCGATCGTATTTGTGCAAGGCACACCGACCAGCAATTTGACCTGGACTTTTACCTCCCTAGCCAGCCTGACCGACGACGTGGATTTTTCTAACGACAATGGTACGACTTGGACTTTTGTACCGACTCCGCCCTACGACACCGCCGTTAACCGCATCCGCTTGAAACCCAAAGGCACCATGGCAGGAGCCAGTGGCGGCAGTAATCCTTTCTTTGAATTACGCTTTCGCGTACGAATTAAGTAGTAACCATTTTTGATCCACTTCAAAACGACCAGAAGCGTGTCTGTAACCCCTCGCAAATCCATCACTATGTCTAACTGCTATGCAGTATTTGATAATTAGAATTACTCTACACGCACAGACTAAAACTCTATTTGGCCACGAATTTGATAAATTCTCGCATTGCCATACACACTTTCTTTTTTGTGAGTAGCATACACATAATTCATCATTAGACGTGCTTTCTTGTTTATATACCAGTTGAGCCCCAAGGTGATGTCTCTCATTTTTTCACCTCTATTAATCTTATTGTTAATTGCGCTTTTGCGCACCGCCACTTCCCAGGCTCCACCGTCATTATTAGGTTTGATAGAGTCGAAACTGCCTTCTTTGTAAGGGCGAGATTCTCCGGTCAAGAACCAACTGGCGAAAACATAATAACCGTCGATTAACTGCTTCTGATCGGTATCATCATTGCTGATACTAGCTCGCTCATATTCCGCCTGTAAGGAAGCGCTCCCCCAGACAGTGGCAGTTTCAAAACCAGATAGCACAACTTTATCGACATCTTTGATTGTCCCCGTTGTAAACCAGGCAGGTGTCAAGCTAGATTCGGCGCGGGCACGAAAGCGTTGTCTGTTATCATTAAGCAGACGATGACTGACCATCGTGCCAAAATGCTGTGTCCAGCTTTTTGTATTGATGGGAGCATAAGCTACGCGTCCGGTAATCGATTGTTTAAGGTTGTTGAGGTTATTATGATCTTCCTTGTAACCTCCTACTTGCAAATAAAATTCTTTTGCGGGAGTGGCAGAAATACGAATACCCAGATTGCTTGTAGGGGAAAATGCGTTGGGCAAGCCACGTTCCATAAAGGTAGTATCGCTGGAGCTGGTAGCAGATTCCAAGCTGAATGGTTCTGAGAGCTGCCCACCCGCAATCTCTACATTACTAAATCCAGAATAAGTTATGGCATAGGTTGGCCTAAAAACCTGACCAGTAGCACCCTTCCCCACCAAATTGATAGCATCGACGAAATTTAGGTTTATATCATATTCCCAAACCCCATTTAAAGCACCGCTTACTGAAAGGCGAGCGCGTCGAAATCCTTTTTCATTAGTATAGCCCTTTGTTAATCCCTGCAACGAGTGATAACCCTGATACAAAACAGTATCGTATGTAATCGCCCCTTCAACTTTGGAAGTGAATAGTGCAGGGGGATGGGCTATAGCAATTTCATTAATATTGGGTTGGGGATCAATATTTGGTTTGGGGCCAATATTGGGTTTGGGGCCAATAATAATTTGTACTGGGTGGGCCTCATCCCCCTCCAGTGTTGCCGCTTGCGGCTGACCCAAGGCAAAAATCGCACTGAAAACCAGTACGATAAGCATTAGTTCTGATGAAAAATATCGATACTGTCGCATTAGTAGATTACATTTAAATTTTTCCCTAATTTCCCAAGCACGCAGTGACACTGGACGGAATGAATCTGCAAGTGCATCAAATTGTTCCGCGAATGTACGTTTCACCACTTCAGTAACGATTTCCAGTCACATGCTCGCAGGGCAAGCTATATCCATGCCGCTATGTGTCAATGCGAGAAAACTCGTCATTAACATTCGTGCTTATTCCAATTCCTGATAAAAACGATCACAGTGTTGGCTTCGTTTTCGGCTCCTAGCCGTACTCAAATGTACTGTCTTCGTCGCCTCATCCTTGCCGCCTTGTGCTCCTGTTTATCAGAAATTGGAATTACTTCTGGAATGGTTGACGTGCGTATTGCTTTTCTGGCATCTTCAAGTTCATTTAAGGCTATCCTCGCCCAGTTGTTGACTTGATGGCTGATGGCAAATGTCGCCGTCTTTATCTTTCCAAACGCAAACGCGGCAACTAATCTATGATTATCAATAGGCGCGATCCCATTCAGAAATCCTGCCATGGCTGTTTCACATAATTGGGGACTGATATTATTAAGCCACCAGCCTGCGCTGATCCGTGCCAGCATGTTTCCGATGTCCAATGCCGGATCGCTGAGAGCTATTCCTTCAACATCAATCATTACTGATCGTCCGTTGTGAAAGAGGATATGCTCAGGTTTCATATCCTGATGACATGGAACAAAAATTTGCTTGTCAAAAGCCATGGCGAGAGAACTTGTCAGTTCGTCTAAATCGCCCGATAAAGCTGGAAGAATGGAAGAGATAAGCTCTGTATGTTTAATACAATCCCGACGCACGACTTCATCTGCCGATACCTTGACAAGGACTTGATGAGATTGGTGAAACTCGGATAGTGCTGTAGCTGCTTTAAAAAAATGCTCTCGATTTCCACTGCGCGGTAAAACATCCGAGAGTGATTGTCCTTTGATTTCTGGCCAAACAATTGCGTTTGCCTGCGGGATTACTGCTACTGGCCGCAGCAGAGCAAAGTTAAGTCCATCGCGGTTTTTCGATAAATCTGGAAACTGTTTTGTTATGTCATCTTCCGCGTATATTTTCACATAAAAATGGTGAAATGCCGTCTTTTCCTCCTTAACTGCAGATATAGCCACCTTGAAAACAGCTGCAATTCGGGGGCGGTAGCGGACGGGAATAATCTCGGCAATCGAAAGTCTCAAGCCAGAGCCAAAAAAAGGTGCTAGCGCATGAAGGAGAACCTCATCATTGCCCCGCATAAGCTCACTGACATAGCCTAGCTTCCTGTCTTGCGGGAATTGCTCAAGCAACATGTCCAACTCGGGAACGTAGCTGACATTCCTATTTTCATGAGCTTCCTCAAAACTGCGCTTAGCCTTACGACCCTTGTAAAGGCTGCCTGTTACCCAGTTTCGCCCAGTCGAAGTTTCGATTTCATACAGGAAAGTTGCACGATTCTGCTTGCGATATCGAAACCTCTCAATACGGCATGACGCAATGGAGCCAAGGGTTGGCATATGTAATTCAAGCGCATCACGCATGAAATTCATATCGAATGCCTGGACAAATCCATGGAGAGTTTCATCAGCGGGAATCATGGGTTATTTTTAAGCACCATTGCGACGAGACGCGACGATAAACGATAATTTTTTGTGGGAATTATATTAAAATTGGCTGATATTTATCGCTAATCTACTTCAGCCCCAAAGTATGTATTAAAATTTTCATATCAGTCTGTCCCAAATAAATCACGGCTGTATATTTTTTCGGTTACATCTCGAATTTCATCGGTGATGCGGTTTACAGCTATTACGTCAGACTCTTTCTTGAATTGTGCCAGATCATTCACCACTCTGGAATGAAAGAACTCTTTCTCTTTTAGGGCCGGTTCGTAGACGATGACTTCGATGCCTTTGGCTTTGATACGCTTCATAATGCCCTGGATGCTGGAGGCACGGAAGTTGTCTGAGCCAGCTTTCATAATAAGCCGGTAGATGCCAACAATCCTGGGGTTGCGCATGAGTATGCTGTCGGCGACAAAATCCTTGCGCGTAGTATTAGCTTCGACTATGGCGTGGATGAGGTTTTGCGGAACATCCTGATAATTGGCGAGCAGTTGTTTAGTGTCTTTGGGCAGACAGTAACCACCGTAACCAAACGAGGGATTGTTGTAGTGGTTGCCGATGCGGGGATCCAGGCTGACACCTTGAATAATCTGTTTGGCGTCCAGCCCGTGGGTAGCTGCATAGGTGTCCAACTCATTGAAATAAGCTACACGCATCGCAAGGTAGGTGTTAGCAAAAAGTTTGATCGCCTCTGCCTCGGTTGAGTCGGTGAATAGAACGGCGATATCCTGTTTGACCGCACCTTGTTTTAGCAGATTGGCAAAGGTCTCCGCACGCTTGGAACGTTCGCCAACAACGATGCGCGACGGATACAGATTGTCATGCAAGGCACGCCCTTCGCGCAGAAATTCGGGCGAGAAAATGAGATTATCGCAGTTAAATTGTGCACGGGTTTTAACAGTGTAGCCCACAGGAACAGTGGATTTAACAATCATCACTGCCTGCGGATTAATACTGAGTACATCTTGAATTACTGACTCAATAGAGTAAGTATTAAAATAGTTGGTCTCTGGATCGTAATCAGTTGGCGTAGCGATGATGACGTAGTCCGCGCCGACGTAAGCTTCGCGCTTGTTCAGCGTGGCCTTGAAGTTGAGGGGCTTGTGCTGCAGGTAGTCTTCAATCTCAATGTCTTCGATAGGCGAGTGCCTGCGGTTGAGCATTTCGATCTTTTCAGGATCGATGTCGAGCGCTACCACTTCATTGTGTTGGGCCAGCAAAACAGCATTTGAGAGGCCGACATAGCCGACACCGACGATTGCAATCTTCATAATTTTAAGGATAAAAATAAAAAATTTAACCGCACAAGATAGAGTATCTAGGATCACTGCATTCCGATTAATGATCAATGGTCACTAACCAAAACAGCCATGACAAAAAACATCACACCGGAGGCAGCAGGGAGTTTGATCACTGCATACGTGCCCCCGATTGCTGATGCAGATATAGATCGAAATAGTGACCCCTCATTGCCATCAGCTCACTTGCCCGCCCCTGCTCCACAATTTCTCCCTGTTTGAGTACAAGAACATGGTCATCATCCCTTATATAGCGGAAGTGATGCACAATCAGGATAGTGGTCTTGCCCTGTTGCAAACGCTCTATCACCTCTTGAATCAGCGCCTCAGCCTCGGCATCAAGTGCTGAGGTCGGCTCATCCAGAATCAAAATAGACGGGCGCTTGACCATAGCCCTTGCCAGGCCGATGCGCTGACGTTGCCCACCGGAAAGGGTTGCCCCCCGTTCGCCCACAACTGTTTCGTAGCCGTCGGGCAGAGCCTCAATAAACTCATGTGCATGAGCAGCACGTGCGGCGGCCTCAACCTCTTCTAAAGTTGCCTGGAGCTTACCGTAAGCAATATTTTCACGAATGCTGGCACCGAAGAGCAGGTTATCCTGCAATACAATCCCAATTTCATGCCGAAGTGATTCACGTCGATAGTCACGGATATCATGACCATCCACCAAGATACTGCCGCTGCTTGGTTCGTACAGTCGCAACAATAAATTAACGAGCGTGGATTTACCCGCTCCGGAGCTGCCAACCAACACTAATCGTTGCCCTGGGGCGACACTGAAACTGATATCTTTTAATATGTTATTTCCTTCGCCATAGTCAAAGGACACATGATCAAACCTGATCTCCCCTTTCAACCCCTGAGCCTCAATTGCATCTGACCGGTCGGGAAGCTCTGGCTCTTCATTGAGAATTTCACGCAATCGATCCGCACTGACCGCAGCCTTATTAAATTTAAGCAACAGCTTTGCAACTTGCCGCACTGGGTTGTACATACGTGAGACGTAAGCGGAAAATACCAACAGATCGCCGGGAGTCATACGCCCATCAAGGGTCAGAAGCGCGCCGTAAAAGACCGTAGCCCCCATACCCAAAGCACTGATAAGTTCAGTGACACGTATCGCTGCCGCCTCTAACCTCAGGGCACGCACCCCCTCTTCCAGATGTTTTGCACTCTCCACCTCAAACTGTTCAATCTCATATCGTTCGCGCCCAAAGGCACGTACCAGCTGTGCCGTGGCAAACACCTCTCCAAGTCGTGCGGCAATTTTGCCCTCACGCCGCCGCTGTTTTTTGACTATGATCTTAATGCGGCTATAAAAAACTGTAAGCACCAGCAGCAACAGGGGAAACGTAACGGCAGCAATTAAGGCCAACTGCCAATTGAGCAGGAACATCACCACAAGCATGCCGACGATAGTTAACAGATGGGTGCCGAAAGCGAGTGCTGACTCGGTAAAAGTATCCCGCAGATTACGAGTGTCACCAGTAACCCTGTTCAGCAACTCACCCGCACGAGTACGGTTGTGATATGAAAGCGACAATACCTGAAGGTGCTGAAACAACTCCCGTCGTAACTCGAATACCAGCTGAAACCCTATACGGGAGGTCTGAAAAACCTGAAAGTATAAACACGCAGCCTTGCTTAGCGCAATCAGCACAATTAACAGGGCAAGTATCGCAACTACCGTCACCGTTTTATGCTCCAGCAGACTGTCAAGAAATGATAGCCCCGGACTCAGTGGCTTCTGAAGCAGGATGTGATCGAACAATACCTTTATGGGCCACGGAGCAACCAGCTCCAAAAGCACCACCCCCAGCGTACAGATTACTGCCGTGATCAGAGCGCCCTTCATACTACCAAGATGCCCCACTACTATACGCGTCAAGCGATCTCTTTTTTTCATGATCACGTTTTTCCACAGGACTGCAAATGCAATCTTTGTTCACACAATTCCAGCAACTGGCTGGTCGATTGATGCCTCTCAGGAAAGAGTGTGCTTAAGTAGATATGGCGAACCAATGTCAGAATGGTATAGACGGCGACCGCCTGTCGTGATGCCGAACCAACCAATTCAATAAAACCTTCAATTAACGCCTGTTCACATAACAGGAGGCGCGAAGTATCATCCGGTTGACGCAAGCTCTGCTCGATAATATGTCCGGCAAAGTTACCAATATCGAGCGATGGGTCACCCATACAATATAAATCAAAATCAAGCAGATAGAGTCGATCATTATCAACAATAATCTGATCAGCGTAAAAATCACGGTGAATACCGCACTCTCTGGATGGCGGCAAAGCAGCGCCCAGTCGAGTACAGGCAGCCAACAGATTATCAATACGTTTGCTCCACTCAGGATGCTTTTGCACCAGCTGTGGCAAACGTTCATGCAGAATTCGCAACTCATCTTCCATCGTGTGGTGCCGTTTCGTCGGGACATTCGCAACGTGCAGTTTATGAATCGCCTTAACAACACGCTGTATTAGCACTGTACCCGCAGATTCTGGCAGCAACTCCCCCAGTGGTAGACCTGGAACCTTCTTTTGCAACCACAAATTAAACCGGCTGATTACTCCTATTGGCTCCGGCACCGAAATACCGTCACTACTGCTTTGGTCAAAACCGGAATTCCACAGAGTATTCAACAAATCGTATGCTGTTCTGGCTTTGTGGCTTGCACGCACCTTACCAATTAATGTTAACTCTCGTATGCCAGTAGCAGTTGACACCGCCACACCATATTCGAGCATAAAGCGTCGCCCCGGCTTGTGCCGAATTACACGGATAGAGCGTAACTTCACAGCGCCACCTTTCCCTACCAAACGCGGAAGCTGTTGCAGCTCCAATTCGACCTCAGCAGGATCAAGCGCAAGGGCAGCCTGCGGCAGAGCTGGATCAGCAACAACATCAAACGGATCGTCAACTGGAATGTCCACAGAGTGCGATGTTATAGACACAACATCACCCACCTGCACGATCTGAAATCAATACCCGTGCCTGCTCGACAATACGTGTGGCGTTACGCGACCACGTATAGTTCGCATAAACTTCTGCCGCCGCCGCCGCCCCGAGTCGCTGACCGAATGCAGTGTCGGCCAGTAACCGCAGACATGCGGCTGTAAGTGCATCAACATCACCCGGAGGGTAAAGCAGGCCGGTATCACCATCACGTATCACTTCGGCAATCTGCCCCACTGCCGCCGCAACGACTGGCACGCCGCACGCCATGTACTCGAAAAGTTTGAGAGGAGAGAAATAGAAAGCATGGTCAAGCACCGGATATGGTGCAAGTGCCACGTCAAACTGACGGATAAGCTCACTCACATCAACGTGTGGCAGTGAACCCGTGAAGGTTACGTGGGCTTGTATATTGCGTGCAGAAAAAGCAGCTTCCAATTCTGTACGCATCGGTCCTTCTCCCACAATCACCAGGCGCACCCGCGGATGGAGAGACACCAAACGCTCCACCAGCAGCGGCAATACCTGAACACCGTGCCACGGCCGAAGCCCGCCAACAAAGCCAAGCACAGGCCCGTCACCAAAACCATACTTCACACGCAACTCAGGATTACGCGGAGCAGGATAAAACAATGCAGCATCCACACCGTTTGGCAATACCTGCACACGCTCCGCCGAAACACCGAGGGAGAGTACATAGTCGCGCAAGGGATTGGAAACAGCAAACACCCCATCTGCGCGTGTCAACGCCCAGCCCTCAGCCTGGGCAGCTAACTGTCCCAACCCAGTAGCACGATAGGCAGACTGTTCCAGTGCCAGCGGTGCGTTCAGCTCAACAAGCAAAGGGACATTAAATATTTGTGCAACATGTACACCGGCCGTGGCATAGAGTGAAGCACGTTCCAGAATAAAATCGGGCACATAGTTGCGAAAACTTCGCTCGAGTTGCACCACCAGTTGCTGATTGTAGAGAATGCGCCGCAGCTCACCAGGCACCGAGTTTTTAACCCCGATTGAGTCATTAAACTCTGTCACTCCAAGCACGGCCTGCGACACTTCGGGAGATGGCGGCAGATGCATAACTTCAACACCTACCTTTTGCGGAGCTTCCCAAGGGTCTTTATTCAAAGAAGGTGTCGCAAGTACTACCGAATGCCCGGCACGCTGTAACGCTTCACTCATGACACGCATGTGTACTGCGGCTCCCTTGCGTCCAAGTACAGGAATGCCAAGATCGCTACACAGATAGAGAATTTTCATACGTTGGCGTGAACTCTTAAATAATGGCTTTCCATGAAGCGCAGCTGCCTGCTATTCACAAAAAATATTCTGCCCTACAGATTAAGTGGCGAAACCAGACGCTAAAATGCACTTCCCGTGCTTGCACTAAAGTAAGCTTTAAGCTGCTTAACATTTTCAGCTGAATTAAATTGACGCTTTACCTTCTCCTGCGCGCCACTACTACACCTTTGTCGAAGCTCTGGTGACAGGAGGAGCTCTGTAAGTGCCACGGCTAAGCTTTCAGCATCCCGTTCCTCCACCAGCATACCTGTCTGCCCATGATCAATAATTTCCGGAATACCTGTCACACGGGTGGAAACCACTGGCACACCCAACGCCATCGCCTCAAGCAACACCGTTGGTAAGCCATCACGATTACCATCGCGTCCAACAACACATGGTAAAGCAAACACTGTTGCACGTCCAAGCAGAGTGATTACATCAGTCTGAGTCATCGCTCCGACAAATTTAATGTCACTACCCATTCCAAGCTCAGCAATACGTGCCTCAAGCTCAACACGCTGTTCACCATCACCAACAATGATGCAATTAAAGCGCTGTCCTTTCTGTTTCAAAAGATAGCAGGCATGAATGAGATAGTCGAACCCTTTTTTTTCAACAAGACGTCCAACACTAACTATTAAACCCGGCTCTGGATTGCGTATTTGCGGCAAAAACAAGCCAAGATCTATACCGTTATAAAGACGTTCAATCTGACCACCCTTACCGGAAGTGGCAAGTAACTCCTTAAGATAGCTCCGGTTAAAGTCACTCACAGTAACAACTGTGTGCGCCCTTGCCATCTTCCACGCTAAACGCTGTTTATTAACATCCTCGTGAAAAATATCTTTCGCGTGTGCGGTAAAGCTAAATGGAATACCCGTAAGCGCACTAGTGTAGCAGGCTACGTCGCTTGCCCAGGTAGCAAAATGTGCATGTAGATGATCAATCCCAAGTTGCTCAACTAAAGGAGCCAGTAGTGCGGCTTCAAACCTAGTATGCTCACCATCTAGAACGTCGGGGCCTTCAAACGGTGTCGCAACACTAGCACCATTCTGCCGATAACGAAATAACCATTCACGTTTAGGGATACGCGGCAGATAATAGATCGGAATATCAAGTTGACGTGTTTTCTCATGCACCAATTCTTCTTCGGCATCTTTCTGTGCAAAAACAGTCACCTTCACCCCAAGATGCCGTAGTTCAGCCATCTCGTTAACAATGAAGGTTTCTGATAGGCGTGGGTAGCGCTTGAGCACATAACCAACATGCAGCTGTTTACTCATGCAAACATCCACTCCGGGGTTGTCGGTCTAAAAGAGTTATCACTGCTTTTGCGCTGCTTGAGCTGATCTGTCGCAGAGCCATCCATGTTAGCGAGTGTAGCCTGATAGCTGCCAAGAGGGGCGGAGTTCATCGCTTGGAATCGGTTATTCAGTAACCCAATCAGGGCGCGACTCGCTACTTCTGCGCCATTCATATTCAACGCCCTGCTTGACGAAAAAGTCTGGCTGCGTTCTTTCATATCGGCCTCCACTTCGGCTAAAAGACGCATGGGTGTTAATTCATCAGGGTGAATCATGCGCACCAGATTCCGTGCCGCAAGGCGTTCAGCACGGATCAACTGCTCACGACGCGGACTGACACGAGGCACGATAATCGAACGTCGACCATATCCCATAATCTCCATCACAGTGTTGTAGCCGCCCATGGTAACCACCAAGTCAGCAATGCTCAGGTAACTTGAAAGATGAGGTGTAAACTGTTTCAGTGTGATAGGAGAGGCTATTTTGGCAGCCCACTTTTCCAGCATCTGGTATTCCGACACATCCATCTGCGGGCCGGCAACAATCAAAGAATGGAATGAGGCAGGTGTTGAGCGGTTACTCAACATTTCAAGATAGGTTTTAGTGATTTGAAAGCCATCACTCCCACCGCCAGCCGTCACTAATACCAAGCGTTCCTCGTCTATTCCCAGCTTCTCACGAATATGATGTGCTTTCAGCTGTCCTTCCTCATGACCGAAAATGTAACCACATGGGTAGATCTTTCGTTCAATGGTTGGCGAGAGGTTGTACTCGAGGACTGGATCAAAAACTTCCCGTGCGCCATACAACAAAATGGCATCATAAGTATTCTTCAACAATGGGTAGATACCGTCACGCTCCCAATCCCTGCATGTAATTTCAGGAGCATCTTCGATATCGCGCATACCCAGCACCACCCGCGTATGAGGGAATTCCCCTTTTAAATAATGTAATGGGCGCACCATTTCACCATTCAATCCAGCGGGAGCCTTATCCACCAGCATAATATCTGGCTTAAAGTGGGTAATCGTGTTCATAATAATACTTTCTCGCAGGGAAGAAATTGCTGCCAACGAGCCATGTGAATGGGGTGAATGGTATTCGCCGTTTTCCTTTTTGCGAATTGTAGGCAACTTTACACAATCTACATTAGCTGGCCAATTAAAAGCGCCAAACTGAGCCGACCCTGTAAGCACCATTTGTGCTATGCCTGGCATGTCATGTGCAAGACGCCGAACGATCGCGAGAGTGCGACGAATGTGTCCTAATCCTAAACTATCATGAGAGTAATGCAGAATTTTCATATTTTCAATACGCTCGGGATGTTTACGACTACCATGCCTTAAATCATCGCATGCAGGGTCGAGTCGAGAATCATTTGATTTATTGTAATGACGCAACTTTGGTATTATTTTTCTTGGGTCTTAGGAAGCTAAAGCGGATTCAATCTCAATAATTTGAGTAGTTCAAGGTAAAGATTATCACGACGATGATTAAAACGATATTCAGTTTCTTTCAGATGCAAATAGAACGTATGTTTAGGTATGCCATTAAATTTGGCCAGC
>CANJMS010000067.1 GCA_947475825.1 Nitrosomonadales bacterium
CCGCACGACCTGCTTGCGTCTCTCGTGCAACCGCTCCAATGTCTGAAATCTAGCATCTTCTTTGTCCATGCGTATCGGACTGAAATGCGCGACAAAAGTTCAAACTTCATCGTGCCGAGTCTATAAAATCTTGTTTGCGCCTTGCTTGGCTTAGCAATTTAAATTTTTAGAGTTGCTCCAGAGTGGCCAAAGTAGCTTTGCTTAATTTTTTACTTTGTTAAAATCTGGTGCGCCGCAGCAACCGCCACTCCATTTTTTACAGGTGCTTTCATACGACCCAGCACGTCGTCCAGCGCACCCAGGCAAAATAGAATGTTGCGTGGGTTGCTGGCGTAACCCATCAGGCCGATGCGCCATACCTTACCTGCCATCACGCCCAGTCCTGCACCAATTTCCAATTGGTATTCATTCAGCAAAGTAGAGCGCAACGCCGCATCATCCACGCCGGCTGGAATGGTGAGAGCATTGAGTTGTGGCAAGCGTTCTTTTTCTGGTACAACAAATTGCAGCCCCATCGCTTCTAATCCGGCCCGTAATGCCAGATGATTTTTTTGATGCCGTGCCCAAGAATTTTCCAAACCTTCTTCTTGCAGCATGACCAATGATTCGTGCAAACCATACAGTGCGTTGATCGGCGCAGTGTGATGATAGGCGCGCTTGGTGGCTGCACCCCAGTAACCCATCACCAGATTCAAATCCAGAAACCAGCTTTGAACCTTGGTTTTGCGATTTTTAATTTTTTCCAAGGCGCGTGGGCTGAAGCTCACGGGAGAAAGTCCCGGCGTGCAGGACAAACACTTTTGAGTACCCGAATAAATTGCGTCTATGCCCCATTCATCTACTTTGAGTGGTGAGCCAGCCAGCGAAGTGACGGCATCTACTATAGTCAGGCAGCCATGCTTGTGTGCCAATTCAACCAGGGTTTTTGCATCCGACAATGCACCAGTGGACGTTTCAGCGTGTACGAAAGCGACAACTTTTGTATCAGGGTTGGATTTTAATGTATCGGCCAATTTTTGCGGATCGACAGCGCGTCCCCAATCATCTTGAATCATCACTGCTACGCCGCCGCAACGCTCAACGTTTTCCTTCATGCGTCCGCCAAACACGCCATTCTGACAGATGATTACCTTGTCCCCCGGCTCCACCAAATTCACGAAGCATGCCTCCATGCCAGCAGAGCCAGGTGCGGAGATGGGCATCGTTAATTCATTTTTGGTTTGAAAGGCATACTTTAACAACTCTTTCATCTCGTCCATCATGGTCACAAACATGGGATCCAAGTGACCAATGGTCGGTCTGGCTAACGCTGATAACACGCGCGCGCTGACATCGGATGGGCCAGGACCCATTAGAGTGCGTTGCGGGGGATGAAATGATTTAATTGCCATGCTGCTTCCTTTCAGAGATTGAAATAAATTAGGGAGATAAACAAAATAAAACGACCCGATATTGTAATGTACTTCTCGATAATTATTTGGTCGAAATATTAATGTCCCGTTGATCGGTCACCGCGGAGTGTTAGAAATAATGTCCTGGCAGTTAAGGCAATTACAGTCAGGGCGGCGCGACACAAGGCTGAAAGCCTGATAGAATAACGCACTGATTTTTTGATTAACTTGAATATATGTCTGGAGAAAGTAGTATGGCTGTTGAACGCACTTTATCGATCATCAAACCTGATGCGGTTGCTAAAAATGTAATCGGTCAGATTTACACGCGCTTTGAAAATGCTGGCTTAAAAGTCATTGCTGCACGCATGATGCAACTATCCCGTGCCGAGGCAGAGGGATTTTATGCTGTGCATAAGGCACGCCCATTTTTCAAGGACCTGGTGGATTTCATGATTTCCGGTCCGGTTATTGTGCAAGCACTGGAAGGTGAAAATGCAATCCTCAAACATAGAGATTTGATGGGTGCAACCGATCCAAAGAAAGCTGCCAAAGGCACAATCCGCGCCGATTTTGCGGATAGCATCGATGCCAATGCGGTGCATGGCTCGGATGCGCCGGAAGCGGCTGCGATAGAGATTGCATATTTTTTTCCTAGTATGAATATTTATTCCCGCTAATTATTATCGTCAGCTAAATATTTAGAGTTGCATAATTAATGTTTGAAAACCGCTGAAATTTGATGACTACCAACCTGCTAGATTTTGATGTACAGCAAATGACGGACTGGTTCGCCGCGCAGGGTGAGAAGCCTTTTCGTGCGCGCCAGGTGTTGCGTTGGATTCATAAAAATGGGGAGTCTGATTTTTCCGCCATGACTGACTTGGCTGCGTCGTTGCGAGAAAAGCTACAACGGGATGCCTGTATCACTGCGCCTACTGTGGTGCGCGAAGAGCTTTCCAGCGATGGTACGCGTAAATGGTTGTTGAATGTCGGCACGGGCAATGCGATTGAGACAGTGTTCATTCCGGAAGCAGAGCGCGGTACGTTGTGCGTTTCCACGCAAGCTGGATGCGCGCTGGATTGTTCATTTTGCTCAACAGGCAAGCAGGGTTTTAATCGCAATTTAAGTGTTGCCGAAATTATTGGTCAGCTATGGTGGGCTAATCGTCAGATGGGTAAAGATGCCGATGGCCTGTGGCCAGTCAGCAACGTGGTGCTGATGGGCATGGGTGAGCCGCTGCTGAATTTTAATAATACGGTGAGCGCGCTACGGTTGATGTTGGACGATCATGCTTATGGCTTGTCGCGTCGTCGAGTCACGTTGTCTACATCGGGCATCGTGCCCGCGATGGACAAGTTGCGCGATGAGTGTCCGGTGGCGTTAGCGGTCTCGTTGCATGCCCCGAATAACGCTTTACGCGATGTGTTGGTGCCCATCAATAAAAAATATCCGTTGGATTTGTTGATGGCGGCTTGTCAACGCTATCTTGAAAAAGCCCCGCGTGATTTTATAACCTTCGAATACGTCATGTTGCGCGGCGTGAACGACAGCGTGCAGTTAGCGTATGAGCTGATTGAGTTGGTGCGTGATGTGCCCTGCAAGCTGAATTTAATTCCGTTCAATCCGTTTCCACAAACACATTATCAACGCTCGGATAAAGACACCATCCAGCGCTTTCGTGATGTGCTCATGCAAGCTGATATCGTAACAACCACCCGTAAAACGCGTGGGGATGATATTGACGCTGCCTGCGGACAATTAGCTGGACAAGTGCAGGATAAAACCAAACGAACGCATCGTCTGATGGGAGCGCGCCCATGAAACAACGGCTGGTGAAATGGGCGCTGGAAGTAAAGCTGATTGCCGTAGTGCTGGTGCTGTCAGCCTGTTCGACGCAATCTGGTGGTGGTTCAGGTGGCAGCCAGCCACAGAGTCTTACCAAAGCGCAGGCCAGCGCTAAAGTTCATACTGAATTGGCTGCACAATATTATGAGCGAACGCAATACAAAATTGCCTTGGAAGAAATTAATATCGCTTTAAATGCGGTATCTGATTATGCGCCAGCCTACAGTATGCGCGGACTGATACGCATGGCTTTGCGTGAAGATCAGCGCGCGGATGAGGATTTCAAGTACAGCTTAAAATTGAATCGCCATGATTCTGATACGCATAACAACTATGGTTGGTTTCTATGCCAGCGTGGCAGGGAAAATGAGTCTATCCCACATTTTTTGGATGCAGTTAAAAATCCACTTTATACAACGCCCGAGAAGGCGTATTTAAATGCAGGGATATGCTCAAGAAAAGCAGGCAACATAAAAGCTACTGAAGAATATCTGCGGAAAGCACTGGCTTTAAGGGCAGATATTCCAGAAGCATGGGTAAACCTGGCGGAAATTAATTTTGAAAAAGGAAATTATGCAGTGGCAAAAAATAACTTCCAGCTCTTTATGCAAATAAACGCTTCCGCCGCAACAGCTGGAAATTTATGGATGGGTGTGCATATTGAACGCAAGTTAGGAGATCAAACGTCTGAGAAAATTTACGCGGAACAATTGCGTAGACGTTACCCCGATGCACGGGAAACTCAATTGTTATTAAGCGGTAAGTAATGGATATTCAGCCGGACAATACTTTACAAAATAGTACGCCACAAAAGATCAGCGTCGGTGCCACGCTGCGTGCGGCACGAGAACGTGCAGGCTTAAGTCTGACTGATGTGGCAGGGCATCTTAAATTTGCGCCGCGCCAGATTGAGGCCTTGGAAGCAGACGATTTTATTAACTTGCCTGAAATGCCCTTTGTGCGTGGGTTTATACGTAATTACGCCAAGCTTTTACAAATTGACTCAGCACCATTATTGGTTGCACTGCCTGGTGCGCCGACAAAAACAGTGGATGCATTGCTTGTGATGAGAAGCAAAAATGTGCCTCTTCCAGGGGTCTATGCTGCCCGTAAATATAATATCGTTTGGCTTGCCGGAGGGTTGGTCGTTGCACTGGTGCTGGCAATATTTGTTTGGCTGAGCAATGGTACCAGCGCAGTTCCCAGAACAAATATTGTGAGATTATCTTTGCCCGCTTCTGCAATCCCTGTTACTCAAGCCACTACCGTCGCAGCTTCATCTAAAACAAAGGTTATCCCGGTAGTGGCTAGTGCCGTACCCGCGAATCTTGGCCCAATGATACACATGGTCTTTGAAGAGGATGCCTGGGTGGAAGTGATGGATAAAGACGGTGTAATGTTAATGGCCCAACTGAATTTGGCAGGCAGTGAGCGGCAGGTTGGAGGCATCAATCCACCTTTTACGGTTAAAATCGGCAATGCTGATAAGGTTCAATTATTTTACAAAGGTCGGCAGGTTGACCTCACACCGCACAATCGAGCGGGAGTGGCACGCTTGACGCTGGAGTAAATGATGAGTCAGCACAGGATCACGCGCCGTGCAACGCAGCGCGTTATGGTTGATGGTATCGCGATAGGTGGCGGCGCACCCATCGTGGTGCAGTCTATGACTAACACGGATACCGTGGATGCCCAAGGCACCGCACAACAGGTGTTTGAGTTGGCGCAAGCTGGTTCTGAGTTAGTACGTATCACCGTTAATACCCCCGAGGCTGCCGCACAAGTCCCCGCCATTCGTGAGCAACTTGATCGTATGAATTGCGGCGTACCGCTCATCGGAGATTTTCATTACAACGGCCATCGCTTGTTAACAGACTTTCCGGAGTGTGCGAAAGTTTTAGGCGGCTATCGTATTAACCCTGGCAATGTGGGCCGTCATCGCAAAGGCGAAGATCAATTCGCCATGATGATAGAGGTCGCCTGCCGCAATAATAAACCAGTACGCATTGGAGTCAATTGGGGCAGTCTGGATCAGGATTTAATCGCGCGTATGATGGATACTAATGCCAAACTTGCACAACCCTTAGATGCAGAAGCTGTCATGCGCGAAGCATTGATCGTGTCGGCATTGGATAGCGCGAAACGCGCGGAAGAATTAGGCTTGGGGCATGATCGTATTGTGCTGTCGTGTAAGGTGAGTGAAGTGCAAAGCTTGATTGCGGTATATCGTGATTTGGCCAAACGCTGCGACTATCCTTTGCATCTGGGATTGACCGAAGCGGGCATGGGCTCTAAAGGAATTGTAGCCTCGACTGCGGCCTTGGCAGTATTGCTGCAAGAGGGCATAGGCGACACCATACGTATTTCTCTTACGCCCGAGCCAGGTGGAGATCGCACCCAAGAAGTGATCGTCGCGCAGGAAATTTTGCAAACCATGGGCTTGCGTTCATTCACCCCCATGGTCATTGCCTGCCCCGGTTGCGGGCGCACCACCAGCACAGTATTTCAGGAACTTGCACAAAACATTCAAACTTATTTGCGCGCGCAAATGAATGTCTGGCGTGAACAATACGTGGGCGCAGAAGAGATGACGGTAGCGGTCATGGGGTGCATTGTGAATGGGCCCGGTGAAAGCAAAATGGCGAATATAGGAATTAGCTTGCCGGGCAGTGGTGAGAATCCGGCTGCGCCAGTGTATGTGGATGGCGAAAAAGTAGTCACGCTACGTGGTGCGAATATTGCGGGCGAATTCAAATTGATTGTCGATAGTTATGTGGCGCGCAAATATGCAAAGCGCACTGCAACGGCTTAAAAAATAACAATGAGTCACTCTCCCTTACAAGCTGTGCGCGGCATGAACGATATTCTGCCGGATGAAGCGATGCTCTGGCTATCGTTTGAAGACACTGTGCGTGCATGGTTAGAGCAATACGGCTATCGCAATATTCGTATGCCGTTGCTGGAACCCACTGCGCTATTCAAGCGTGCGATTGGCGATGTGACCGACATCGTCGAAAAAGAAATGTACAGCTTTGAAGATGCGTTGAATGGTGACCATCTCACCTTGCGCCCTGAAGGCACAGCATCTTGCGTGCGCGCTGCGTTGCAACATAATTTGCTATATAACGCGCCGCAGCGCTTGTATTACAGCGGTGCCATGTTTCGGCACGAGCGCCCGCAAAAAGGTCGCTATCGCCAGTTTCATCAAATAGGCGTGGAGGCGTTAGGATTTGCAGGCCCGGATATTGATGCCGAACACATTTTGATGTGCGCGCGTTTATGGCACAAACTGGGTTTGCGCGATATTACTTTGCAGTTGAACACGCTGGGTGATACAGCAGCGCGACAGCGGCATCGGGCAAAATTAATTGCCCATTTCGAGGCGCATCAGAGCGAGCTGGATGCAGATGCGCTGCGCCGTTTGCACAGCAATCCGCTGCGTATTTTGGACAGTAAAAATCCGGCCATGCAAGATTTAATCGTCGCAGCGCCCAGTCTCATGAGCGACATTGATGATGACGCACTCAAACATTTTGAAAGTGTGCAGAAAATTTTGCGGAATCACAAGATAAAATTTGAAATCAATCCACGCTTGGTACGCGGGCTGGATTATTACAACCGCACGGTATTCGAGTGGACGACTACGCAGCTAGGCGCGCAAGGCACAGTGTGTGCGGGTGGACGGTTTGATGGCTTGATCGAGCAGCTTGGTGGCAACGCTGCACCTGCCTGTGGTTTTGCGATGGGCATCGAGCGTTTGCTAGTGCTTATGCAAAAGGTGAGCACGCCCGCACTGTTAAATACGGTAGATGTGTATATGGTGAATCAAGGTGAGCAGGCCAATGAAAAGGCTGCGATCTTGGCTGAGCAATTACGCGATGCAGGCTTGCGTGTTTTGTTGCATTGCGGCGGAGGTAGTTTTAAGTCGCAAATGAAAAAGGCTGATGCCAGCAATGCACAATGGGCAGTCATCATAGGGGATGACGAAGTGCGTAGCGGGCAGGCGACACTTAAGCCCTTGCACGGGGGAGAGCAAGTACAGGTGGCATTTGGCGAGTTAGCCTCTATGATCCGTGCAAAAGCAATGCAGGTAAATTTAAATAATTAAGTTAAGGGATACAGAAATGGCGACATTGGATATGCAGGGACAAGAACAGGTGGACGCATTTAAATCTTGGTGGAAAGCAAATGGCAAATACGCAATCGCCACGCTGGCAGTAGTGGTGTTAAGCGTAGGCGCAGCGATGGGGTGGCAAGTTTATCAGGCCAAGCAAATATCCGAGGCCAGTACCTTGTATGCCGAGTTGGAAAAGCAGCTAAGCAGTAATGATCCGAAGCGCATCAATGATGCCGCCACTGTCATTGTTGAAAAATATAGTTCGACTCCCTATGCACCTCGAGCAGCCTTATTGTCTTCACAGGTCAACATATTTGTTGGCGATGACGCGCAAGCCAAAATCCGATTACGTTGGGTGTTCAGTAATGCCAAGGAAGCAGGACTGAAAAATATTGCGCTCCTTCAATTGGCAAGCATACTGTTGGATGAAAAAGATTATGCAGGCGCATTAAAATTGTTGGAGGAAGCAAACGATGATGCATTTGCTGGTTTGTATGCCGATCTTAAGGGCGATGTGTTGAGCTCTCAGGGAAAGATTGAAGAAGCGCGCGCAGTTTACCAGCAAGCATTGGATAAGACCGATGCTACAAGTTCATATCGCAACCTGATTCAGATTAAGTTAGACGGGCTTGCCAAGTGATTGTCAGTATGCTCGTTAAGGAAGCACTGAATATGTTTATTCTACTTGTCGAAGAATTTGTTCCGCGTTTTCTCAGCATAACTGTTAGGGGTGCAGCACTGAGTTTTCTGGCACTGTTAGTAGTTGGCTGTTCATCCAGCGGAAAATTAGGCCGCGATGCTGCCAAAATTATTGAGTTTAAGCAAACGGCCAAGCTTCAAATGCGCTGGCAAGGTGACATAGCTGATTCAGCTAACACAGTTCTTCAACCCGCCGTAACAAATGACGCGCTGTATGTTGCCAGCGCGCAAGGCGATGTCATACGGCTGGATCGTGCAACAGGCAAACAGATCTGGCAGATCAAAACAGGATTTAATGTTTCAGCTGGAGTAGGAGCGGGTGAAAACTTGGTGCTGTTGGGTGGAAACAAGGGTGAGTTAATCGCTTTTGACACCGCTGGTAAAGTGCGTTGGCAAGTTCAAATGAATAGTGAGATATTAGGCGTACCGCGCGTCGCCGAAGGCGTGGTGGTGGTGCGTACCGGAGATGGATATATCTCGGCACTGAACGTGGCGGAGGGGAAATCTTTATGGACCTACGAAAGAACTACGCCCTCACTCGTTGTCCGCAATCATGCTGCTGTAGCAATTCATCTCGGCACAGTCTACGCAGGACTAGCAGCAGGCAGATTAGTGGCCTTAAACTTGGCTACGGGTGTGGTGAAATGGGAAACAGTCGTCTCGCAGCCGCGCGGAAATACCGAGTTGGAACGCATTAGTGATATCACCAGTACGCCGGTAATTGATGCAGATCAAGTTTGTGCAATTGCCTTTCAGGGCAGGGTAGCGTGTTTTAATTTGGCGCAAGGCAGCTTGTTGTGGAGTCGCGAATTATCCAGCGATCAGGGCATGGTCTTATGGCAAAAATACTTGTACGTCACCGGTATCGATGGTTCAATTTTAGCGCTCGATAAAAATAGCGGCAGCTCCGTTTGGAAAAATGAACAAATGAAATTGCGTCGCGTCACCGCACCTGGTGTATTCGGAGATTATTTGGCAGTAGGCGACTATGAAGGATATCTGCATATTTTGCAGCGAGAAGATGGCCGCCTGGTCGCGCGTTCTAAAACGGACGCTAGCCCGGTGCAATCTGCACCCGTGCCACTAGGCAAAGGGTTGTTCATTCAAACTCGTAAAGGTGGCTTATTTTCATTTTTGATTCATTAGCGCATTATTTGTTTGTCAATTCCGCAGGATGGGCATATCTGCGTTCCACCCATCCTGCAAAACTGTAAAAAATACTCATTAAAATGTTACCTACTCTAGTTTTAGTTGGTCGCCCCAACGTCGGGAAGTCCACTCTTTTTAACCGCCTGACACGCAGCCGTGATGCGCTGGTAGCCGATTTGCCGGGCTTAACTCGTGATCGCCACTATGGTCGCGGGCGGGTGGGCGAGCGACCATTTCTGGTGGTTGATACCGGTGGGCTGGAGCCTGTCGCAAAAGAAGGCATCTTATTTGAGATGGCCAAGCAAACGCGGCAGGCAGTCGATGAGGCGGATTTGGTTTTGTTTTTGGTGGATGGTCGTCAAGGACTCACCGCGCAAGACAAAACCATCGCCGATCAACTGCGCAAGACAGGCCGCACAGTGATGCTGCTAGTCAACAAGGCCGAGGGAATGCAGCGCACAGCGGTGACGGGTGAATTTTTTGAACTGGGTTTGGGCGAACCGCTACCGATTTCTTCTGCGCATGGTGACAACGTCACTGAGATGGTCGAACTTGCGCTGGAAGGATTCTCAGTACAAGAAGAGGCAGCAGAGAAAAAAATTGACCACCCCAAGCTGGCCATTGTCGGTCGACCCAATGTTGGAAAATCTACCCTGGTCAACGCAATTCTGGGAGAAGAGCGGGTCATTGCCTTTGACCAACCCGGCACGACGCGCGACAGCATTTACATTGATTTTGAGCGTGCTGGCAAGCACTACACCATCATCGATACAGCGGGTGTAAGGCGGCGCGGCAAGGTGGATGAGGCTATTGAGAAATTTTCTGTGATTAAAACTTTGCAGGCTGTGGAAGATGCCAACGTCGTGGTATTGGTAGTGGATGCCCAACAAGGCATTACCGAGCAGGACGCGCACATCGCAGACTTCGTTTTGCAAGCAGGACGTGCCTTGGTACTCACCGTGAATAAGTGGGATGGTCTCGATCAATATCAGCGCGACACAACCAAGCGTGACATAGAACGAAAGTTGCATTTTTTAAGTTTCGCCAAATTACATTTTATTTCCGCGCTGAATGGTGATGGCGTGCCCGGCGTATTGAAATCCGTAAATGAAGCCTTTGCTGCAGCGATGGCAAAATTATCCACACCGTTACTGACGCGCGTGTTGACCACCGCAGTAGAAAAACAACCACCACCGCGCGGCATGTTTCGTCCTAAAATGCGTTATGCCCATCAAGGTGGCAGCAACCCGCCGCTCATTGTGGTGCATGGCAGCGCGCTGGATAAAATTCCGGATAGCTACCGGCGTTATTTGGAGCGCACATTTTGTGAAGCGTTTAAATTGCAAGGCACGCCACTTAGAATTGAATTCAAAGCTGGCAAAAATCCATTCGCTGACAAAATTCCCAAGCCGCTCACCGAGAGTGAAGAGCGTGCAAATCATCGCGCGCGCATACGTGGACGCAGGTTGTACGGGAGATAAATTCAGGTTGCGTGCTCAATAAAAAAGCCCAATCTTTTTCAACAGATTGGGCTTTCAGGATTCACTGTTACGGCCTTGCAGCCGCACACTTAAGCATAGCAACGAAGACGCTGAGAAAATTCCTGTACGGCTAGGATGCCGCTATTTTCAGCACGATGACACCAATCATTTAATTGTTTAAGTAGCTGTTCTTTGGTGGCTGTGGAGCGTTCCCATATCGCGGCTAAATCCTGGTGCAGGTGATATATTGTGTGCAAGGCTGGGCTGGCATTAATAGCTGAGTTGAGCTTAGTAGATTGATGATCGGTGAGATCACTTTTATCCAAATGTAACCAGTATTTAATCTGCTTCATATCGAGCTTGTCCAGGTTATGTAACTTATCTAGCGCATGAAGTTTGCATAGTGCCATTTCTGCGGCATAAGTTTTCTTTAATAATTTCGCATAGCGCGCGGTAATTTCATAACGATTCACAATCACTGCTTGCAGTGTTTCTAAATCACAATTTATTTTGCTGTGATTTAGACGTACTTTGGGCGCGAGTTTTTTCACCTGCGCTAACTTCAGCATGGCTAAGGTACGTATGTAAACCCAGCCTATATCCAACTCATACCACTTACTGGAGAGCTTGGCAGATGAGGCGTAGGCGTGATGATTATTGTGCAATTCCTCGCCACCAATAAATATGCCCCAAGGAATAATATTGGTTGAAGCGTCTGCACAGGCAAAATTGCGATAGCCAAAATAATGCCCCAGGCCGTTAATAATACCCGCCGCATTCACCGGAATCCACGCCATTTGCACCGCCCAGATAGTTAAACCAAGTGGCCCGAACAGCACGATATTGATAGCCAACATTAGCACGATGCCGGGTCTATCATGTCTGCCGTAAATATTTCTTTCCAGCCAATCGTCAGGAGTGCCATGTCCGTATCTATTCAACGTTTCTAAATTTTTCGCTTCTTTTTGATAAAGCTCTGCACCTTCACGCAACACTTTACCTATCCCCAGAATGACTGGGCTATGCGGGTCTTCTTCTGTTTCACATTTGGCGTGATGTTTGCGATGAATAGCCGCCCATTCTTTAGTCACAACTCCGGTAGTCAACCATAACCAGAAACGGAAAAAATGACTCGGTATGGAATGTAGGTCTAATGCACGATGTGCTTGATGGCGATGCAGAAAAATGGTGACAGAAGCGATGGTAATGTGGGTGAGAATTAACGCAGTAACAACATAACCCCACCACGGTAGATCTATTATTCCAACAAACATGAACACACTCCTGATTGATTAAAATTCAAATGGCATTTTACTGGAATGACAAGCTGCGTCAATGCAGTAGTAACAGCATAGTCCTTAACTCATACATGGACGCCCACTTTTGCCAAGTTTTCAATCGATGATTTTGAGAAGGTAAAGATTGCAGCCATACATCCGGATTTTTGTTGAAGCTTTCGCCTCTATCCCTGATGGAATTCGCTGAGAAGCTCCTTATCATTTCAACGCAC
>CANJMS010000068.1 GCA_947475825.1 Nitrosomonadales bacterium
CGAAAAACAATATTGAATCTTGCTTTAGCTATGCAACAGCGCACTTGGATGCAAGGATTATGGAATGCATCCAAATCCTTCGATTTGCCCGCAAAATTTACCCCAATTTATTCCCCTTGATTTCGTCCTAATGGAAAATCTCGGTTTAAAGATTATCTGCATTCTTGAAATGTGGAGCAGTAAAAATTCTTCCGAAGATATTTCGTAGCTTTCAGCCTGCCCTGCATTTTCTGTTTTTAGCTGATAAGCGTTTGTACAAAACGCAACACTTCCTGCGCATGACCATCGGCTTTTATGCCACGCCATTCGTGGCTCAATACGCCGTATTGATCGAGTACGAAGGTGCTGCGTTCAATGCCGTGCACTTGTTTGCCGTACATGTTTTTCATTTTTATGACATTGAACTTGGTGCATACTTTTTCTTCGCTATCTGATAGCAAGGCGAATGGCAGTGTAAATTTAGCTTTGAAATTTTCATGCGATTTGATGCTGTCCCGTGAGATGCCGACCACTTCGCATTGCGCTTTTTGAAAGTCAGGGTAGAGATCGCGAAACTGCTGGCTTTCTGTTATGCAGCCAGGCGTGTTGTCTTTGGGGTAAAAATATATGACCAGAGATTTTCCCAATGCGGATGAGAGGTTGAAATTGACTTGGCCAGTGGCGGGCAATATGAAGTTGGCAACAGGTTGGTTAAGCATTGATTTTATCTCCAGCGTGGGGTTAGGGTTATTTTGCCTTAGTTGGCAATCTTATCAATCAGGGCAAGTGTCTCATGCGCCAGTTGATTAAATCCACTGTCAGATGGGTTGCCAAGTACAAGCCGCGTCGCGTCGCTATAGTTCGGGTAATGGCTGTATATGGATTTGTTGTAGGCCGGGTCGTAGTGCTGTTCTAGTAACTCGGTAATGAGTGCATCCCATGACTGCGTTTCGCACAGGCTTTGCCAGTGTGAAATTTGTGCGTTGGAGTGTGAGCCTTTTAAGCGGAATAATAGTGTGTGCAGCAGTTCTGGGTGATGTAAAAAATGGGTGTAGTCCTCACGCAACAGCGCGATTCGAAGGTGGATTGGTGTTTCCAGGCGAAGACATGGGCTGGCCCACATTTTTTCGATGAGCTTGTCGGGTACACGCACCGCACCGATTTTTTTACTTTCAGATTCAATAAAAATTGGCCTGGAAAGATCAAACGATTTTAATTGCGCCAGCAATTGACTATCGAAAGCTTTTTGCTTGGGTTGATTCTCATGGAGGACCTCGCCCAGCACAGATCCGCGATGCTTGGCTATTTGCTCCATATCCAACACTTGAGCGCCATAGCGCTTTAATGCGCTGAGTAAACGACTTTTGCCGCTGCCGGTTAATCCACACAATACATAAAAGGAGAGTTGGGCTGGCACAATGGCTAGTTGTTGCAAAACATGTTGCCGATAGTTTTTGTAGCCTCCTTCCAGCCGCGTTGCAGCAAAGCCAATTTGCCGCAGGATGTGTGTTAGTGCGCTACTCCGCTGCCCGCCGCGCGCGCAGTAGATAAGTGGTTGCCAATTGCGAGGTTGGTTTTGCCAAGATTGCTCAAGGTGATGGGCAATGTTACGTGCGATGAGCGCCGCGCCTAATTTTTTGGCCTCAAACGGAGAGTGTTTGTAGAGCGTTCCCACACGTTCGCGTTCGGTATCGCTAAGTACCGGATAATTGGATGCTCTCGGGATATGATCTTCTGCATACTCAGAGGGCGAACGCACATCAATGATGTAAGTAAAGTCGGCGAGTTGCGCGGTGGAAATAAGTTCAGGGTGTTTCACAGAGCGGTAAGTGCTTTAGATTAATGGTGAGTAGGGTCAATGCATGTATGTAATAAACAAGGCGGTCAGTTTAGCTAATGCACGGATTTTAAGAGTAGGTTTTTTAGTTAACGGGAAGTTGGCTGCGATATTTGTCCGTATGGATTATAAAATAGGGGGGGTGTATTTGGAAAATCGAATACTGATTATTTAATTCTCACCCACGAACCTTTGAATTCTTGAAAGTGGGGAAAAAAAGGGGGGCTTGTGGGTCGAGCAAGAACAATGATTTTACAGGGGCACTTTATTAAAGTACGGAGTTACGGCATAACATACTCATAAACTTAGGTGATTCAATTTGACGGGATGGGATTTTGAGCAGGATTTTAAAGGTGGCACGAAAGATGCTACCTTTAGCGGAGGAGCAGGAGGCTTAATATATAGGTTTTATGCGGCTGCCAGTCTAGCTTAATGTTTAATAAGGTGTTTTTGGGGTTTTTTTATTTGGGCGTTGACATTGCCATTCATCTCATACATGATGGCGACGCATTTTTTGGTTTAATTGATTGAGGTTGTTTCTTGCCTCGGTTATTGTTGGGTGCGGTCTTAAGTTGGGTTTGGCTGTGTGTGGTTTGACTGAAAGTCAGTTGAGCCGATAGTCAGTGAAACTTCGGGCTTGCTGGTTCTGGTAGTTTTGTGCCGATAGCTGTTTTGTCGGCGGTTTAATTGTTCGTTGGGGAGCCACTTACGATGCACCGTATTTTTTTAAATTCGATAGTTTTATTAGTAGGGTTGTTTGCGGCTACTGCAAGTTTTGCAGATAGTTCTACGGCTCATGATGGTGTGGCCCCAAGTGCAGGTAATGCTGCTGCAGCTGCTGCTGTTGAAAAAAAGGGGTTTATCGCTGATTACGACAATATATTTATCGTGAAGGGCGGTCCTGAGGCCAAACCCACGACGGAGATCAAGCCTTTGGAGTGGAATTGGGTGGATAAGCTTTTCTATAATCCTATGGGATGGATAAATTCGTTCACGGATCAGCTAGGCCCTGAAGTCGAGCAGCCTATCGAATTTCCGCATGATCGTCATGCGGGTGATCCGGGCAAGGTTAATCCGGATGGGAAAACGGGCGATGGCATTAATTGTATGTATTGTCATACATTTGCCCGTCGTAGTTTAACTGCAGGTATACCACCATTACGCAAATGCATCGGGTGTCATCAGAATATTCCCTCCGTGCGGGATACGCCGCGTATCGTTAAACTTTTTGAATACTGGGATGCTGGCAAACCTATTCCTTGGAAAAAAGTACACGATTTGCCAGATTACGTGCGTTTTAATCATGAACGTCATATCCAGCGATTTGTATTTAAGCAAGAGCGTCCCTACAAAGAGGTGTGCGGATATTGTCATGGTGATGTTGCGTCGATGACGGTTGCGCGTCGGCAAAGAACATTGTCCATGGGTTTTTGTGTGAATTGTCATAAGAAAAACCACTCACTTGATAGCACTTACACCAAGGCTGGGCATGGGCCGAATGATTGCTTTATGTGTCACAAGTAAAGTTTTGGATGGCAATTCAGATAGCTTAATGTTGGCAGGATCATAGATTTCACATGAGGATTCAACGATGATGGAAAATAATTTTAATCGGCGCGATTTTTTGAAGGTGTTGGGGTGGGGTGGCGCTGCGGTAACCTTGAGTGCCTGCGGTAATACTTCAGTTGAGAATGGCACGGAGTTTGTCACCTCTCATTCTACCGAGGCAATGCCTGAGTATGCGATACCTGGTGTTTACGTGCATTTTAATTCCACCTGTGCTCAGTGTGATGGCGGCTGTAGTATCTTTGGTCGAGTGCGGGAAGGTCGCGTATTAAAGCTAGAGGGCAATCCTGAGTCTCCTATAAATAAGGGCAAAATTTGTGGCTTAGGTCAAGCGGCATTGCAAGCGCACTACAATCCTGATCGTATTACGCATCCTATGTTGCGTAAGGGTGATCAAGGTGAGACGATTACTTGGGATCAAGCGTTTGCTTTAATTAAAGATAAATTAACTGGGGTTGAGGGGGGTGAAGTTGCCTTCCTGACTGGAGCAACCAGTGGTCATACTGGCGCGCTGTTGAAAAATTATGTGGATGCGCTGGGTTCGGCTAAACATTATGCCTATGAGGCGGTTACGCCCACAGTTGTGCGTGCAGCCAACAAAAAGAGTTATGGCGTAGAAATGCCACGTTTGCATATTGATAAGGCTCGGGTAGTGGTTTCATTTGGCGCAGATTTCTTGGGTGCTTGGGTGTCGCCAGTGAATTTCACGCAACAATATGCCAAGTTCCGCAAGGGTTCGGACGGTATGCGCGGCGTGCTGGTGCAGGTTGAATCCAAAATGACTTTAACTGGCGCAAATGCTGATCGCTGGCTATGTATTCGTCCGGGCACGGAAGGTATTTATGCCTTGGGCCTGATTAATGCGCTGGGTGCTAAAGGCTTTAAGGTTCCTGCAACGGCGGCAACGATTGCCAGGGACTACACAGCGGAGCGGGTTGTTCAGGAAACGGGTGTTTCTGCTGAACATACTGAAAAGTTGGTTGCAATACTGATGCAGCGCACGCCTAGTTTGGTATTGGTCGGAACGGCTGCTGAAGGTTATGCTCATGGTTCGGAGAATGCAGCTGCAATCACGTTGCTTAATCATGTGTTGGGGAATGTGGGTAAAACGATGGTTTATCCTGCCAGCGTTCCATTCCCTCAGATTGAACCAAAAGCTGGGGGACGTAATACATTGCATGCACTGAGCGATGATATGAAGCAAGGTAAGGTCAAGGTATTGTTCACTTATGGATCCAATCCTGTATTTACCTCAAATCCATCGGTAGAATTTAAGGAAAACCTGCAGAAGGTGCCATTTAAGGTGGTACTCACGCATTATCGCGATGAGACAGCCATGGAAGCTGATCTTGTGTTGCCCTTGGATTCTGTGTTGGAGGATTGGGGAAGTTCGGTGCCAGAGTATATGGCTGAAACAGCGCAGATCAATATTCAACAAGCGTTATCAGAGCGGCTTTATCCGGAAACGCGCGGGTTTGGTGATGTATTGCTTGCTTTATTAAAGCAGCGTCGCCCGGCTGAGTACGATAAATATGAGGATTTTTATGCCTACCTGCGCAATGCGATGGTGACTAATAAAGTTGCGTTAGGCGCAAGTAGCGGGACATCAGATGACATTTTCTGGAGAGATACGGTCAGTCGGGGCATCATTAAGTTGCCCGCTACAACAGCCAAGGTATCGGGCAAACTGGCCGCTATTCCTTCTCTTGCTAAATTGACGTTGCCGAATGCTTTTGCTGTGGATGAGGCTTATCCGTTCCATTTAATTCCTTACACATCTGCGCACGTGCGGGATGGTCGTCATGCAAATATTCCATGGCTGCAAGAATCGCCTGATCCAATTACTACAATAGTCTGGGATAGTTGGATTGAGATTCATCCAACTACAGCCATCAAGCTTGGAGTGGTGGAAGGAGATATTGTAGAGGTAGCCTCCAGAAGTGGTGCGATTAAGGTAATGGTGTATGTGTTTAAAGGCATACATCCTGATGCGGTTTCCATACCTATGGGCTACGGACACGAGGCGATGGGACGCTATGCTAAAAATGTGGGCTCCAATGTTTTTAAGATACTTGACTCTATTTTTGATCGTGAAACAGGTGAATTAGCCTTGCATGAAACGCGCGTCAAAGTCACCAAAACAGGGCAGAAGGTAAGGATCGTCAAGGATGAAGGCCCGTATGGTGGTGGTCAGGCAGGCAAGCGCATTGCCTTGAGAAAAACAACTGACAAAGTCAATCTTTCGAAGGAGGTATAAAAAGTGTCTATCGCAAATTTATTACAAAACTGGTCCAGATACCGCGACACCCATCCGTATGGTGGAGCCAAGCCGCACATGGGTTATAAGTGGGCAATGGCTATAGACATGGATATATGTACGGGCTGCAATGCTTGTTCGGTAGCCTGTTATGCGGAGAACAACCTTGCTGTTGTAGGTAAAGAGAAATTTTTGAATGGTAAATCCATGCATTGGCTACGTATTGAGCGCTATTGGCATGATACACCAGAGCCTACGGATCCTCTGCAATTGACTGCTTATACGGCTTCTGGGGCAGGTAAACATTTTCCGGATCAGGGTGCGCATTTCTTACCTATCATGTGTCAGCACTGCGAGGCCGCACCGTGTGAGACCGTGTGTCCGGTAGGGGCTACTAACCACACGCAAGACGGTATCAACTCGCAGATTTATAACCGCTGTGTTGGTTCACGTTATTGTCTTGTAAACTGCCCGTACAAGGTTCGTTATTTTAACTGGTATAACTATCAGGATCCGGCCACTGAAAATGTTTGGCCTGAGCCGTTGAACCAGCAATTGAACCCGGACGTAACAGTACGCAGCAAGGGTGTCATGGAAAAATGTACATTCTGTGTGCAACGCCTGCGGGCAGTAATGGTAGACGCGCGCACAGAAGAGCGTTTGGTGCGTGAAGGAGAGGTGCAAACAGCCTGTCAGCAAGCATGTATGGCTGGGGCAATTTCGTTTGGTAATATGCTGAATCCTGATTCCAGGGTGGGCAAGCAATGGATAGAGCAGGGAGTCAATATTGCGCTGGATGTGCAGTCGAAAAATGAGCATGTGGGTGATAATACCCCGAAGCGCGGCTATCGGATTCTGGAAAATTTACGTCCCTATCCGTCAGTTATGTACCTGGAACAAGTACGCGAAAGTTCGGTTTAACGCCTGAAGGTGAACGTACTTTTGTAGTTCTTCAAATTCTGAATCAAGGGAAGGAAGCAAGGCAATGACACTAAAGATTAAAGACGATAAACCGTTTCTCAGGGATACATCAAAGATGCTGTGGGATGGAGAACCCGCGCATGCTGAAGTAAAAGACATGAGCCCGCATATCAGTTTTGCCCAGATTACCAGCGATGTGGTGAATAGCCTAGAAAATCCGCGACCAATCTATTGGTGGGCAATTGCAGTCTGTGTTTTCATGATAGCTGTCGGTGTGGCTTGCGAGGTTTATCAATATCGAACTGGTCTGGGCGTATCCAACAAGAGCAACACCAACGTATGGGGTGTTTATATCGCTTCGTTCGTTTTTTGGGTGGGGGTAAGCCATGCGGGCACGTTGCTGTCGGCGTTGTTACATTTAACACATTCGGATTGGCGTAAATCAGTTTTTCGTTACGCTGAGGCCATGACGACTTTCGCGCTAATGACGGCGGGACTGTTTGTGTTGGTACATTTGGGACGTATGTGGCAGGTTTATTATGTGATGCCTTATCCGAACGAGCGCGGAGTGTGGTCTAACTTCCAATCGCCTTTGGTATGGGATATGTTTGTTATTGGTACGTATTTAACGTGCTCCAGCATCTTTCTTTATACCGGCATGATTCCTGATCTGGCCGTGTTCCGCGATAATATTCATGACGGTTGGCGCAAGAAACTATACACATTCTTGGCCATGGGCTGGCAGGGTACAGATCGGCATTGGCGTAATTTCCGCGTGGCCTATCTGACCTTGTCTGTATATCTGATTATCCTAGCGGTTTCTGGACACTCGGTAGTTTCTTCAGACTTTGCCATGTCACAGCAGCCGGGCTTTCACATTACTTCTTTCCCGCCTTACTTCGTGGTCGGTGCGTTGTATTCGGGTAACGCGGCCTTGATTACAGTATTTATTGTCTTGCGCTTCATGTTCAGGTATGAGCAGTACTTGAATATGGACGTGTTAAGAAAACTGGTGCGCTTAACTTTTGCGCTGGCAATGATCTGGACGTATTTGCACCTGATTGAAATGGCTACCGTTTGGTATGGACATGACACAGCGGCTAGAGATCAGTTGTACTTTAAGGCTACGGGTGCTTATGCGGGATGGTGGTGGCTGTTTAACTTCTTAGCTATCGTTTGCCCCTGGGTCATGGCGTTCCGCCGTTGGCAAACTAATCTGCCTGTGCAGATGGTTTTATCACTGCTGTTGAACGTGGGTATGTGGCTGGAGCGCTGGATGATTGTTGCACCTACACTGGGGCATAGCCATTATCCGTGGACGTTTGACTTTGATCAGTGGCCGAGCTTCGTACAGTGGGGTATCTTGTTTGCAAGTTTTGGCTGGTTTGCCTTGTTGATCCTGATATTTTGCAAGGTGTTCCCGGCAGTTTCCATGTATGAGCTGAAAGAGCTGAACTACGCCCGCAAAGTGGAGGCGCATCATGCACTTGTTGGCGAGCCTGCTACGAAAGGAGCACATTAATGAGTAAGCGCCATTTATTAGCACTATTCGATAGTTTCGACGAGGCTGGCGAGGCGATTCTGGAGTTACGCAAAGCCAAATTTAAGGGCTTCGACACCGATCATGACATGATTATCAAGTCACCCATTGAGCATCCGGAATTTGAGAGGGTGCTTGGGCCGAAACCTGTGCACGTGCAGTGGTTTCCCTTGTTTGGTTCATTGGTAGGTTGTACGTTTTTGTTCATCTTGGTGTCTGGCGCACAAGCCAACTTTTTTGAACAATTAAAAGGCGGCAAGCCTATTGTGCCGATCCCGATCAACTTGGTTATAACCTACGCCTTATTCATGCTTTCTGGTGTTTTTTTCACAGTACTTGGATTGTTCGTTTGTGCAGGCCTACCAGCGAGACGAGTACCCTTGTACACATCCAGAGTGCTGGATGACCAAATTGGCGTCTTGGTTAAGGCGGATGAGGCGACCTTACCTGCCATCAAGGCAATTTTTACTAAACACAAGGCTGTTGAGTTTCAAGAAGAGGCGGGCAAATGAAGAATTTAACTTTTGCAGTAGTATTGATCTGCACACCGATGCTGGCTCAAGCTTGGCCGTGGGATAACGATATGGCGAACCAGATTAGCATTAAATCACAAGGTAGTCCTGGATTTTTGCATAACAGGGAGTGTGATTTCGATAAACAAATCACAGCTGGAGTAGTTCCTAAAGGGCTGATGAATCGTCATCAGGGTTGCGCAGATGAGTCGCGAAAGATAACGGATACTGAGCCCGGAATGCGGGTGATGCCTACGCGCTCTGTGCCAGTTCCTGCTATTGCAGCTACACTCATGCCGGATAGAGAAACTGCCGAAGCAACTTTGAAGAATCCAATCCCACCGACTGCAAAGTCAATTAAAACAGGTAAGCAGTTATTTACTATTTTATGTACGCCCTGTCATGGCTTCGAGGGAAGAGGTGATGGAGTGGTCGGAAATAAATTTGTTCTTCAACCGTTTGATTTGACCTCAGATGAGGTGAAGGCGCGGTCAGACGCATTTATATGGTCACAGATGACATTCGGTGGGGTGGTCATGCCCGTCTATGCGAATGACTTGTCCCCGGAAGAGCGCTGGCACGTGTTGAATTACGTGCGCCAAGTGCTGCAAAAGTTGCCTAAGACACCCGTGGCATCAGCTAAATAAGGAGCACTAGGAATGATTACGTTTACCAATTGGTCTGTTTTGTCCGTCAGTTTTTTATTCGTGCTATTTATCGCACTGGCAAGTGTCGCTCTATGGGCGGTGATCTATCTTGCGAACGGTGACTGGTATAAAGACATTCGACATCTGTTGAAGCCATTATTTTTCTTGTTCCCATTTGCTTTAGTGTTACTTATCATACTACTGATAGGCGGGGAATATACTTTCCCTTGGCTAAAACATGATCCTGAGCATGGACCTCACTTGAATGTGTGGCATAACTACACATTTCTGGTGGCACGCCAAATCCTTGGCCTTTTGTTTGCTATGGGTTTGTGCTGGTTGTTCATAAAGCGTCAGGAAGTAATGGATCGTAGCAAAGAAGATGCTGAGAAATTCCACCGTGTGGCGAATTGCATACCTTGGTTGTATTTTCTGTATGGCTCACTGGTTGCGTTTGATTTTGAAATGACATTGCTGCCTATGTGGCATAGCGCGCTGTTTTGTGCATATTTCTTTATCAGTAACTTTAATATGTTCTTGTCATTCCTGGTGATATGGATATATGTGTTGAATAAACAGGGTGTATTGGTCACGCCAGTGCCGCACTTCGTTTATAACTACTTGTCACAAATGATGCTGGGTTTCACGGTGTTGTGGATGTATACACACTTTTCGCAATTCCTGATTATCTGGTATGGCAATTTGCCCGATGAGAGAAACCGTATCGAAGCGATGCAAACAGGTGACTTCAGCGTGCTGTGGTACATGATGGTTGCATTTAAGTGGTTTATTCCATTGTTCTCACTGCTAATGCGTAAGACTCGGCACACACCCGAATTGGTAATTTCGGTTGCTGCGGTAATCATTACAGGAACATTGATTGAGCGATTTATCTGGAGAGCTGGGGTTAACTTCTCAGGTGAAAATATGCTTACAGGTATTCAATCACACGGAAGTGTGCCATACCTAGAAGCTCTGATAGGTCTCCCAATCATTGCTGCTATAGGATTCTTTATTGTGCGTGGGGTAATGCGTCGATATCAACTACTTAAGGCGTGAGCAGGTTTATGATGACCCTTTACTCGGGAACGTCTGATCCCTTTAGTCAGCGTTGTAGAATTGTACTGTATGAAAAGGGAATGGACTTTCAAGTTGTTGATGTAGATGTCTACAACAAACCTGAGGATTTAGCAGTAATGAACCCTTACAACAGGGTGCCAGTGTTAGTTGAGCGGGAGTTGGTCTTATATGAATCCAACATCATTAATGAATATATTGATGAGCGCTTTCCCCATCCGCAGTTGATGCCTGCGGATCCAGTTATGCGTGCAAGAGCAAGACTGTTCTTGCATCGTTTCGAGACCGAGATGTTTTGTCATATCGAAGCGCTGGAGGGCGGTACACAGAAGGCTGCGGATAAGGCCAGGCTAGCTGTTCGGGATAGCCTGACACAAATCGCCCCGGTGTTTGCCAAGCAAAAATATATGCTTGATGATGGGTTTTCTATGCTTGACGTGGCGATCGCTCCTTTGCTGTGGCGCTTGGATCATTATGGTATCCAGCTTGGTAAGGAGACCGCCCCGCTGATGAAGTATGCGGAACGAATTTTTGCTCGTCCTGCGTATAACGAGGCGATGTCAGCAGCAGAAAAGGCTATGCGTAAGTGATTATACTTTCCACCAAGCCTTACCTGATACGTGCTATATATGATTGGTGTAGTGACAGCGGCTCAACACCGTACTTGGCAGTTAAGGTAGACGCTAAGACGCGTGTACCAGTTGCTTTTGTCAAGAACGGGGAAATAGTAATTAGTTTGGGGGTTGATGCTGTAAAAGATTTGCATTTGGGCAATGACAGCATTTCATGCCATGCCCGTTTCGGTGGCGTATCTCATGCTGTCATGGTTCCCATAGATGCCGTGATAGGAATTTTTGCCAAGGAAACTGGACAAGGATTAGTGTTTCAGGCGGGTGAGTCCAGCCCTGCATTAACCGACCCCACGTCAATAAGCCCTACGGCAACAGACAGCGATTCACCGCAGTCTAATCGTCTTGCGCCTACCAAGCCACATCTAAGAATCGTCAAATAGTCCTAGGAATAGCCTCAATAGCTTGGCTTCGTACCTCGCCTGATAGTTCATGTAACTAATTCCAATTCCTGATAAAAACGATCACAGTGTTGGCTTCGTTTTCGGCTTCTGAGTGAAACAACTCGCCATCCCACTAAGCAACCAAAAGACGGTTGCTTAGTGGTTGGTTATAGCCGTACTCAAATGTACTGTCTTCACCCGCAAGGGGTAGGCCGTGGTTGTACAGCCGATGAATCGGCAACAACCACGCACCGTCGCCTCATCCTTGCTGCCTTGTGCTCCTGTTTATCAGAAATTAGGAGCTAAGTGACATTTCGTGGAGGTTTTTTGCCTATTTTTCTTCCCAAATGTTCTGCCACTAGCACCTGCTTTCGGTCTTGCGGAAGTCCTCTGTGTCGATGCACTAACTCCTTGAGTCTGCTGTTCACCCCGCCTTCAACGTGATTCG
>CANJMS010000069.1 GCA_947475825.1 Nitrosomonadales bacterium
CTCGTGGCGGTAAAATCGAGTGCAAAACATTGAACAAGTTGCCTGAATTTAGCTTCACTGATTCGAGAACGGCAATAATATCTATTTTTATTAATCATCTTAGTAAGTTACCACACTTTAAAATGTGCTTAACTTCCTAAGACCCTAAAAAAATTAGAGCCTGCAAAGAAATTGGATTTGGCTGTTGGCAACACGGCTAACAGAGATGATTTTGCTAAGGCGGTCGGTGAAGTTGTTTCGATAGACGAGACCTCAAACTACACTGCCGATTTCGCAGATGAATTTGCAGAAAAAAAAGATTTTTCTGTGGGCAGCAATTTCTTGACAACGATAGTTGCTGGCAGCAGGAATGGGCAGAATGTCGAATATCCGGGGCGCCCCACTCCATTGCTTGACATAACTAACGAAAAAATGTCGATTAAGCGCAATGTGAAGGATGCGCTTGAGAATAGCTACAACCTTAATGAAGTCAGGGCAGCACTAGCGATTTGGCTGTTACGAACTACTGAATTTCCCGGTAATCCACCACTAACACTTCATAAGTTTATATCCTCGATTTCGTCAGTTATAGACTCAAAATTTGAGCCGCTAGTCGCTGCTGCTTTAAACCCAACACAAGCCGAATGGGAAGCGTTTTTTAGTGAGACGGGGTTAACCATACAAGAGCTATTTGGAGCATCAAAAATCAGTGTCGCTTCGGTTTTGAGCCAACAAGCAAACACTACCTCCGTTAGTCAGGTAACAAACATCAACACTATTGCCGAGGATGCGTTTAATGGTTTCGAGTCGGCGGGCCTAATACTACGCAAGGCTATAGTACAAAGATTTATCGCATCACTTCTCGCCAAGCGTTTCCTCATCCTCACCGGTCTTTCCGGTTCCGGCAAAACTAAGCTTGCCCACGCTTTTGCCGCGTGGATTTCAGGGGCAGAAGACCAGTATCGCCTCGTCGCCGTAGGCGCTGACTGGACAACGAATGAGAACGTGCTCGGCTATCAGGATGCACTACAGGCGGGTATCTACCGCAAGCCATCCAACGGCGCACTGGACGTGATCCTGCGTGCGGAAAATGACCTGACGCGCCCCTACTTCCTGATTCTAGACGAAATGAACCTGTCCCATGTGGAGCGCTATTTCGCCGATATTTTGTCCGCAGTCGAGTCGGGCGAAGAAATTGCGCTGCATTCGTCGACGGAGAATCTAAAAGCCAGCGAAGATGACCCCTTGACTGTGCCGCCAAAAATCCGCCTGCCCGAAAATTTGTTCATCATCGGTACGGTCAACGTGGACGAAACCACTTACATGTTTTCGCCCAAGGTGCTGGATCGCGCCAACGTGATCGAATTTCGCGCCACCGCCGACGACATCGCCGCCTTTCTCGAAGCGCCGTCAAAGGTGGACATGGAAGCGCTGGCCACCAAGGGTGCCGCCTTCGGCTCGGCCTTTGTGGCGGAAGCCAAAACGGATGCGCAACTGGAGGTCGCGACAGCGGCTGACCTCAAGGTGCGATTGACAGAAATATTTGGCGCTCTCGCCCCAATCGGCGCTGAATTCGGTTTCCGCACCGCGTATGAAATCACACGCTTCACCCATTTTCACGCCAAGCTGACGGGCGAAGGCTGGCAGTTCAAAGACGCCTTGGACGCCCAAGTGCTGCAAAAGCTGCTGCCCAAGCTGCACGGGTCGGAACGCAGGCTGGGGCCGGTGCTGAAAGCGCTGGAAGCGTTTTGCACGACACACGAGTGCGATGACAGCCTGAAAAAAATCCGCCGCATGCAAGACCGCTTGAAAGACGGCTTCACCAGCTTCGCCGAGGCGTAAGTGGCAAAGCCGCTTCCCGCCGAAGCGCTGGCGTTTCTGGACGGGCGCGAAAACCCTGTCGCACGCTTGGAAATATACCCGCCTGACAACCCGGCCAACGCGCTGCTGCGGCTGGGCGATGCGGAAGCCAGGGAGGCCGGAGAAGAAGCGGTGCAGCTCATGGAAGGGCTGCGCTACGAATATGCGTTTGTCGGCCCCGGCGCTGAAAACTTCCGGCTGGAAGAAGAGTTCGGCAAGGGTGCGGTCGAACCGAGCAGCAATCCCCGTTTAGCACACTGCGGCAGCATCGCCACCGGTCTGAATACCGGGCGGCTTGCTTTGGTGGCGCGAGATGTGGCAGGCGAAATTGCCGGTCGCGCTTCGTTGGAAATACGCTCGCGCAAAGTCTCTTATCGCGGCGACTACCGGCTCATGCTGGAAGATATCACCGAGCAATGCGTGGCCCTGCTCATGGAGCTGCGCGCGCCCACGACCATGCGCGTGGCACCCGATCCAGGCCGGACACCGGACACGCTGCACCAGCGCTTTGCTTTTTTGCGCGGCCTGCTTGGCTCGCGCCAATTCCGTGATGCGCTGCACCGCATCACTACCCACCCGCACCGGCGCTGGGTGCCGGAAGAAACTGTCCACGATATGCGGCGAGGCTTCAAGCCCGATGCCAGAACACTGCGCCAGCTTGCGCGTGCGTCCAGGCGGGTGCCGCTCCCGCCCGGCCACCCGCTGGCGAAAATCATTCCTTCCCTGCCCGAGCGCATTTTGCTCCACCGCAACGCTCAGACCGAGGACACGCCCGAAAACCGTTTCATCAGGTTTGCGCTGCAAACCTTTTCCGGTTTTCTGAACAGGATGCGCCACAAGCTGGAAGAAATCGGCAGCGCTGCCGACACCCGGCTGAAAGCGGAAATTTCCACGCTGGAAAACCAGCTCGAAACGGCCTTGGCAGCTGACGTGTTCCGCAGCGTTTCTGACCCGGACATGCTGCCGCTGGGGAGTCCTGTATTGCAGCGCAAGGAGGGCTATCGCGAGGTTTATCAGGCGTGGCTCAAGTTCGACATGGCAGCGCGCCTGGTATGGCACGGCGGCGATGACGTGTACGGCGCAGGCCAGCGCGACATCGCCACGCTGTACGAATACTGGGTTTTCTTCAAGCTGCTGGATATCGTTTCGGCAGTGTTCAAGCTGG
This sequence comes from Nitrosomonadales bacterium, assembly GCA_947475825.1. Lineage (GTDB taxonomy): Bacteria > Pseudomonadota > Gammaproteobacteria > Burkholderiales > Gallionellaceae > Nitrotoga. The sequence continues at coordinate 3,005 of CANJMS010000069.1, forward strand.
AAAAACCTGCCGCCCACGCACTGATCGAAGAAACTGCGGACGGTTTCGGCCTCAAGCTCAAATCCGGCGAGCAACTGGCATTCGATGGCGTAACTTTTGGCGGAGCTCGTCCGCTGCGAGTGCGTTTCAGCTACAACCGCAGCTTTTCTCACAATGCCTCGCCGGAGCGGGTTGGATCGTGGACCGAGCGCATGCGCCCGGACTACTCGTTGAGCCTGTGGCCGGCAGAGTTCTCCGAAGCAGAAGCGGAAGCTCAGGAAATCATGGCGCATGTGCATTTTGACGCCAAATACCGCATCGACAACGTGGAGCAACTTTTCGGGCGCGAAGATGAAAGCCTTGATGCCGCTGGCTTGAATAGCGACTTGGCGGAAGAAAAGCAGGAGCAGCGCGAAGGCCGCTACAAGCGCGCCGACCTGCTGAAAATGCACGCTTACCGCGATGCCATCCGCCGCACCCAAGGCGCTTATGTGCTCTACCCCGGCGATTCATCGCGCCAGTGGCAGGGCTACCATGAAATTTTGCCGGGGCTGGGCGCGTTCCCGCTCAAGCCAGGCAACGGTGCGCAGGAGGTGGAAAACTTTATCCGCGAAGTTGTCGCACACGCATGCAACCGTGCGACTGCGCGGGAGCGCCAGAGCTACCATACCTATCAGGCGCAGGAAGCGCCAGCGAACTATGCGGTGTTGAGCAAGCTGCCGGAAAGAGATATTGGCAGCAAACGGCGCGCACCGCCTCCTGCCGAAACGCATGTGCTGGTTGGCTGGTACAAAGATGAGGCGCATTTGCAGTGGATTTTGCGCGAGAAGCTGTACAACTTCCGCATGGACACGGAGCGCGGCTCATTGCGGCTTACGCCGGAAGTTTCCGGCGCACAGTATCTGTTGCTGCACAGCTACAAGGGCGCAACCAGCCAAGGCTTGATGCGTGTTTCCAAAGAGGGGCCGCGCGTGCTTTCGCGTGAAGCATTGGTAGCCAAACGTTATCCGCGAGAACCCTCAAAGCCGTTTTATCTGGTTTATAACGTTGAACCGGCAGAAGGGTTTGAGGGCTATGAGTGGGATTACAAGAAGCTTCCTGCACGGCTGCAAAACCGTCAATCCGCCGAACCGCAAACGGTCACACTCGACGAGCTGATGGCGATAGCCAAAGAGAATCTGCTGGCTGGTGCAGGGAACGGTTGACGTGGGGGCGCACAAATACCCTGCGACAGTCAGGGAAGTCGCCGCAACACTGAAATACCGCTATCACGACTTCGGACACTACAACCTCAAAGACCCGCTCGACGAACTGCTGTTCATTATTTGCAGCACAAAAACCGAAGAGGCGAGCTACCGGAACACGTTTCGGGCACTGAAAAAATCTTTCCCCTCACACCACAAAATCGCCGAAGCCCACGCCGAATATATTGCCAGCACCATCGTGAGTGGCGGACTATCCAACCAGAAAGCCAAAGCGATCCGCAATCTGTTGGATGCCGCCATAGTGCGGTTTGGTAAGCCGAGCCTCGAACCGCTGCGCGCGATGACCGACAAGGATGCAGAAGCTTTTTTGCTTTCGCTGCCCGGCGTCGGCAAGAAAATTGCGCGGTGCGTTTTGATGTACTCGCTAAGCACTAAAAGTACGCAATCCGCTATGGGCTCAAACCCATGCGGAGTTGTCAGGGGTAGACCGTGGTTGTACAGACGATGAATCGGCAACAACCACGCACCGTCGCTTCATCCTTGCAGCCTTGTGCTCCTGTTTATCAGAAATTAGAACTAAGGAAGCACTGATTTAATCCCACATGGTCGCGACATCGGCTTGGCGGGATGGAATGCACGGAGCAAGGTGACGCTAAGGGTCGTTCCCTTGGCTAGCCTTGCGACAATGCAGGCCGCCCGTAAAGCCACGTCCCGTATGGGTTGCGACCAAATTGCGCGCTCGCTGTGTTGCACCCCTCGCCAGGGAGAATGACCCCTGGCCTTCGGGATACGCCTTGCGATCATCACAACTTGGTCTGCAACGCGGCTCATGGAGGATTAAATCAGTGCTTCCCTAAATATGCTGTGCGGAAATAACGGTCACTAAAATTCTGAGCTAGCGGCTCGATTCAACAACTCTTCCAACGCTTTTGCTGCGGGCACTTGCTCATACAACACACGATACACTGCCGCACAAATCGGCATATCTACATGCAGGTGCTGCGCTAATTGATGTATTGCACGCACGGTGTACACGCCCTCAGCTACATGCCCAATCTCTTGCAGAATATCCGGCAAAGCGCGTTGCTGCGCCAATAAAATTCCGACTTGGCGATTACGCGACAAATTTCCGGTGCAGGTCAAAATTAAATCGCCCGCACCGGATAAACCACCCAACGTTTCGGCACGCCCACCCAGCGTGAGTCCAAGCCGTGTCATTTCAGCCAGCCCACGTGTAATTAAAGCAGCGCGCGCGTTATGCCCCAAGCCCAACCCTTCAGCGATGCCTGCCGCTATCGCCATCACATTTTTGACTGCTCCGCCGATTTCAACGCCGACCATATCGGTGCTGGAATAAATACGCAAATGCGAGTGACGCAACAGTTGTGCGGTTTTCTTGGCAAACTCACCATCGCTGGAAGCAAGGGTTAACGCGGTTGGCAGGCCACGAGCCACTTCTTGCGCGAAGCTGGGGCCGGATAAGACCGCGCTGGGGAAATTCTTAGGCAGCATTTCTGCAACCACTTGATGCGGCAATTGAGTGGTGTTGGCCTCAAAGCCTTTGCATGCCCACACCACGGGTACTGTCGTAGCAACACTGGCTATTTGACGTAGTGTTTCACGTAACGCAGCGATAGGTACGGCGATAATAATTAATTCTGCGCTGACCCGTGCGGCTTGAAAATCAGCCGTAAGGAGCAATGCCGCAGGCAATTGAAAGTTGGGAAGGTAGCGTTGATTACAACGACTGGCGCGCATCGTGGCAACTTGCATGGCATCGCGTGCCCACAAGGTGACTTCATGCCGCGTAGCCAAATTTATTGCCAGAGCAGTACCCCATGCGCCCGCGCCAAATATTGAAATTTTCATGTGATTAAAATAAAAACGCTCAGTCTTGCGAACTCAGCGTGGTTTAAAAAATAAATGATACATTGTTTATATCCCATGAAGTTGAGTGAATATGTGTGTTTCCCTGCACCGCAGAAACGAGCAACTTACAACTTGTGCGACATTTTTCGGCTGCTACCCGCGCAAGCTGATTATTCGCCATCCTTGCTGTGTTGCATGGGCGCGCAAAGTGGTGTCAGGGTCGACTGCGATGGGCGTTTTAACTTTGCCTAGCAGCGGCAGGTCGTTCAACGAATCGCTATAAAAACAACTCTGATTAAAGCTGTTCCAATCCCACCCACGCTGTGCCATCCAGCTTTCCAGACGTGTAACTTTTCCTTCTCGGAAGCACGGTGTGTCGGCCAGTTTCCCGGTGAATTCACCATCCCTGTGCTCAGGCTCGGTGGCAATTAAATGTTCAACACCAAATTGGCGTGCAATGGGCGCGGTGACGAAACTGTTGGTGGCAGTGATGATGACGCAGATATCACCTGCACTGCGATGCTGCGCGACCAGATTTTTAGCGGGTGCGCCGATCAATTTCAACACTTTTTGCTGGACAAATTTTTCCAGCCAAGCATCCAGCACATGCCGCGAATGACGAGACAGGGGACGCAATTGGTATTCCAGAAATTCATAAATATCCAATGTGCCCGCTTTGTATTGTTCATAAAAAGTGAGATTTTTAATTTCAAATAATTCACGTTCCAGCACACCTTGTTCGATGAGAAATTGTGACCACTCAAAATCACTATCACCACTTAACAAGGTGTTGTCCAAATCAAATAAAGCCAGGTTCATTATGTCTCCGCGACAGGAAAATGTTGCATCACTTCTTTTAATAAAGGTACGGATGGTGCGCGTTGCAAGCGCAAGCAATGTTCGTCTAATTTATCCAACACGGTCAGCAGTGCGGGCAAGTCGCGCCGCCCGTGGCGCAGTAAATATTGTATAACTTCGTGTGATAAACGCAGGCCGCTCGCCTGTGCGTGCTGCTCTAACGCGAGTCCTTTTTCTTCGTCGCTCAAGCGTTGCACCTGATAAACCAAACCCCAGCCTAAGCGGGTTCGCAGATCATCGCGTAACATTAAATGGGCGGGCGCAGCATTGCAACTGACGATTAAGGTGCCGTTATTTTCACGTTGCTGATTGTAGAGCGCGAATAATTGTATTTGCGCGCTGCCATCTAATTTTTCCACATCATCGATTGCAATGACGGGTAAGAATTTTGGCACAGCCCCACAAGGGGACAATGAGTCGGATGAATTTCCGGTCTGCGTCGCATCTATATTTTCCCCAATATCAAAATTTTTGCCTGCGACAACATAGCTTGCTGTAAGTCCCATCGATTGAGCGTGTTGAACAATGGCTCGCAACAAATGGCTCTTGCCGCTGCCAGATTCTCCCCACAGCGTCAGGCAACGTTCCGAAGCTTGTCCGCTTACTTGACTAGTCAGTATATGACGCAGAATGGAGATGACTTCGACGTTGCGCCCCACAACAAAATTATCCAGCGTGGGTAGCCAGTCAGTTGAAATATTCAGGACGAGTTGTTTCATTGAAAAAATTATTTAAGGTATAGCGAACTGGCAAGATACGATTTTCGAGCATGTCGCAATCCTACCAATAATGCTGCTGACAAGGGTAGTGCCAGCAGCACACCAAAAAATCCAAACAGTTGCCCGAAGGCCAGCAGTGAAAAAATAACAGCCAGTGGGTGCAAGCCTATACGTTCTCCCACAAACCTTGGGGTGATGATAAAACCTTCCAGTAATTGCCCCACGCCAAACACTGCCCACACGGCTAACATGCCCGTGAGTTGCCCGAATTGGGTGGCGGCTACCAGCGTTGCCAAACTTAACCCTGCGATCATGCCGACATAGGGCACGAATACCAGCATGCCCGCGATTAAACCTATGGGCAGTGCAAATTCTAATCCCACTGCCCATAGTCCGATCATATAAATCACGCTCATCAATAGCATGACGGTGATTTGCCCGCGTAAAAATTCCGCCAACACCCTGTCAATCTCGCCTGTGACTTCTGTTACCTTGCTATGCCAGCGGCGTGGAATCAGGCTGTTAGTGTGCGTCAGTAAATTTGGCCATTCGCATAGCAGGTAAAATAACACCACGGGAATCAGTACCAAATTCAGCAGCACCTCGATCAGAATTGCACCACTACCACTTAGCCAAGGGAGTATTTTCGCCGCTACACCCCCCGCCACTTGCCAATGTTCTTTCAAAAAGTCTTTTAACATGTCTGCATCCCACTGTACCGACTCGCCAAAATATTCCTGCATTAATGGTAATAGTTTTACCTGCATGGCTGAGATGATCTGTGGCAGCCGAGTGACAAAGTGATTGGTTTCTTGCGCCAGCAACGGCAGCATGATGAGCACCAGTAATATCGCAATGCTCGATAGTGCCAGCATCACCAATATCGTAGCGAGTGCGCGCGGCATGGCTCGTGTGTTGAATATTTTCCATGTGTTTAATTTGCTGACCCACGGATCGCAAATATAGGCAAGGATCGCCGCCGCAATAAAGGGCGTTAAAATCGGGCCGAGCAGGTAGAGCAGCCAGGCCACAGCCAGAGCAAAGATCAGGCATTGCAGGGCGACAAAGCGTTGAGGGGTCATTTCGGGTAAAATCCACTTATAAAATATTCAGCCAGAATGGCCTGCACTGTATCTTGAAGAAAGCGAGAATTCAACTTGAGTCAACCTAGCACCCCCAAAAATAAAGCATCCCTGTCTTATCGCGATGCAGGCGTGGATATTGTGGCAGGCGACCTTCTGGTAGAAAATATCAAGCCTTACGCAAAACGAACCATGCGCCCGGAAGTGATTAGTGGCATCGGCGGCTTTGGCGGGCTGGTTGAAATTTCAAAAAAATATCGCAATCCGGTCCTGGTTTCAGGAACAGACGGGGTGGGCACCAAGCTGAAGCTGGCGTTCGCTTTGAATCGCCACGACACGGTGGGTATTGATCTGGTTGGCATGAGCGTGAACGATATTTTGGTGCAAGGTGCTGAGCCGTTATTTTTTCTCGATTATTTTGCCTGCGGTAAATTAAATGTGGATGTCGCCACCGAGGTGATCAAAGGCATAGCAGCCGGGTGCGAGCAAGCCGGATGCGCGTTGATCGGTGGTGAAACTGCCGAGATGCCAGACATGTATCCGCTTGGTGAATATGATCTCGCGGGCTTTGCAGTGGGAGTCGTGGAGAAGGAAAACATTATTACTGGCGCGGAAATTTGTACTGGCGATGTGGTGCTGGGGCTGGCTTCCAGCGGTGTGCATTCCAACGGCTTCTCACTGGTCAGAAAAATTATTAGTCGTGTCACGGTAGATCTGCACGCGAAATTTGATGGCGACAAATCACTGGCCGATTGCCTGATGGCTCCCACGCGTATCTATGTGAAGCCGCTGCTGGCGCTGATGAAAATACTGACCGTCAAAGGCATGGCACACATTACTGGCGGCGGATTATTGGAAAATGTTCCGCGTGTGTTACCGCACAATGTGAAGGCGGTGCTGGATAAAAAATCCTGGCAGATGCCGAAATTATTCGCATGGTTACAGGCTCAAGGCAATATTGAAGCGCAGGAAATGGCGCGCACGTTTAATTGTGGCATTGGCATGGTGGTCATTGTCAGTGCACAGGATGCCCATGCTGCGTTGCGCCACCTGATACAAGCGGGTGAGACAGCTTGGGTAATTGGCAGCATACAAGCGCGGGTGGGTGAGGAAGCGCAAACCCAAGTTTAGGCCACCTCTAATAACCATTCTTATTTTTTTAACACATAACCCAGGCACGAATTAAATTGAGAGAATACGGCCAGTCCAAAACAAGTGGAGCACCGTTAATAAACGCCTACCTACAGTCCAGTATTTTTGATGTTGACACCCACGCGGGAAACTTACCAAGAAGGTGATCTACTGGTTGGGTTAAATGTGGGTGGTTGGATTAAATGCCCAGATTGACTGAGAAGCTTTCTGCTCGGACTTGCAGCGGGTACACAACAAATTCAGCAAAAATAATGCCGAAAACCGCCTCTATTGTGAGGCTCATGTTAAAAATACTGGTGCTGCAACAACTGCATAACCGCTCCAGCGACCGCATCAAATTCCTAATCCGCGACCATGTTGTGTTGTCTGTGCAATTACTCACAAGTCAGTATTTTATGAAAACACATGATCCTTATTCAATGCAGATTTCAGCGTCGTTTTTGTAGTCATAATTCCTGACTATTGTGAAATCTGCGTTTTCTTAATACGTAGTGCAGTTAAGCGTACAATCCATCTGTTTCCGCGACACAGGGAAACATATATTTTTACTCAACATAAAGGAGTTATAAATGATGAATAAAACAATTACGCTAGCTTGTTTTGGATTTGCAATGATTGCTGCTGTGCCTGCTTTTGCAGGAGCGCAACAAGAAAAAATGAAAGGCTGTAATGCCGAAGCAAAAACAGATGGTCTAAAAGGCGATGACCGCAAGGCGTTCATGAGTAAGTGCTTAAAAAAAGATCACAAAATGAAGCCCGCTGCTGCCAATGATACGCAACACGGCACAGCAAAATAAAATGAAAACTTGTAATGCTGATGCAAAACTCGAGCCTCTGCAAGAGGACGAGCGCAAAGCATTCATGAGTAGCTGCCTCAAGGGATAGGAGTTGTAATTGCTTAAATAGAACGCGCCGTGAGGCGCGTTTTCCATTTCTAGCAAAGAGGAATAGTCAATGTGTGTTGTGCGCGTGGAGCCGGGTTAACTTGTGGAGAATGTCTGCCATAATGAACATTTATTTTTGCCGAGGTGAAAGTGTTCGTTGGGGGCAGGTTGTTTGTACCCATTATTCTACGGCTCACTTTTCACGCAAGTTTCTGTTTTTAGAAGGATAAGAACATGAGCATAGACGCGCTGTATTCCGAAATTGAGCAAACGCAAGCCGTGTGGAAAGAAATGCATGATCTGTTGTTACGTGCGCAGTACGACACCAAATCGCCTAGTGTAGTGTTGCACTCTTGAGGGAACTTAAGCGAATTAAACCAGCCGAACCGTTCGATTGCCAGTCGAATGGAGAATGTAAATGCGAGTAGCTGCTGAAATTACACCGACGAAGAAAGAGCGAGAAGAATTGACGAGGCTGGTGAAATCTAA
>CANJMS010000070.1 GCA_947475825.1 Nitrosomonadales bacterium
CCAATTCCTTTGCGATGCAGCCGCACGACCTGCTTGCGTCTCTCGTGCAACCGCTCCAATGTCTGAAATCTAGCATCTTCTTTGTCCATGCGTATCGGACTGAAATGCGCGACAAAAGTTCAAACTTCATCGTGCCGAGTCTATAGTTTGATTAAGCCGCTGAGCGCGCTTTGTCAGGGCGATCACTTCCAGCCAAATTGCCAAGCCATCCGGACTGTGGGTTTTCAGCCAAGCGCGAATTGTATCTGGAGAGAGTTGCGGGATATTTTTTTGCAGCAGGCTGCGACGTGCTTCGGTGAGTTCGTTAAGGCTGAGTGCATCGGTTGATTTTTGCTTGGACAATTCAAGTAGCTGGTCGGTACGATTTTCCACCAATATTTCTTGTTCTCGTTTCAATAAATCTACAAAGCTCAGCAAAGCAGTATGTTCGGAGGTTAAGACGGGAAGTAGCTGTGCCAGCAAGGAACGCTCCGGCAGATGCCCGGAACTCCCTATTTTACCCCGTTGCTGTAAGCCAGAAGATTGTTTCAAGTATTTAAACCCTTTTGCCAACCAGGTCACGTACTGTTTCGATTAAACGATCAGCAACGATTTCCGGGTTGACCTTGAAACAACCATCAATGATGGCTTGTTTGATTTCTGCAACCTTGCCCGCGTCGGCAACTGGGGTGCTTGCCAAGGCGTGTAACTGCGTTGAGGTGGAGCCAAGCGAAACGCTGATGCTGTCAGACTGTTGTACTGCAGGGGGTGAGCTGGATTTGCCCTTGGACACGGCACGCGGCTTTCCTTCCGCTATTGCGGCAGCTGGTAAAGTATTACTGGGCTTGTCAATTTTCATGGCGATCCTCTCAATCTGACGGGACTAAATTTTTATGTTGACTCTATAATCGGTAAAAATCCTGAAAAGTTTAGGTAATTTGGACATATTTATAGCTTAAGTCGTTACATAACACAACCACAGATTACATTATTAGGTGTTATTACGTTGCACACAGAACCACATACCGTTATATTAATGTACGATGCTGACCAGTTGCTGTCCAGTTAGACGGTGTAGTGCTTCTTGATATTTGTCCGCAGTTTTTTGCAGCACCCCATGGGGTAATTCAGGTGCGGGTGCTTGTTTATTCCATCCACTTTTCTCCAGCCAGTCCCGCACAATTTGCTTATCAAAACTAGGTGGGCTGCTACCGATCTGATATTGGTCCGCTGGCCAGAAACGTGATGAGTCAGGCGTAAGCGCCTCGTCGATTAAGTATAATTTTCCTGCTGCATCCAAACCAAATTCAAATTTGGTATCCGCAATAATCAATCCTTTTGTTTCAGCATATTCTGCGGCCTCGGTGTAGAGTGCCAGCGAGGCTGCGCGCACTTCGTTGGCGCGAGCCGCACCTAGTAATTTTACTGCTTGCTCGAAAGAGATATTTTCATCATGTGCGCCTGCCGCAGCTTTAGTGGAAGGCGTGAATAGCGCGTGGGGTAATTTCTGCGCTTGCTGCATACCCGCAGGCAATGTTACACCGCAAACACCACCTGTTTTTTGGTAATCTTTCCAAGCGGATCCCGCCAGATAGCCGCGCACAATAGCTTCTATCGGTAAAGGTTGCAGGCGTTTGACTACAAATGCGCGCCCCGAAATTTGTGAGCGATCTGCATCTGTTTTAACGACAGTTTCGGGAGCAATCCCCGACAGATGATTGGAGATAACATGCTGCAATTTATCAAACCAAAAATTGGACAGGATCGTCAACACGCGCCCTTTGTCAGGCACAGCGGTCGGCAGAATGACATCAAAAGCAGACAAACGATCAGTCTGTACAATCAACAGATGTTGTGCATCGACCGCGTAAATATCACGCACCTTGCCGCGATGCAGCAAGGGTAGACTAGAGAGATTAGATTCATACAGAGACACGATAAATTATGTGCCTTTGTGATAACCCACTACTCGCCCCACTTCGTTTTTAGAACCCAGAATGACCGGCACGCGCTGATGCAAACCTGTGGGTTTTAATTCCATGATGCGTTCGCGCCCGGTAGAAGCTAAACCACCTGCTTGCTCGATAATAAAGGACATGGGATTAGCCTCATACAACAAACGCAGCTTGCCCGCTTTGCCCGCTTCTTTCGTGTCAAACGGGTACATAAAAATTCCACCGCGTACCAGAATGCGATGAACTTCCGCCACCATCGAAGCCACCCAGCGCATATTGAAATTTTTCTCACGCCCGCCAGAGGATTTTCCCTTCACGCATTCATCAATATAACGTTGCACAGGCGCTTCCCAGAAACGTTGATTGGATGCGTTGATCGCAAATTCCTGCGTATCTACAGGAACGGTCATGTTTGGGTGGGTCAAGAAAAATTCACCCACACCATTGTCCAGCGTAAAACCATTCACGCCATTGCCAGTGGTTAGCACCATCATTGTGGCGGGACCATACAAGGCATAGCCCGCGCAGATTTGCTTGGTTCCGGGTTGCAGAAAATCTTCGGCGGTAGGATTGGTCACACCGTTGGGGCAACGCAAAATTGAAAAAATCGTGCCGACCGAAATATTCACATCAATATTAGACGAGCCATCCAAGGGGTCAAACGACACCAGATATTTTCCTTTAGGATATTGTGCGGGGATTGGGTGAACATCATCCATCTCTTCCGAAGCTAACGCCGCATAGTGGCCGCTCCACTCACACGCCTCAATGAAAATATCATTGGTAATCACATCCAGCTTTTTTTGTGTTTCACCTTGCACATTTTCGCTACCGGCACTGCCCAGCACACCTATCAACCCGCCCTTGTTTACGCTATAGGCAATTTTTTTACAGGCAATTACGATGTCATCCAGCAACCCGGTTAAGTCATCACCAGTCGGACTACGTCTTTGTTCTTCAATCAGAAATTGCACTAAGTTCTTAGCCATGATGGCCTCCTAAAATTAATATTTAAGCGCTGCATTTTACAGGTTTTTGCGTGCGTACTCAAAGCAAAGGCTGGCGCGATGTTGGGGACGTAAAAAAGGCGACGCATGGCCGCCTTTTTAAAGTGATATTACTAGAGTTACTTGATGATTGCTTTCAACTCGCCCTTGGCATATTTGCTGGCCATCATGTCTAGCGAAAGCGCTTTAACTTTAGCCGCTTGACCAGCGCTACCGAATGCTTCATAGCGCGCTTTGCAAATTTCTTTCATAGCCTTGGTAGATTCAGCCAGAAATTTGCGCGGGTCAAAATTCTTTGGGTCTTTCGCCAGATGGCGACGGATTGCACCTGTCGATGCCATGCGCAAATCGGTATCGATATTAATTTTACGCACGCCGTACTTAATGCCTTCGACGATTTCCGAAACAGGTACGCCGTAAGTTTCGCCCATATCGCCACCGTATTGATCAATAATTTTGAGCCATTCCTGAGGCACACTGGAAGAGCCGTGCATGACCAAGTGGGTATTGGGAATACGCGCATGGATGGCTTTGATGCGATCAATCGCCAGAATATCGCCAGTGGGTGGGCGGGTAAATTTATATGCGCCATGCGAGGTGCCGATGGCAATGGCCAAAGCATCTACGCCAGTCTTTTTAACAAAATCCGCCGCTTCTTCGGGGTCGGTCAACAATTGTGAATGATCAAGCTTACCTTCTGCACCCTGGCCGTCTTCCTGCTCGCCCATGCCGCTTTCCAATGAACCCAAACAACCCAACTCTCCCTCAACTGACACGCCTACCGAGTGTGCAATGTCTACCACTTTACGCGTAACTTCGACGTTGTAATCGTATGAGGAAGGCGTTTTGGCATCTTCCAGCAAGGAGCCGTCCATCATCACACTGGAGAATCCGCTACGAATAGCGTTTACACACACCGCTGGCGATGCGCCATGATCCTGGTGCATAACAACCGGGATGTGTGGGTAAGATTCAATTGCGGCGGCAATAAGATGGCGCAAAAATGCTTCTCCAGCATATTTACGTGCGCCAGCCGAGCCTTGCATAATGACTGGGCTATTACATTCATCGGCGGCTTCCATGATTGCTTTAACTTGTTCAAGGTTATTCACGTTGAACGCGGGGAGGCCGTAACCATTCTCTGCTGCATGATCCAGCAGTTGACGCATTGAAACAAGAGCCATTTTCTTCTCCTAAAATTAAAAATTAAATAAAGCTAAAAACTAAAAATGAAATATCCGCACAGGGCCGGTATCGAATAAAATTTATATAGCGCAGTGTACGGGGAAACCCTGTTGGAATTCAACTCTTCAATCTTCGTGTTCGCCCACGCGCACAATTTTCATGGTGTTGGTGTGACCAGTTTTGCCTACTGCCTCGCCTATCGTCATCACCATCAGATCACCTTTGCTAACCTGCCCTAAGCGCACCAGCTCTTCTTCCGCTGCGTGCAGCACGACCGACGGGAATTTTGAATCAATGTTAAAGGCAATCGGGTGTACACCGCTGAACAGCGTCACTTTACGCAAGGTGCTCTCCATTGGAGTCATGGCAAAAATGGGTACACCCACATTTACGCGGGACATCCACAATGTGGTTGAGCCAGACTGCGTTAAAGTCACGATAGCCTTAACTTTAAAGTGTGAGGCCGCATATAACGCAGACATAGCCACCGCCTGATCGATGCGCGTAAATTTTGTTTGAATCAAACGCTGGTCGACCGAGTTGGCTTCTAACTCGGATTCGGCCTTGGTGCAGATACGCACCATAGCCTGTATGGTTTCTACTGGGTAATCGCCGACCGCTGTTTCTGCTGACAGCATAACTGCATCTGTTCCATCAAGCACAGCATTGGCGACATCCGATACTTCGGCGCGGGTAGGAATCGGATTGGTAATCATCGATTCCATCATTTGTGTCGCGGTAATCACCAATTTATTTTTAGAGCGCGCCATGCGAATCATGCGTTTCTGTAATCCGGGTACTGCAGCATCACCTACTTCCACTGACAAATCACCACGCGCCACCATAATGGCATCGGAAGCATCCATAATTTCGGCCAGAACCGGAATCGCCTCAGCGCGTTCAATTTTTGCCATGAGCAGACTGGTACCACCCGCTGCCATCATAAGCTGGCGCGCTAATTTCATATCATCTGCAGAGCGTGGAAAGGAAACTGCCAAATAATCGGCTTTAATGAGAGCCGCTGTTTTAATATCTTCCCTGTCTTTGTCCGTCAATGCTGGGGCAGTTAATCCGCCACCCTTACGGTTGATACCTTTGTTGTTGGACAGTTCGCCGCCTCGCACCACGGTACAAATAATTTTTGTACCCTCCACCCCAGCCACATTAAATTCCAACATACCATCATTCAATAAAAGCACTGTGCCTTTGCTGACATCGTTGGGCAGCTCTTTGTAATCCAGACCCACGCCGTTCTGATCGCCCAATTTTGTACGTGCGGCATCGAGCGTAAAAGTATCGCCCTTATTTAGGGTAATTTTATTTTTTTCAAATCGGCCAATGCGAATCTTGGGGCCTTGCAGATCAGCCAATATACCTACACTGCGACCACAAGCCAGTGCTGCAGCGCGTACTCTTTCGGCACGATCAATATGATCTTGCGCGCTACCATGCGAAAAATTCATGCGCACCACATCAACTCCAGCCGAAATTAATTCTTCCAGCACGGCTTGAGTATCTGAGGCTGGGCCCAGCGTAGCGACTATCTTGGTTCTACGTAACATACATCTCCTGATTTTATTTTTCCAACTGCGTGTTCTGTTACATTACATTAATAATTTATTTTGCCGCGCGTTGTTCCAGAATTTCAACAGCAGGTAATTTTTTGCCTTCAAGAAATTCAAGAAACGCGCCACCACCAGTGGAAATATAACCGATACGATCACTGATATTATATTTGGCAATCGCCGCCAATGTATCGCCACCCCCCGCCACCGAAAACGCCGAACTGTCGGCTATGGCCAAGCCAACGGTGCGCGTACCATGCCCGAACTGATCGAACTCAAACACGCCCAAGGGGCCGTTCCACACAATCGTGCCAGCTTTTTTCATGTAGCCGGCGTAGATTTTTGCAGTCTCGGGACCAATGTCAAAAATCATGTCATCATCAGCCACATCGATTACTTTTTTAACAATGGCAGGTTCTTTGGCATCAAATTTTTTGCCTACTACCACGTCGGTTGGCACGGGAATTTCACGTCCTTGAGATTTCGCAGCCGCCATCAAACGCTGCGCTTCTGGCACCAGATCAGCCTCATACAAAGACTTGCCGACGTTATAACCCGCCGCTTTAATGAAGGTGTTGGCAATACCGCCACCAACGATAAGTTGATCAACGATATGCGACAACGACTCCAGCACGGTTAATTTAGTTGAAACTTTAGAGCCGCCAACAATGGCAACCACTGGTGATGTCGGACTTTTCAAGGCCTTGCCCAGCGCCTCCAACTCTGCTGCCAGCAGTGGGCCAGCGCAAGCAACAGGGGCATACTTTGCTACACCGTGTGTGGAAGCCTGCGCGCGGTGTGCGGTGCCGAAAGCATCCATCGCAAAGATGTCGCATAGATTGGCCATTTTCTGACTGAGCTCATCGTTGTTTTTGCCTTCGCCTTTATTGAAGCGCACGTTTTCGAACAACACTACTTCGCCATCCGCAACGGTAAAGTTCCCGTCCAGCCAATTTTTGATAACGTGCACTTCGCGTCCCAGCAACTTGGATAAACACTTTGCAACTGGTTTCAATGAATCTGCTTCGGAATACACACCTTCTTCAGGACGACCCAAATGCGACATCAACATGACTTTTGCACCCGCCCGCATCGCGTGCTGAATAGTTGGGAGCGAAGCGCGTATGCGCGTATCGTCTGTCACGCTACCATCATCTGCTTGTGGTACGTTTAAATCTTCACGAATCAAAACGCGCTTGCCCTTGAGGTTCAAGTCGGTCAGTTTTATTACAGACAATTTATTCTCCTGTTAAACACTGAGGGATAGCGATTTTGTCTTGTCCCAAGTTTAGATTACCAACTCGGGACATTGAAAAACCGCTACCTCTGAATATTGATCTGTTAGTAATGCTTATTTAGCAATATGCCGCACTAGGCGCATCAGGTTGCAGGTATAGCCATATTCGTTGTCATACCACGACACCACTTTGACGAAGGTAGGGTCAAGCGCGATGCCGGCCTTGGAATCAAAAATGGACGGACTGGTATGACCACGAAAGTCGGTAGACACCACATCATCTGAGGTGTAACTCAACACGCCTTTCATTGCTCCTTCCGAGGCTGCTTTCATGGCCGCGCAAATTTCGTCGTAAGTAGCGGGCTTGTTTAGCTCGACTGTTAAGTCAACTACGGACACATCCGAAGTGGGTACGCGAAAGGCCATGCCAGTCAATTTTTTATTTAGTTCAGGAATCACCACACCCACCGCTTTGGCCGCGCCAGTCGAAGAAGGGATGATATTTTCTAAAATACCGCGGCCACCGCGCCAATCTTTAGCAGATGGGCCGTCTACGGTTTTTTGCGTGGCCGTTGCCGCGTGTACTGTGGTCATCAGACCACGCTTGATGCCCCAAGTGTCATTTAATACCTTAGCCACTGGTGCTAGACAATTGGTAGTACAGGATGCCGCCGAGATAATATTCTCACCTTTATAAGTGGCATGATTGACACCATACACAAACATCGGCGTGTCATCTTTGCATGGCGCAGATTGTACGACTTTCTTCGCGCCCGCTGCGATATGTGCCTGACAGGTTTCCTTAGTCAGGAAAAAGCCTGTACATTCGATCACGATGTCTGCGCCCGCCTCGTTCCATTTTAGTTGGGATGGATCTTTAACAGCGGTAAGGCGAATTTTTTTGCCGTTCACCACCAGCGTGTTGCCCTCAACCGCCACCGAGCCATTAAAGCGGCCATGCACGGAATCATACTTGAGCATGTATGCCAAGTAATCCGGCTCTAACAAATCATTGATCGCCACGACTTCAATTTCAGGAAAATCTTTGATAGCCGCACGAAATACCATGCGACCAATGCGACCAAACCCATTGATACCAACTTTAATTGTCATAACGTACTCCCCCCAGATGTTTTAATAAATTAGATGTTTTAAAGAAATTTAAAATTAAACTTTAAAGAAAATCTTGCCCGCTAGCTCATGAGCAGATGCCTGGCTGCAAGCTATTACAGTATGCTCTTGGTGACTTTGACCACGTTGCCTACCGTGAAACCAAAGTGTTTAAATAAATCGCCTGCCGGAGCGGACTCACCAAAGGTATCCATACCCACTACCGCGCCTTCAAGCCCCACGTATTTATGCCAGAAGCCAGTGATCCCCGCTTCGACTGCTACGCGCTTGCTGCCTTTAGGTAACACGCTATCCTTGTATGACTGATCTTGGCGATCAAACACATTGGTGCAGGGCATCGACACGACTCGCACGTGAATGCCTTCATCCGCCAACGCCTTCTGCGCTTGCATGGCTAATGCCACCTCAGAACCAGTGGCGATGATGATCGCTTGTGGCTTACCCCCAGATGCAACAGAGGCAGCTTCCGACAACACATAGCCACCCTTGCGGATATTGGCAATTTGCGCGTTGTCACGCTTCTGGAAGGTTAAATTCTGGCGGCTAAATATAAGGCTGCTAGGGCCGATTTTGCGCTCCACCGCACACACCCAAGAGACGGTTGATTCAACCGTATCACACGTCCGCCACACATCCATGTTGGGAATGTAGCGCAAAGTAGCGGTCTGCTCAACTGGTTGGTGCGTTGGGCCATCTTCGCCCAAGCCGATGGAGTCATGCGTGTACACAAAAATCACACGCTGCTTCATGAGTGCTGCCATACGCAAAGCATTACGCGCGTATTCTGAGAACATTAAAAATGTGCCGCCGAAAGGCAACAGACCGCCATGCAAAGCCATACCATTCATAATCGCCGACATACCGAATTCACGCACGCCATAGCTGATGTAGTTGCCAGGTGCTTTGCCATGTACATGTTTGCAGCCTACCCAATTGGTAAAGTTAGAACCTGTTAAGTCAGCTGAGCCGCCGAGGAACTCAGGCAAAGCTGGCGCTAATGCGTTAATAGCATTCTGCGAGGCTTTGCGAGTGGCAATGGTCTCCGCTTTTTCGTTGGTTTTGGCGATCACCTCAGCGGCAAATTGCGCCCAGTTGGCGGGTAAGTCACCTTTCATACGCCGCTCAAATTCAGCCGCTTCTTTTGGAAAGGCGGCGCGGTATTCAGCAAATTTGTTGTTCCATAACTTTTCTGAACCTTCGCCTTTGGTGCGCGCATCCCAAGCCTTATACACATGCGCAGGAATTTCAAACGGCGGATATTTCCAGCCGATGTTCGCGCGCGTCGCCGCAATTTCTGCATCACCCAATGCCGCGCCATGCACCTCATGCGTATCGGCTTTGTTCGGCGCACCCATGCCGATAATCGTTTTGCAACAAATCATGGTCGGTTTATCGGTCACTTTTTTGCCAGCCACAATCGCCGCATCAATCGCTTCGGGATCATGCCCATTAACTGAAATGACGTGCCAGCCATAAGACTCAAAACGCTTGGCGGTATCATCGGTAAACCAGCCTTCAACATGGCCGTCGATCGAAATATTATTGTCGTCCCAGAACGCAATCAGCTTACCCAAACCCCATGTGCCCGCCAATGCGCAGGATTCGTGCGAGATGCCTTCCATTAAGCAACCGTCACCGAGGAAAACATAAGTATGGTGATCAACAATCTCATGCCCGGGACGATTAAATTCATTTGCCAATAATTTTTCCGCCATCGCCATACCCACGGCGTTGGTGAGGCCTTGACCGAGCGGGCCGGTTGTCGTTTCCACGCCAACGGTATAGCCGTATTCGGGATGCCCCGGAGTCTGTGAATGCAATTGGCGGAAGCGCTTTAATTCGTCCATCGGCAAATCGTAGCCAGACAAATGCAGCAGCGCGTAAATCAACATCGAACCATGACCATTCGATAATACAAAACGATCACGATCTGCCCACTTGGGATTCGCTGGATTGTGGCGCAAGTGACGATTCCACAGTACATCGGCAATTTCTGCCATACCCATAGGCGCGCCGGGGTGACCGGAATTGGCTTTCTGCACCGCATCCATTGCCAGAGCGCGAATTGCGCCAGTTATATCGTTGAATTTAGGGGGGGATACCTTACGTGCCGCTGCCATTTTTACTGATCTCCTGAATGATTCCTGTGAAGTTTCTCGAGTGAGCCGGATAATTACAATTTCAAAATTGCCAATTATGCCGCACCGCCCTACTTAGGGCAACTATAGAAAAAGCGCCCCGCTGATGTTGATGGTGATGGCGCACCGCAATATCACGGCACGACGTGCGTGGTCCCAACCATTGAGTTTGATGGTATCTTCGACCGCACTCCAGCCTTGATCGTTGAATCCCAGAAGTGGCCAGTCTTCGCGTTGAAACTGGCGTTGCAACAACTTCTGTGTACCTTTTGCCTGGCGCAGCTTGAACAAATACGCTGATTGCGTGCTTCGAGTTCCAATATGAAGGGATCATGGCGTGTTCAGCGCGGTGGCTTAGGCTGCGCATGATGTGTGCCTTGAGCCAGACTTCACTGGCGGTAGATTCAATGCGCCCCAGCCCACGGCGCAGCGCATCTTCGCTAATGATCTTGTTCATCTTGAGCACATCAGGACTGACACCATCACAGCGTAACGCAGTGATGTGTGAGTAACGATTGTGTCCAGCCAGGATGGAAAGTAACAGTTCCCAGCATGTCGAACTGGATCGGCGCGTTGGGAATAGTATATAAACACATAAATAACGAAACATATATTATACTGTCGCATATCCACCCAATGACGAGGAGCCTGCCATGCGACAGACCGAGCTGCATCTTACCGACGAGGACCGTGAGCTGATCGAATCATATCGTGCAAAGGGTTTGCGCCATGCCCGAGAAGTCAATCGGGCGCATATCTTGTACGCACTTGATCGCGAGATACCTGAAGCCCAGATTATGGCGGTTCTCGGCGTCGGACGAACCGCCATCTGGCGGA